>DAIQOT010000023.1:0-26315 GCA_036787695.1 Solirubrobacterales bacterium | reverse complement strand
GAACAGGATGATCGCCATCACCATCAGGCCGGGCGCGACCACCGCCGCCGACAGGCTGATCTGACCCTTGCCGTGCAGGACGCCGCCACCGGCGGCCACGAGCACCAGCATGAAGGTGCCGAGCAGCTCCGAGAAGAGCCGGCGCCACTCGAGTCGCGGGTCGTCGAAGTCCTTGCGGTCGCCGAACTCCAGCTCCAACAGGTGGCGGGCCCGTGGGGTGAGCGGCACGCCGGCGAGGTCGTATCCGGGGGCCTCGGCGTCGGGAGCGGGAGTGGGATCTTTGGGCGCGTCGGCCATCTGGTCTCCCCTCCCCCGACTCAGCGCGGCGCGGTGTCGAAGGACGGGCCCTCGGGGTCGAGCAGGCCGGCGGCGCGCGCGTGCTCGACCGCCGCGCGCCGCGAGTTGACGCCGAGCTTGCGGTAGACGCCCTGCGCCTGCGTCTTCACCGTGTTCGGCGAGACGAACACCTGGCCGGCGATCTCGGGAAAGGACAGGTGGGTCGGCAGGTACTGCAGGACCCGCAGCTCGGCCGGGGTGAGGTCGTCCACACCGGAGGCCGAGGCGGTCGCGATCGCGACCTCCGCGTCGGCGATCCAGGCCTCGAGGACGATCGCGTCGGGGGTGAGCTTGAGGACCCGCGCCGCTTCGGCCAGCATCTTCGTCGCCGCCGGAGCGTCGCCGAGGCGCACCGCCGCGCGCGACAGGGCGACCCAGGTCTCCGCCTCGTACCACGGGGCGAAGTCTTCGAGCTGCTCGAGCAGCTGCTTGCCCTGGCGCAGGTCCGCGGCCGCCTCCTCGATCCGGCCGGTGCGCGACCTGACCACCGCGGAGACCGCCATCGAGAGCGCCATCATCGGGTAGTCGCCGATCCCCGAGCGATCGAGCTGCGCGCGCGCCTGAGAGGCGAGCATCTCGGCCAGGGTCCAGTCGTTCTCCTCGATCGCCAGCAGCGCCAGCTGCGACAGGCAGAGCACCTGGACGTTCGGGGCGCTGACCGCGCCGCGGCGCGCGCCGTCGGTCAATTTGTCGTGAGCCTCCTCACGAAATCCCTGCAAATGGAGGCCGACGCCCTCGATCAGCCGGCACATCGACATCCACGGGCTGTCCCCGGGAAGGAGCTCGGCGGCGAGCGCGGTGCGGTCGGCGATCGCCCCCACCCCACCCCGCGCCAGCGCCGCCTCGATCAGCCCGAGGCCGCCGGTCAGCACCGTGTTCTTCTCCGAGGGCGGTTCCTTCTCGATCAGGGCCGCCGCGACCGCCGCCCAGTGTTCGGTCTTGGCGCCGGCGCCCTGGGTGATGTGGGCGTAGGAGGCGGTCAGGCTGAGGGCGGCGTCGGTTGCGACGGTCGGCTCGCCGAGATGGTCGAGCCAGCCGATCACCGTGGCGTTGCGTCCCCGCGTCGTGAACTCGGGGATCCCCATCCAGAGGAGCTCGCCGGCCCGGTCGAGGGCGCCGCCTTCGACCGCGTGGCTGATCGCCCGGTCCCAATCGCCGTGCTCGACCCACCAATCGGAGGCGCGCCGATGCAGCCCCTCCTCCTGCTCGGGCTCGGAGCGCCGCAGCTCGGCGCGCAGCATCTCGCGGAAGAGCGGGTGGAACCGGAACCACTCGTCGCGGCGGTCGAGCGGGGTGAGGAGCATGTTCGAGCGCGAGAGCTCGCGCAGCTGGGTCGCCGAGCCGCGACGTTCGAGGACCGCGTCGCAGAGTTCGCCGCTCAGCCGGTCGAGGACCGAGGCGCGGCGGAGGAAGTCGAGCTGGCGACGGCTGACCGGCTCGAGGAATTCTTCCCTGATGTAGTCGACGACGAAGCGGTCGTCGCCGGCGAAGCGGTCGATCGCCTCGTCGGGCTCCTCCGAGTCGCGCAGCGCCAGCCCGGCCAGGTAGAGCGCCGCGGGCCAGCCCTCGGTCCGCCGCACCAGCGTGTCGAGCTGTTCGGGTGTGACGGTGAGGCCGAGGGACCGCAGCAGCTCGTCGCATTCGCCCTTCGTCATCACCAGGTCGCGGGCGCCGAGCTCGTTGATCCCACGGTGGGCGCGCAGCCGGCCGATCGGCAGCTCCGGCTCGGTCCGGGCGGCGAGGACGAGCTGGGACCCCGGCGGCACGTGGGCGGCGAGCGTCGTCACCACGTCGAGCGCCGGGGCGCTCTTGACCCGCTCGAAGTCGTCGAGCACGAGGACGAACGGGACCTGGCGCCCCTCCAGCGCCTGCCCGAGCCGCGGCAGCACGACGTTCTCAAAGTTCGGCTCGAGGTTGGCGAGCGCGGTGCCGACCTCGGGCGGGACCGGCTCGATCGGGTCGAGCGCGGCGACGATCGAGCCGATCAGCATCGCCGGGTCGTTGTGGGCGTCGCCGAGGATCAGGGTCGGGTAGGGACGCGGATCGCGCTCTGACCATTGCTCGATCAACACCGACTTCCCGTAGCCCGACGGGGCGTGGAGCAGGACGATCGGCGAGGAGGACCCTTCGAGTCGGGCCAGCAGGCGCGGACGCTGGACCAACCGATTCGTCGTACCCAACACAGGTCCAGTTAAACACGGGACCGCTGTCCAGGTTAAAAAATTTTGCTAATCCCGGCCCGCCAGGTCCCGCGGATGTACCCAGGTGTCGACCAGGTCGTGGCCCTCGGCGGCCTCGACCGCGTCGCGCAGCGGGATCGCCCAACGGTGCTCGAGCAGGACCACGGCCGCCGCCGTCCCGGCCGGGATCACGTCGGCCAGGAACCACGCCTCGGACAGGTCGAGCAACGAGCCGTTCTGGGCGACGGTGGCGGCAGTGGGGCGCGGCCGACCGGCCGTGCCTTCGTCCTCCCCGGTGGACCCGAACAGCGCGCGGACCAAGGCGCCGCACTCCGCCGACTCCTCCGCGGAGAGGTCGCTCAGCTCGAGCTCGAACACCTCGCCGTCGTCGTCCTTGACGACGAACAGCAGGTCGAGCAGGCCGACGACGTCGTGCTCGCGGAGGCGCCGCAGCTCCTCGAGGACCCGGCCGTCGAACTTCCCGTTCGCGAAGGCGATGACGAGCAGCTGCACCGGCCCCGGGGCGCCCGGGAGGCCGGGCACGCTAGATCCCCGCCGTCAGGCGGGCGTGCTCGGAGTCGTATTGCTCCTGGGTGAGGACGCCGTCGTCGAGCAGCGACTTGAGTTTCGTCAGCGCGTCGATCCGATTCGCCTCCGACGCCGCGTCGTCGACCGATTCGGCCGCCGACCCCCGGCCCTCGTGGCGCTTGCCGATCTCGTATCCCGCTCCTCCGACCATCGCCGCCCTGGTCAGCGGCCTTCTCGACAGGGGCATCGGCCCCTCCTTTGCGGTTGTGGGACCGTTGATTCGGCCACCCCCACTGAACCACCGCCGGCCCGCCCCCGCATCGTGCGAACCGTGTGATCTTCGCCCCGCCCCGATCCCGGCGTCGCCCCGCCCCGTCGCTGGACACTTTTCGTTGTCAGAGGACGAAAAGCGTCCAGCCGTCGCGGCGACCCTCGGGTCGGCTGAAGGATTTTGGTTGCTAGAGGACCAAAATCCTGCACTCGACGTTGGTCGCGCTAGGTGTGGAGGGTCAGGAGGCCGCGGGCGACCAGGATCGCGCCGAGCACGATCGCGACGTTCGCTCCGACCCGGCCGCCGTTCTCGGCCAGCCACGCCCTGAGTCGCGCGACGGTGTCGGCGGTCCGCTCGGGAGCGATCGCGAACCCGAGCAAGGGCACCTCGATCAGCATCGCCTGGATCAGGCAGAAGCCGATGACCAAGAGGGCCGTCGGGACGGTGGCCGCGCCGAGCTCGTCGATGCGGTGGAGCGCCGCCAGGTAGGACACGCCGGGGAAGGTGAGGACGACGCCGACGACGAAGGCGATCTTCGCCGAGCCTTTTCCCAGCATCCTTTCGGGCAGCGATTCCTTCTTCGCGTTCCCCTTGGCGGCCTTGCGGGTGCGGCGGCTCTCTTTAAGCCTCTCGCCGCGCTCGCTCCTCAGCACCAGCCCGACGATCAACAGAATCGCGCCGAGCGCGAGGTCCGCGGCAGGGCTGATCGTGTTGTGGGCGGCTTCGGTGCCGGCCGAATCGTGGAAGGAGAAGACGATCAGCAACCCGACCGTGATGCTGGTCAGGTAGGCCCCGAGCAGATAGCCGAACATCAGCTTCTTCGGGTCGGGCAGGAGCAGCATCACCGTCACCGCCGTGAGCAGCGATGGATTGAACATGGCAAGCAGCGCCAGGCCGAAGATGCTGCCCACCGATGTTCCTTTCGTCGCGGCGTCTCGCGCTTTGGCCGAGCCGTCGCCGGCCCGTCAGACGCCGCTCTCGACGACGAGCTCGCCGGCGTCTCGGGCGTTCGCCACCACTTGGTAGTCGGCCTCGTTCTGATCGGCGTAGGCGTCGGAGAACTCGGCGATCGCGCGGTCGAACTTGTCGCTTTTGCCAAGGTAGTCGGCGATCGCGCGGCGGTCGCCGGTGCGGGCGTGGGCCCGGGCGAGGCTCCAGCCGCAGAGGCCGGCGTAGGTGGCCATCGTCGAGGCGCTCATCGTCTCAATCTCGGCCGAGCCCTTGCCGTCCCAGAGCTGGCGCACGTAGAAGTCGCGTTTCTTGCCGTCGATCCCGGTGACCTTGAGCCAGCCGAGCAGCACGTCGCTCGCCGCCTGGGTCAACCGCTGGCCGGCGACCACCCGGTGGCCGTGGTTCTCGTACTTGCTCGGCCCCGCGAACGGCTCGAGGACCGAGGGCCCGGCTTCCTTCATCTGCAGGAAGAGCGGGTCCCGCTCGTCGCGCCCGAACAGCAGGGCGATCCAGGCGCGGGTGCCGACGCTGCCGACGCCGACGACTTTGTGGGCCGCGTCGACGTAGTGGTAGCCGGCCGCGAGGACCTGGGCTTGGTCGTCGAGCGTGTCGCGATAGGTGGCGAGCAGGCCTTCGATCAGCTTGCTGATCTCCGCCGGCTCGCGGCCTTCGCGTTCGGCCAGCCGGTCGATCGGGACCAGGAGCGGCGGCCGGTCGGCGATCTTCACGTGGCCGTCGACGGTTTCGGTGAGTTTTTTCAGCGCCCGCAGGCTGTCCTTGTTGCGCGCCTTCTCGAGGTTCTTTTCGAGGCGGCGCCGGTCGGTCTTCTTCGCCTCCTGCTGCCACTGCGCGACCGCCTGATCGACGTCGAGGCGGGCGTACCAGACGTCGAGATCGCCCATCGCGGCGAACTGCGTCATCGCCCCGCGGTACGCGCCGACCGACGCGAGCACGGCGGCCTCGGACTCGGCGGCGCTGAAGCCGCGGTCGCGGGCGCCGATCGCGACGCTCGCCGCGAGCCGCTTGACGTCCCACTCGAACGGCCCCGGCAGGGTCTCGTCGAAGTCGTTGATGTCGAAGACGAGGCGGCGGTCGGGCGCCTGGAAGACGCCGAAGTTAGAGAGGTGGGCGTCGCCGCAGAGCTGCACGCGGAGGCCCGAGTCGGGGCTCGCGGCGAGATCGGCGGCCATGATCCCGGCGGCGCCGCGGTAGAAGGTGAAGGCGGACGCCAACATGCGCCCGTAACGGACCGGGACCAATTCCGGCACCCGGGTCTTGTCCTGCTCGGCGAGGACCTCGAGCGGGCCGACGCGGTCGGCGGCGGGCTTCCAGTCGGCCTGGGCCGAGCGCGGCGCGAGCTTTCTCGCCTCCTTGCCGTCGACCGGCGTCGATTTATCGGGCGAGGGGGCGACGATCGTGTCTGACATCCCGGGATCATCGCCGACCGGCTGCCGGCGCCGCATCACACGAAGAAGATGATTCGCGATCGCCGCCCGGACCAATACGGTTGCCGCGTGTCGAGGCGCCTGATCCCACTGCTGGTACTCGCGGCGGTGGTCGGCGTCGTCGTCTCGCTCGCCGCCTGGGGCTTCCTCGAGCTGATCCACCAGATCCAGGTCGGCCTCTTCACCGACCTGCCCGAAGAACTCGGCTACGACAACGGAGCGCCCGCCTGGTTCTACGTCGTCGTCCTCGGCATCGCCGGCCTGCTGGCCGCGGCGGCGATCGAGCGCCTGCCCGGCGACGGCGGCCACGTCCCCGCCGAAGGGCTGAAGATCGGCGGCGACCCGGTCCAGCCGATCGAACTGCCGGGGATCATCCTCGCCGCCTTCGCGACGATCGGCGGCGGCCTCGTGCTCGGCCCGGAGGCGCCCCTCATCGCGCTCGGGGCGGGCCTCGGCGTCTTCGCGATCCGCTCGCTGAAAAAAGACACGCCGGTCGAGGCGCAGGCGGTGATGGCGGCGGCGGGCAGCATCGCGGCGATGTCGCTGCTCTTCAACTCGCCGATCATCGCCGCCGTGATCCTGCTCGAGGCGCTCGGGCTCGACCGCGAAAAACTGCCGCTGATCCTCCTCCCCGGCCTGCTCGCCGCCGGCATCGGCTCGCTGATCTCGATCGGGATGGGCTCGCTGACGGGGCTCAGCACCAGCGCCTACGCGCTCGGCACGCTCACCCTGCCGAAGCTCGACCAGCCGGCGCTCGCCGACTTCGCCTGGACCTTCGGGCTCGCGGTCGGCGTCGCGGCGCTCGTCTTCGCGGTGATGCGGCTCGGCCTGCTGGCCCACGTCTTCGCCCGCCGCATGCCGTTCCTGGTCCTGCCCGCGGCGGCGATCGTCGTCGCCCTGCTCGCCGTCGTCTTCCACGGATGGACCGGCAAGAGCGTCGAAGAGGTCCTCTTCTCGGGCCAGGACGCTCTCACCGGCCTGACCTCCGGCGCCGCGACCTGGTCGATCGGGGCGCTGCTCCTGCTGCTCCTGATGAAGGGCCTCGCCTGGGGCATCTCGCTCGGCAACTTCCGCGGCGGCCCGACCTTCCCCGCCCTCTTCATCGGCGCCGCCGCCGGGATCCTCGCCTCGCACCTCCCCGGCTTCGACCTCACCGCGGCGGTCGCGGTAGGCATGGGCGCCGGCGCCGTCTCGGTCCTCCGCCTGCCGCTGTCCTGCGTCGTCCTCGCCTCGCTGCTGGTGAGCAAAAGCGGCGCCGGCTCCGAGCCGCTGATCATCGTCGGCGTCGTCGTCGCCTACCTGGTCACGGTCGGGCTCGACAAAGCGATCGGCGCCGCCCGCGTCTCATCTCCGGCGGCGCCCACCCCGGCCTCAGCCGGCCAGTAGCTTCGCCTTCTGGGCGGCGAACTCGTCCTCGGTGAGGACGCCCTGGGTTTTCAGTTCGCCGAGCTCCTTCAGCTGGTCGAGCATCGACGACGCGGGGGCGGCGGGGGCCGCCGCGACCGGGGCCGGAGCGGCTTCGGGCGGCGGAGCCTGGGCGGCTTCCTGTTGGCCCCACTTGTTCGCCTGGCGGCGCGAGACGCGGTTGCTGACGGTGGTCGCGGTGCCGGCGACGACGGCGGTGCGGGCGACGGTTCTGAGCAGTCTTGGCATCGGTTCTCTCCTTGACTTAGGCGGTGGCCTCGACCGCGTCGAGCGCGGCGAGGACGTCGGTGACCGGGATCCGCCCGCTGGCGACGAGCTGGCCCCCGGAACGGCGGACGGCGGCGGCGAACGGCCCCGCCCAGGTGTTCTCGTAGACGAGCAGCGCGGCCGAGGTGCCCGGCTCGAGCGCCGCGCCGGCCTCGTCGACGTCCTCGTCGTCGAGGAGGCCCGAGGAGGCGCCCTCGAAGATCGCCAGCTCGGCGACCTCGCCGCCGACGTCGGCGATCTCGACCGCGGCGACCGTCCCGTCCTCGCCCTTGATCAGGAAGGCGAGGTCGAGGATCCGGATCAGCCCGCGATCGACGAGGTCGACCAGATACGGCGCGATCTCGCCTTCGGGCTGCTTGCCCGGCCACTCGACCAGCAGGTAGTCGATCGGCCCCATCTCGATGTCATCGGTGTTCATCTCTGTCCTTTCGTTTCAGGTGAAAAAAGCTCTTCGGCTGTCTCGCGACTACTGGCGCGCCATCGCGATCCGCATCCGCTCCTCCGGCGTGATCAGGTGGTCGAGGTCCTCGGCGTTCTCGTCGATGTCGAGCTGCACCCAGGTGACCTTCCCGTTGAACTCGTTGCCCCGCGCCCCGTAGTCGTCGCTGACCGGCGTCCCGGTGTCGGAGCCGACGTCGGTGGTCTCGTCCGCCGAGAAGAGCATCGGGATCGTCGCCGCCAGTTGCCCTTCGCCGACCTCCTCGCCATCGACGAAGAGGGTGACCTTTCCGCCTTTGCCGAGGCCGCCGCCGTCGTAGGCGAACTCCATCCGCACCTGGTGCTCGCCGGCCGGGATCGCCTCGGAGCCCTCGACCTTGGTCTGGGCGAGGGCGGCGAGGTTGTAGCAGTAGACCGGCCGTCCCTCCTTGGCGTAGAGGCTCCAGCCGCCGAAGGCGCCGCCCTGGGCGATGATCACGCCCTCGGCGCCGCCCTCCGGGACCTCGAGCTGCGCGGTGACCGAGTGCGACTTGTTCTTCAGCGCGAGGACGCTGTTCTCCGAGAGCCGCTTCATGCCGTCGAACATCTGCTGCGACTTGCCCTTGATCAACGTCGGGCGACCGGCGAGGTCGGGGTTGAAGCGCTCGATCCGGCGGTCGTCGAGCGGCAGGACGCCGTACCGGGTCGCCTCGATCAGGAAGAGCCGCTGCAGCTTGTGCAGCATCTCCGGGTTCTCGGCACTGATGTCGTGGGCCTGGGTCCAGTCGTCGGGGGCGTAGAGCTCCCAGACATCGTCGTCGTAGGGAGGCAGCTCTTTGCCCATCATCCACGGGGTGCTGTGACGGGTGCATGCGGTCCAGCCCTGGTGGTAGACGCCGCGGTTGACGAACATCTCGAAGTACTGCGTCCGGCGGAACTCGGGCGCGTCGGGATCGGTGAAGCTCGGCACCATCGAGCGACCGTGGAGCGGCATCTGCTGCACGCCGTTGACGCTCTGCGGCTCGGGGATGCCGGCCGCGTCGAGGATGCTGGCGGCGACGTCGATGACGTGGCTGAACTGGCTGCGGACCTCCCCCTTGCCCTCGAACCCGGCGGGCCAATGGACGATCGTGCCGTTGCGGGTCCCGCCCCAATGCGAGGCGACCTGCTTGGTCCACTGGTAGGGCGTGTCCATCGCGTGGGCCCAGCCGACGGCGTAGTGGTTGTAGGCGGCCGGGGTGCCGAAATCATCGATCTTCGAGGCGAGGAACTCGGGGGTTTCGAGCGCGTCGGCGCCGTTGAAGATCAGGTACTCGTTGAAGCTGCCGTGGAGCGTCCCCTCGCCGGAGGCGCCGTTGTCGCCGACGATGTAATAGACGAGCGTGTCGTCGAGGATCTCGAGGTCCTCGAGCGCCTTGATCACCCGGCCGACGTGGTGATCGGTGTGCTCCATGAACCCGGCGTAGATCTCCATCTGGCGGGCGAGCACCGGCCGCAGCTCCTCCGGCGTGTCCTCCCAGGCGGGGATCTCGTCGTGGCGCGCGGTCAGCTCGGCGTCGGCGGGGATGACGCCAAGCTCCTTCTGGCGGGCGAAGATTTCCTCGCGCAGGGCGTCCCAGCCCTGGTCGAATTTGCCCTTGTACTTGTCCGACCACTCGGCCGGGACGTGGTGCGGAGCGTGGGTCGCGCCGGGGGCGAAGTAGGTGAAGAAGGGCTTGTCGGGCATCAGCGCCTTCTGCTGGCGGATCCAGCCGATCGCCCGGTCGGCGATGTCCTCGGAGAGGTGGTAGCCCTCTTCCGCGGTCTTGTCGGGCTCGACCGGCGTCGTCCCCTCGTACAGCGCCGGGCTGTACTGGTTGGTCTCGCCGCCGATGAAGCCGAAGAAGTGCTCGAAGCCGCCGCCGCCGCTCGGCCAGGCGTCGAACGGGCCCATCGGGCTCGCCTGCCAGACCGGCACCTCGTGGCACTTGCCGAACTGCGCGGTCGAGTAGCCGTTCAGCTTCAGCGTTTCGGCGAGCGGCGCCGCGGTGTTGGGACGGATCGAGCTGTAGCCCGGTGCCGAGGTCGCGACCTCGGTGATCCCACCCATCCCGACCGAGTGATGGTTGCGTCCAGTGAGCAGCGCCTGCCGGGTCGGCGCGCACAGCGCCGTCGTGTGGAAGCGGTTGTACTTGAGGCCGCCGGCGGCGAGGGCCTCGGCGGTCGGCGTGTCGCAGGGCCCGCCGAAGGCGCTCGACGAGCCGAAGCCGGCGTCGTCGAGCAGGATCACCAGCACGTTCGGGGCGCCCTCCGGCGGCCGCAGTGGCTCGATCGGCGGGAACTCGGTGTCGGGATCCTTGGCGTCGTAGGTGATCGACCCGGTGTGCGGGCGATCGGGGATCGGCAGGACCCCGCGCTGGATCGGGTCAGGCTTGGCGCTCATTCGGCGCGAGCGTGGTCGACGTCCTCGCCGTAGACGACGAGGCCGTGGATGCAGATCACGAGCAGGGCGAAGATCGCGAGCGACCAGTACGGGTACGCCCCGCCGACCGCGAGCAGGGCGCCGATCGCGCCGATGGTTGCGGCGGCGATGCCGACGATCCGCCCGAAGGTGTCGCCTTTCAGCAGCGAGACGGCGGCGAAGAGCTCGAAGATCCCGAGGAGCACGGTGACCCAGCCCCAGGCGTGGAGGCTGCCGAGCACGTAGTGCGTTTCGTTCGCGTAGAAGTGCGCGTCACTGATCGCGCCGATGCCATAGACGATGTTCAAAACGCCCGCTATCAACAGCAAGATCGCGACAAACGCGGCGCGTCCCATACCTCTGTCCATGACTTCAGCCCCTTCGCTCGAATTCGGGCCGACACTCCACGGCGGCGGCCACGTCTCGAAGGTATGGACCCACGGGCGATCCCGCGTCATTCGATACAGGTGATCCTCGGATTCGGCGAGCGGCCCGACCGACCCGGGCGCAACCCGGCCCCCCGGCCGCGCGACTAGGATCGGCCCCCGACGCTCGGACCTTGGTGCTGAGTCGTTGACTGCCCAAGGAGGCAACGCGAAGACGAGCATGCTCGTCAGACCGACTTCTCCCAACTTGCGATGTCCGGACAGGAGTCGGCCACCGACGCCTGCCGGGAAGAGGAGTCAGCGTGTCAGGAGACGGCCAAGAACGCCTTGGGATCGGGAACGGCAACGACGAGGGCGAGCGGCAGCTGTCGAGCCTCGCGGCGATCTCCCGCGAGATGGTCCGCATCTACAAAGTCCAGTTCGGCCGCGGGCCGACCAAAGCGCGGACGGCCTTCGCCGGCCCCGACCTGGTGGTCTGCACGCTCGAAGACAGCCTCACGCCGGTCGAGCGGAGGATGGCCGAGATCGGCGACCACGAGCGGCTGCGCGACCTGCGCCTCTACTTCCAGCACGTCACCGAGGATCAGTTCCGCGAGGTGATCGAGCGCGCCCTCGGCCGCACCGTCCGCGCCTTCGTCAGCGGGATGGACACGACCAAGGACGTCTCCGCCGAGCTCTTCTACCTCGAGCCCGAGGGCGATCGCGCCGAGCCGGCCGAGGTCGGCTAGGCCCCGACCGCGGCGTCCGTATCGTCCGGCGCGCCCGCGTCGTCGCGGTCGGTGAAGACCAGGGCGCTCTCGGTCAGGCCGGTGACCGTGAAGATCCGCAGGACCGAGCTCGACAGGCTGTGGACGACGACCCGGCCGCCCTCTTCCTCGCGCTCCTGGTGCGCGCGCAGGATCACCGCGATCCCGGTCGAGTCGATGAATGTGCAGTACCGGAGGTCGATCAGCGTCGACCCCGGGCCGGCCTCGTCGATCGCCATCTGAAGCCGGTCGGCCACCGAGAGGGCGAGCTCGCCGTCGACCTCGATCTCGGTCGCGCCGTCCGGCAGCTGCCGCTGGGTCAGCCGCAACATCCGCATCTCCCTGCCGTGCCCGCGCTGTGATGAGACATGACGTCCTCTCCGGAATCTCAACTTCTCGGTTCGGAGTCCGCGAGCTCGCCGGTCGGGTCGAGTCGCGTGCCTCACTGCGATCCTCAGCCCCCGTCCGCATGCGGCGCGGGGCCGCGGGCAGTGTAGTGGCCACGACGCGGCGGCATAGGGCGTACCCTCATAAGGAGTCAGTCGTTTGTCGGGAACATCCACCTGCCGTCCGCCTCGCGAGCGACCTCTGATCGGAAGGCAGGGATATGAGGAACCATGGACGACAGCGCGAGAAGCGCCGTGGACGGGTCCGGGACGGCTACCGCCTCAGACCTTGACGGCGGCAACGGGCTCTACGCCGAGGTGTCGCGGGCGATGGTCCGCCTTTATAAGGAGCAGTTCGGCCGCGGCCCGGTGAAGGCCAAGACGCGGTTCGCCGACCACGACACGTTGCTCTGCACCCTGGAGGGGAGCCTCACCCCCGCCGAGCAGTCACTGGTCGCGATGGGCGAGGACCAGCGCCTGCGCGACATCAGGATGTTCTTCCAGCACGCCTGCGAGCCGCAGTTCCGCGAGGTGATCGAGAAACTGACCGGCCGCAAGGTGATCGGCTTCGTCAGCGGCATGGACACCGGCCGCGACATCTCGGCCGAGGTCTTCTACCTCGAA
This sequence comes from Solirubrobacterales bacterium, assembly GCA_036787695.1. Taxonomy (GTDB): domain Bacteria; phylum Actinomycetota; class Thermoleophilia; order Solirubrobacterales; family 70-9; genus VAYN01. The sequence goes on along the minus strand of DAIQOT010000023.1, from coordinate 13,913 downwards.
CCCGTCACCGACGGCTAGCCCTCGGTCGTGATCGAGTCGACCCGGTCGGGATAGAACGCGACGTGGCCGGCGATCTGGTCCACCGCCGGATACGGCGACCGGTACTCCCAGACCGCGTTGGCCGAGCGCTCGCCACCGGCGGGCACGCTGTAGTAGTTGGCGTCGCCCTTGAAGGGGCAGTAGGACGAGTGGTCGGTCGGCTCGAGCAGTGAGCGATCGACATCCTCGAGCGGCACGTAGGCGACCGGCTCGTAGTCGGCCTCTTGCAAGGTCAGCGCCCGTCGCGTGTCGGCGACGGTCTTGCCGGCGACCGTGACGACGACGCGACCGGGGTTCGGCTCGATCGTGATCGGATGGTCGGGCCCGGGCTCCAAGATCTTTTTCTCTGCCATAAGTCAAAGATTGGCAAACCCGGGCCTCGGCCTCAGCGAGCCATGTCGAGGACGACGCGGAACCGCGCCTCGCCGGAGGACATACGGGCGTACGCCTGGGCGGCTTCGGCGAGGCCGAACACCTCGTTGTGGGAACGGACGTCCTGCAGGGCGCTGAAATCGAGCGTCGCTTCGCCGTCCGCCGAGGAACCGGTGAGCGACCCGTCGACGTGGCGACCCGGGAAGACCAGGTCGGTGCCCGCGATCTGCAGCGGTTCGAAGCCGACGCCGACCACGACGAGGGTTCCCCGCGGCGCCAACCCGGTCAGCAGGCGGGCGCTCGCCTCCGAGGAGGCCGCGGTGCCGACGACCACGCTCGCGCCGCCGAGCGCGAGGAGCTCCTCGGCCGGGTCGGTCGCGACGCTGTCGATGTAGTGATGGGCGCCGAGGTCCTTCGCCAGCTCCGCCTTCTCCGGGCCGCGGGCGATCGCCACCACGCGGAAGCCCATGTGGCGGGCGTACTGCACGGCGAGGTGGCCGAGACCGCCGAGGCCGATGATCGCGACCGTGTCGCCGGGGCGCGCGGGCGAGTTCCGCAGTGCGTTGAAGGTGGTCAGGCCGGCGCAGAGGAGCGGCGCCGCGTCGACCGAGCCGAGCTCGTCCGGGATCCGGACCAGGCCGGTCTCACGGGCGATCATCACCTCGGCGTAGCCGCCGTCGGAGTGGAGACCGGTGACGCCCTGGTTTTCGCAGTTGACGAAGTCACCGAGGCGGCATTGCGCGCAGTGGTTGCACTGCCCGCCGAGCCAGCCGACCCCGACCCGGTCGCCGGCGCTCCAGCCCTCGACCCCGTCGCCGACGGCGTCGATCCGGCCGACGACCTCGTGACCGGGGACCCTGGGGAACTCGACCGGGAAGACCGCGTCGACGGTGGCGCCGTCGCTGTGGCAGATGCCGCAGGCCTCGACCCGGATGCGAACGTGCCCCGCCGGCGGGTCGGTCAGCGGCAACTCGGTCAGGACCAGCTCGCCGGGGGCGGTGGCCTGTACTGCTCGGTAGTGCTCCGTCATTGGTGTTCCTCCTGATCAAAGTGACCGGTCATATTCATGGAATCAAAAAAAGGGTCAGCGCTTCAGCAGCACGTCGAAGGTGAAGTCGAGGAAGGAGTCGAGCGGCGCCCGGGACCCGCTGACCTTGGCCCGGGCGACGCTGCCCTCGAAGGCGTCGACCAGGTAAGGGCCGAGCACGCCGGGGTCGATGCCGGCGTCCAGCTCGCCGCGCTCCCGGGCTTCCTCGAGAACCGTCGTCGCCCCTCTCCCCATCTGCTCCAGTGACTCGGCGACCAATTCGCTGATCGGGTCGCTGTGGCCGACGAGCTCGGTCGAGAAGTTGCCGAGCAGGCATCCCGACGTCACCCCACGGGCGACGGTGCGCTCGATCGTGTCGGAGAAGAAGGTGCGTAGACGAGCGAGCGGGCTGCCCTCGGGGTCGAGCAGAGCGTCGAACGGATAGCTGGAGACGTAGCGCCGGACGACCTCCATCGCGAGGTCCTCCTTGCTGTCGAAGTGGTTGTAGACGGAGCCTTTCGGGATCCCGGCGGCGGCGACGATGTCCCCCACGCTGGCCGCGTGGTAGCCCTGTTCGAGCAGGACCTGGGACGCGCCTTCGACCAGCTGCTCTTTCAGGTTCCGTTGCGGCATCGGTCCGTGAATATGACCAGTCGTCTTAGATTTGTCAAGGCCGACGACGAATGCTCGGCGCCTCGACCGCTACCGAGCGCGGTAGGCGGTCGTGAGGACCGAGACGTCGACCTCGGCCGGGAGCGCGGCGGCGTCCCCCTCGAGGTCAGCTGAGGTCAGGTGCCGGGCGCTCGGCGTCATCAGCACCAGGTCGGCGGCCTCGTCGGGGGTCAGGCGGGCGGTGTACTCGGTCGAGACGGTGCGTATCGCCTGGAAATGAGGGTCCAGCGTCCGCTCCAGCCGCTCCTCCTTGGCCGGGTCGATGCCCACCATCCCCTTGATGTGGTGGCGCAGTTGGGCGAGATGTCTGTCGGTCGGTCGCGTCACCACCAGCGTCCCGTCCGGGCGCAGGACGCGATGGAACTCGGCGGGGTTGCGCGGCGCGAAGACGTCGAGGACGAGGTCGACGGAGGCCGAGGCCACCGGGATCGGGCCGAAGAGATCGCAGGCGATCGCGGCGGCCCGGGGGTGCGCCTTGGCCGCGGCGCGCAGCGCGTAGGTCGAGGAATCGAGCCCGAGGCCGCGGGCATCCGGCAAGGCATCGAGCATCGCGGCGAGATAGTTCCCCGTACCGCACCCGGCATCGAGGACGGTGCGCACCGGCGGCACCTGGCCGCCGGCGATGCCGACGACCTCGGCGACGATCGGCGCGTAGATCCCCGTGCCAAGGACTCTCCGCCGCGCCTCCACCATCGCCGCGTCGTCCCCGCTGGTCGGTCGGACGCCGGCGATCAGGCTGGCGTAACCCTGGCGGGCGACGTCGAAGCTGTGGCCGTTGCCGCAACGGAGGCCGGCGTCGGCGCGCGACAGGTCTTCCCCACAGACGGGGCAACGAAGGATCGGGAGGACGAGGTCGAGAGCGGTCAGGCGAGACCCTGCTCGACGCGAATCTCCGTGGCGAGCCCACCCAGGTCCGGATAGATCATCGACTCACGGAAGCCGAGGAGCCGGAGCTGTTCGTTCATCTCGCCGAGGGCGGCCCGCGGGAGGCGGAGACGGCAAAGGGTGGTGTCGGGGAAGTCCCCTTCTTCGAAGACTCCCTGGAGCGAGCGCTTGTCCCGCCCGAGAACGGTGAACACACCTCTCTGGGCGGCGATTCGAGGGTTGTTGTAGAGCCCCCACATCGCCGCCGCCCGCTCCGCCATGTCGTCGAGCTCCCGGCCGGGCTCGTAGTCATCGAGGACGGCGTCGCCGACACAGACCGGGTTCCCGGGCGCCTCCATCCCGGGGACGACCTCGCTGTTCCACACCGCCGGGTCCAGGGTCCAGACCGCAGCGTCGGTCGGGTAGCCCTTCTGCTCGGCGGCCGAGAGGGCGAAGTACAGCGCGAACAGAGCGTTCTCCGACCAGTCGAGGAGCCGGGTCGGGACCCCGTAGTGCTGCATGACGAAGAGGTGCTCCCAGTCCGAGGCGATCTCCGACGTCAGGAGTGGGCGACTCCGCGACCGGAATTCGGCGAGCATCTCCTCCTCCAGCCCCAGCAGATCCGCCACCTCCGAGTCACTCCGATACAGCCGCGGCACCAAGGGATAGTCGACGTCGTTCACGCCCCGAAACCAGAGGCGCCGCCGCGCCGAAGCCATGCCCAGCTCATAAGTGGCTTGGCAGAACTCCGGCAACGAACTGATGGGGCGGTCCAGCAACTCTGGCATCGGCCTGCGCCGACCCTATACCTCTCACCCGCGACCCCTAGGCTCGCGTGATGGCCAACGCCCTCTTCGTCTGTCTCCACAACGCGGGGCGCTCGCAGATGAGCCAGGCGCTTTTCGAACGCGCCGCGGAAGGTCGCCACGGCGCCCGCTCGGCGGGCACCACCCCTGGCGATCAGGTTCACCCGGAGGTCGTCGAGGTGATGCGCGAGGTCGGCATCGACCTGGCCGATCGAATTCCCCATGGGCTTACCGAGGACGACGCCCGTTGGGCCGACGTGGTGGTGACGATGGGCTGCGGCGACGAGTGTCCGTTCATCCCGGGCCGCCGCTACGTCGATTGGGATCTGCCCGACCCGAAAGGCCGGCCGATCGAGGAGGTGCGAGCGACCCGCGAGGAGATCGCGCGCCGGGTCGGTGAGCTGGTCGCGGAACTGGACGGCTGAGCGCCGAGCGACGCCTCAGCCGACCTGCACCGGGTGCCGGACGACCGCCCAGAAGAGGTAGCCGTTTTTGTTGAAGGGCACGGTTTCCGGCTGCCTCTGGCCGGTCTGGTCGGTCGCGCGGGCTCGCAGCTGGTAGGCGCCGGGGCCCGGCGGGGTCCAGTCGAAGCTCCAGCGCACCCAGGCCTGCGGAACGTTCGGTGACTGCAGCTTGGCCGGGTGCCAGCCTTCGGGCGTGGGACCCGAGCGGCGGTTCTGGCCGGACCCGCCATACGGCCCCGGCCCCGTCGGTTCCGCGGCATACGCCGGGCCGACCGACGTGGAGACGGCCTCCGGGTAGATCTCGACCCGCTTGATCGTCCCGCTGCCCGACCAGGAGCGGCCGTGCAGGCGGATCGTCTTCCCGGCGGGCAGGGCCGCGGGCATCGGCAGCTCGAAGGCGCTCTTCACCGCCTGCTTGGTGAGCGGCGGGGAGTCGGCCGGATATTCCGGGCCGATCATCCGGTACTGGGTCGTGTTCCAGGGCGAGTACAGAGGTTCGTCGGCGACTTCGATCTGGCCGAGCCACTTGGTGCTCGCGACGCCGACCCAGCCGGGGACGACCAGCCGCAGCGGCCGGCCGTGGTCCGGGGGCAGGGGTTCGCCGTTCATCCCGTAGGCGAGGAGCGCGTCGTCGAGTGCCTTCGCGACCGAGAGCGGACGGCGGACGTGCCCTTCGTTGACGCCGTTGGTGATCACTTCCTGGTCGAGCCCCTGCGGCATGACGTCGACGGCGCTCGACTTGATCCCGGCCCGTTCGAGGACCTCGCGCAGCGGGACGCCGTGCCACTGGGCGACCCCGACCGCGCCGAGCTTCCAGGCCGAGCCGGGCGCCGGGGTCCGCTGCTGGGAGCCGAAGAAGCTGCGCCCGTTTCCGGCGCACTCCATGAACGCCGTCCGGGTTTCGGAGGGCATGCTGCGCAGCTCGCGCAGGGTGAAGGAGCGACCGTTCGGATCCTCGAGCCCGCTGCCGAAGATCCGCAGCCGATAGCTCTGGAGGTCGATCGCCTCGGTCGCGGTGTGGTTGCGGACGAAGAACTTCTCGACCGGCGTCAGGTAGCCCTCGTCGGCCATCGCCTGCCATTTCATTTCGGCGTTGGTCCCGAGCCGTTCGAACCATTCTTCGGGCAGCTTCTTGACGATCCCCTGCGGCACCGCGAAGCCCTGTGGCGCCGGGACGGCCGACGACGCCCTGGCGGTGCGGAGAAAGCCGCCGCCGGCGAGCATCAGGGAGCCTGCCGCCCCGAGCTTCAGGAGCTGCCGTCGCGAGAGACCGTGCTCGCGCTGGAGCTTGCGCTCGAGCTGCTCGTCGCGGGTGTCGAAGTACTCGGCTTCATCGGTAAGTGCCACCGTCGCCTCCTTGTCCCCAGAGTGTGTGGGACAAAGTTAACCAAGACGGTCGAGAAAGTCGACTATTTCTCTTGCGGCGCGGCCTTGGCCAAAGCGGCCCGGGCCGCTCCTCGTTTCCGAGGAACGACCCGGGGCTCCGGTGTCCGCTAGGAGACGCGGACCTTCTGGCTGCTGGTCGTGACGCCGGGGATGGCGACGAACAGCGTGTACTGGCCGTGGAGGGCCTTCGCGTGACGGAGGCTGAACTCGCTTCCGAGACGCCCCGTGCCGTGGGCCACAACCTTGTGGTCACGGACGAGCGTGAGCACCGTGCGGGAGCTGGACTTCGCCCCGGAGCTGGTGCACTTGACCTCTTGCTTCTTGCCCTTGGTGACGATCTTGCACTTCACCACGGGCGTTGCGCCCTGCGGGCCGCGGGGGCCGGTGGCACCCTTCGGGCCTGCCGGACCGGCGGGACCCTTCGGACCGGCCGGGCCCGTGGCGCCATCCTTGCCGTTGGCACCGGCGGGGCCGGTCGCGCCATTCTGGCCGGCGGGTCCTTCTTTGCCTTCGGGACCTTCGACTCCCGACGGACCTTCGCCGGGCACTTCGCTGACGACCTCACCGTTCGTTTCGTTGAGGGTGATCTGCGGCGCACGCTGAGCGTTGCCGAATTCGAACATGTTGTCGACGCTGCCCGAGTCGACATCCTCGGAGCCGGCACCGATCGAGCCGAGGCTCCAGTTCTGCTCGACGAATTTGATGATCGACGACTGCTCGGTGAGCGTGTTGTCGACGTAATTCGATTTCGCGTACGGCGAGATCAGCATGAACGGGAGACGCGGGCCGAGGCCACAGCGATTGTCGTGCTCGACTTTCGAGCTTTCGTTGGTGAACTGGCAGGCGCCGGCAGTCGTCAGGTGGTCCGCCGCGGTGTGCGACGGGAACAACGTCGGACCGACCTGGTGGTCATACCAACCGTCGGAGTCGTCATAGGCGATGAAGATCGCCGTGTTCTTCCAGTACTGCGAGTTCTCGATCGTGTTGATCTCTTCGGTGAGGAACTTCTGTTCATCGATCGGATCGGAGTTTCCGGCGTGGCCGTTCTCGGCCGCCGGAGGCTTCAGGAACGAGACCTGCGGCATGTTTTCGGCTTCGATCGCTTTTTTGAACCAGGAGAGGTCGTACTGGTGGTTGACACGATCTTCCATCGGCGTTTCGGCCGGGTCGCTGTGGCCGACTTCGCTCACCGAGCTCGGCGAGACGTGATGGACATTGGCCGTGCTCTTGTAGTACTCGAACGGCTCGTGGTGCTCGACGTAGCTCCGCTGCGGCGCGTTGCCGATGTTCAGCATCGACTGGCCGCAGATCGCGCGGTTCGTGCCCGCTTCGTGGCCGGTCGGTTCGAAGCCGCCCTGGAACCAACCCCAGGTGACGTCCCGTTCGTTCAGCAGGTCGCCGATGTTCCGTCCGGTCATTTCGACGGTCGCGCCGCCCGGAAGGAGGACGTTTTCCGTATGGCCTTTCCAGGATTCGACGGGAACGCTTTCGGTCGTCCCTTCGTTGCTGCACTGGTCATAGCGCGGCTCGGGGTCTCCCTGCACCACACCACCGGGAGCTGCGCCGCCGCCGAAGGCGACCGCGCCTTCGGTGTCACCGCTGACCAGGTTGAGCGCGCCCGGGGTGGACGGACCGAACTGGTTGTCGTAGGAGTTGTCGTTCAGCGCGTAGTGCTGAGCGTAGTTCCACAGTGCAGTCACAGTGTTGCCGTCGTAGTAGTCCATGACGACCCCGGGAGGACCGTAGGTGGATTTATTTTTTTCGGTCGACTGGCAACCGCCATTCCCGGTCTTCTGGACGAACATGTCCATTTTCCCGTTGTCCTCGGCTTCCTGCTCCGGGGTGTAGCTGTGGTTCTGGTCGCAGGTCAGCGCTTCGTCGTTGGCGAGGCGGGTCGGGTTGTCCGCGTTCGGGTTTTCATGCAGCAGGGCCTGACTGAGGCCATTTACGGCCGGCGTCCCCGGGAGCGCCGTGAAGGCCGGTTCGCCGGCCCCGTTGACGGCATTCGGGTAAGTGCCGAAGTAGTGATCGAACGAGATGTTCTCCGGGAAGAGAACGACGACGTGTTCGATCGGCGTCGTGGGGGTCGGCAGGGCGGCGGTCGGCGATGCCGCGCCGGACATCGAGATCCCGACGATGGTCGCGCCGGCGACCACCGCGGTGGCGCCTAACGCCAACAGCTTCTTGCGCATACGCAATCGAGGCTCCTTAGTTGTTTCTGTGGCTACCAGTGCGCGTGACGCCCAGACACGGCACGCCGCCGGATCCTCTTTCAGCCCCAGAACGCGGCTGTCACGGCGTAGTTACCAACTTGTGACTATCGCGTGAAATACACACAAGTTCACATTTCTGGCCGGCCACGATCCTCGTAGTTACATTTCTCCAACAAGCTCGGCGCGGAGGCGAACAAAAATGGCCCGATGTCAACCCGACGGTCCTTCCGCCGCCCGGGACGCCTCGGAGGCCTGGCGCTCGTCGCCGGCGTGCTCGTCGTCGTCGCCGTCGGCATCTTCATCGGCTCGGCGGCGGCCCCCTCCCACTCCGATGGGCAGCCGGGCGGTGGCGTCGCATCGGAGGGGCCGTCCCACGTCGCCAATCCCTTGGCGGGACGCCTCACGACCGTGGTCGGCACCGACACTCCGGCCGTCCGGTTCGGCGAAGAAGTCGCTGCCCGGGAGGACTTCGGCGAGAACCTCGAAGGCGAAAAAATCTCCGACCTCCTGCCGATCTCGGCGGCTCGCTTCAAGCAGCCGGTGAAGCAATACAAGGCCTACGCCCACGACTGGATCGGGCGCACGATCACCGACGCCGAAGCGCTGGGCCGCACCCTCGCCCGCGGCTCGCGGCCGGCGGCCGAGCAGGCCTGGGAGAAGGCCTGGGGCGACTACATGCACCTGGGAGCCGACTACGGCCTCTTCGGCAACCTCGAAGAAGAACTCGACGGGACCGCCGGCGGGCCGCGGACCTCACCCTCGGATCCGAACTTCGTCGGCTTCCGCAGGCTCGAATGGGGGCTCTGGACCGAGCGTCCGTTGCGGTCGCTCTCCTCTTATGACCATCGCCTCATCGCCGACCTGAAACGACTGCGGGCGGCGGTCCCGGGGGTCGAAATCGACGCCCTCGACTACGCGACCCGCGGCCACGAGATCATCGAGGACGCCCAGCGTGACCTGATGTCCGGGATGGACGTGCCCTGGAGCCACCAGGGCGTCCTCGGCACGGCGGCGGCGCTGGCCTCGGTCGAAGAGGTCTTCCACACCTTGAAGCCACTGCTCTCGGGGCGCGAGAACACCGAGGGAGAAGTCGAATACTGGCTGCTGCGGCTGCACCGACTCTTCGGCGCGATGCGGGAGCACGGCGGCAGCTACCCGACCCTGACCCAGATGGGTGAACGGGAACACGAGCAGTTCAACGGCTACGTCGCCGGCGCCCTCGGCGCGCTCGAGATGGTGCCGAGCTCGCTCGAGACCGAACTCTATAAAGCACCACCGAGCATCGGGAAGGGTCGATGAGCCCGCTGGACCGTCGTCAATTCCTCGGTCGCTCGGCCGCCGTGCTCGGCGCTGGCGCGATCGGCCTCGGCGTCGGAGCCGAGGTCGCGTCCGGTTCGTCGAACTCGGAGCCGAGCGCCGCGGAGTCCCAGCGCCGCGCCCTCGCCGACGAACTCGCCGCGCGCAACGAATATGACGGCTACCACCAGGCCGGGATCCTCACGCCGCGCCAGCAGAACGCCGCCTTCATCGCGCTCGACGCGATCGCCCCGCGCAAGAACGAACTGATCGAAGCTCTGAAAGAACTCTCCTACCGCGCGGCCGCGCTCACCCAGGGCGGCGAAGTCGCCGAAATCGAGATCGACGACCCACCGCCCGACAGCGGCCTGCTCGGCAGCTACAACGCGCCCGACGGGCTGACCGTGACGATCGCCTTCGGCTCCACCCTCTTCGACCACCGCTACGGCCTCGCCGCGAAGCGCCCGCCCCAGCTGGTCGCGATGCCGGCCTTCGAAAAGGACGGGCTCGAACCGGACCGCTGCCATGGCGACGTCCTGCTCTCGATCTGCGCCGACCACCGCGACACCGTCGTCCACACGATGCGTGAGCTGATGCGGACCACGGCCGGCGTTCTGACGCCGCGCTGGCGGATCGACGGCTTCCAGAGCACCAAACGGGGACCGACCGAGCGCAGCAGCACCCGCAACCTGTTCGGCTTCCGCGACGGCACCGCCAACCCGGACCCGACCGACGCCAAACTGATGGACGAACTGGTGTGGGTGAAACCCGGCGCCGGCGAACCGGCCTGGACCCACGGCGGCACCTACCAGGTGGTCCGCGCGATCCGCATGCACGTCGAGTTCTGGGATCGGGTCGGGATGTTCGAGCAGACGAACATGATCGGCCGCAACCGCGTGACCGGCGCGCCGCTCGGCGGGACCCACGAGTTCGAAAATCCCGATTACAGCCAGGACCCGCACGGTAAGCGGATCCCCCTCAGCGCCCACATCCGCCTCGCCAACCCGCGCACGCCGGGGACCGCGAACCAGCGGATCCTGCGCCGTCCCTACAACTACGACCGCGGGCTCGACGAAGCCGGGAACCTCGACCAGGGCCTCCTCTTCGTCGCCTTCAACCAGGACATCAACCGCCAGTTCGAGACCGTCCAGAAGCGCCTCGAGGAAGAGGAAATGGCCGACTACATCACCCCGGTAGGTGGCGGCTACTACTTCACCCCCCGCGCCGCCCAGTCCTCCGGCGACTTCGTCGGCTCCGGCATGTTCACCGCCTGAGTCAGAGCTCGCCGGCGAAGCCGGCGCGCCCGGGTTGATGGGCCGAAAACCCGCCTATATGTCCGGTTTTCGGCCCACCAACATTGTGCGCGCACGGATGGGTGACCATCGGACGCAACTCGGACGGCCGGGGCCCGCGCCTAACGGCCCGCCGGCGCGCGGACGACCATCGGCCGGGCCTTCACGGTGGTAGTCCGGTAGCCGGGCTTCTTGGCGACGACTCGGGCCGCGAGTCGCTCGCCGCCGGCCTTCGCCGGGATCTCGAAGCGTCGGCCGGTGGCGCCGGGGACCGGCTTGCCGCCGATCATCCACCGGTAGGCGAAGGAGGGCCGCGGGCGCCAGCGGCCGAGGTCGAGCTTCACGGTCTGGCCCGGTCGGCCGCTGCCGAGGATCAGGACCGAGCCGGAGTGCTTGATCTCCTTGGCCTTGCCGCGGGCCGGACGCCGCTTCTTCTTCCGGCCCCGGCCCTTCTTGGCCGCCGACTTCGGCTTCGCCGCGGCTCCCTGCGGGCCCTTGGCGACGCTGAGCGGGGCCGACGTGGCTTCCGCGCGACCGTAGCCGTCCGATTCCACGCTCACCCGGACGCTCAGCCACTTGCCGGCGGTCCCGGAGGCGATCCGGTATTCGTCACCCGTGGCGCCGGCGATCGGCTTTCCGCCCAGCAGCCACTGGTAGCCGGTCACCGTCACCGGGGCCGACCAGGCACCGTCGTCGGCGTGCACCGTGCCGCCTTCGGCGACCTTCCCGACGATCGTCGGTTTGCGGGTCGCGGCGAGCTCGCCCGCCTGCACGACGAGCGCTTTGCTCCTGACCGTGAAGTCGGTGTAGCCGCTCGCCTTACCGGTGACCGCGACGCTCAATTCGCCTTCGTAATCGGAGTCGGCGACCTGGTAGCTCGAGCCGGTGGCCCCGGCGATCGGCTTGTCGTCGAGGTACCACTGGTACGTGTAGCCGGCGGGCTTCGGGGTCCACTCCCCCGCTTCGGCTGACACCGTCGCCCCGACCCGGGCGGCGCCCGAGATCGCCGGATTGCCGGGTTCGAAATCGCCGACCGCGACGACCAGTTCGCGTGACTGCACGGTCAGCGGGTCGTACCCCTGGGGCGCGTACGTCACCGCGACGCTCAGCCTCTTGTAGACGTCACCTGGCTGGATCGCGTAGGTGGGTTGCACCGCGTTCGGGATCGGCGTGCCTTCGAGCAGCCACTGGACGTGCGGCGCGGCGTCCTTCGCCGGCGCGGTTTCGCCGACGTTCACCGAGACCACGTGCCCGAGCTTGACGTTGCCTTCGATCAGCGGCGGCGTCACGTCGGTCAGCACGCCGCCGGCGATCGTGACGCCGGCCGAGGTCGCGCTGAGCCCGTTGAATCCTTCGCCGCCGACCGTCACCTGGACCGCCAGCGCGTGGGTCGCGTCGGCCGCCGTCGGTTCGTATTCGGCGCCGGTCGCCCCGGCGATCGGCCGGCCGTCCCGCAGCCACTGGTATTCGACCGCCTGCGGCGTCGGGTCCCAGCCGCCGAGGCTCACGCTCAGATGCCCGCCGACCTTCGCTTCACCGGCGATCATCACCGTCCCCGGCGTGAAGTCGCCCTTGACGACCGTCACCGCGGGCGACGCGGCCGTCCCGTCACCGAGGTTCTGCTTGGTGCCGGTCGCCGTGACGCTGATCCGGTGGCCCTCCATCGCGGGCGTCAGCACCAGGTTCACCGCGGTCTGCCCGGCGATCGCCTGGCCGTCCTCTTCCCACTGGTAGGTGTAGGAGTCGGCGGGCGGCTGCCAGCCGCTGGTGTCCGCGGTCAGGGTCTGGCCGACCGCGGCGACGCCGCTCGCGGTGACCGACGTGGTGCCGAATTCACCGGTCGGGGCGAACTTGAAGAGCGGCGACTGGGTGGTGATGCCGGCGCTGTCGGTCGCTTCCGCGTACCAGGCGAAGTCTTCGCCGGGGTTCAGCAGCGAGGACGGCACGGCGGCCTTGGCTTCGGTGCCCGAGGGGACTTCCTTGTCCTCACCGAGCACCGCGCCGCCGAGTGCGGTGGCGGAGACGTAGTCCGTCGACAGCACCCGCGCCGGCGGCTGGATGTCCATCGGGATCGTGAAGTTGGCCTGGCTTTCCTCGTCGTGCCCTTCGATTTCGTAGCTGTTGCCGAGGCTCGGGATCGTCACCGAGAACTGCTTCTTGGTCATCGTCTGGGCGGCGGAGTCGAAGTTCACTTCGGCCATCCAGCCGTTGCCCTGGTTGGGCTGGCTCTGCGGGTCGTAGAGGACCTCGTCGACGATCCGGCCCGGGGTCGGTTCCTTGGTCTGCCAGTGCTCGCTCGGCCAGATGTGGCCGGAGAACACCGCGAGCACGTTCGAGTACGGCTTCACCAGTTCGTTGTAGATCCGCTGGCCGATGCCGACCCCGGCGAGTGGCTGCTCGGTCACGTAGCTGCCGTTCTGGTACTGGTACTCGTGGGTGGCGAGGATCACGTTGTAGCCCGGATGGCTCGTGATCACCTGCTTGGCCCAGGTGATCTCCTGCGGCGTCAGGTAGAAGTCGAGGAAGAGGAACAGGTAGTTCGCCTTCGGGGTCGAGACGAGGTCGTAGTGCTGGACGTTGTCGAACTGCCCTTCGCCGTACCAGGAGCTGCCGTCGTAGCGGTCTTCGCCGAAGTAACTCTGGTAGTTGCTGAAGCCGGGGATCTGCGGGTTCGACGCGTTCGATTCCCCGCACCCGTTCTGCGAGGTGTAAGGGCAGTTGAGCTGATCGTGGTTGCCCTCGACCAGGCCGTAGGGGAACTTCGCTTCGTCCCAGACCTGGAAGGCGGGCGAGGCGTTCTCCCACTGGCTCTGCGACCCGGCGGAGTTGACGATGTCGCCGGTGAGGAAGCCGTAGCTGATCGCGTTGTCGGGTTCGTCTTTGGCTTCGGCTTCCTGGTTGTGGGTCATCACCCATTCGGTCTCGGCCTTCAGCGACGCGGGGTTCGATTCTGAGTAGAACTGCGTGTCGGTGAGCCAGGCGGTGTTCAGGGTCGCGTCGCCGTCGCCGAAGACGTGGGCGGGGATGTCCTGGACGAGCAGCTCGGCGTTGCCGCCGCTGACCGTTTCGGCGATCCGCGCGGGCCCTTCGAGGGTCAGCGGCGCGCCCGCGCCGGTCGCCGCGTCGACGAGTTCCCAGCTGCCCGTGGTCTGGTTCCAGATCGAGAGGGCCACCCGTTCGCCGGTCGGCACGGTGCCCGACCACTTCGCGTCGAAGCTGTCGGATTCGATGCTCGCCGGCACGCTCACCGTGAAACGCTGGTACGGGAACGCCGCGCTGCTTTCGCTGACCAGGCTCTTGCCGTCGCCGGCGGTCTTGATGCCGACCGGGTCGGCGACCGCGGTCCCGGCCGAGTCGCTCGGGGCTTCCGTGGTCGAGGAGCCTTCTGCCACCTCGGTGATCCCACCGTCGGCGTCGTCGGCGACGTAGCCGCGGCGGAACTTCACGTCCTTCGCGTACGGGCCGCTGGCGCAGGCCTGGAA
>DAIQOT010000139.1:0-9977 GCA_036787695.1 Solirubrobacterales bacterium | reverse complement strand
GACGCGGTGCGGATCAGCGCCGGCTTCCCCTTCTTCTTCCCGCCGATGAAGCTGCGCGACGGGGTCACCGAGAAGGATGGTGTGCTGGTCGACGGCGGCGTCGTCAGCGCCTATCCGATCTTCCTCTTCGACACCGCGGAACCGAAACACCCCACCTGGGGCTTCCGCCTCTACAGCGGCAAACCGCCGGAGAGCCAGCCCTACCAGGACATCGGCGGGTTCTTCTGGTGGGTCGAGATGGGCGAGGCGATCCTCGACACCTCGATGAACGCCTTCGACCGCTTCGACGAAAAGCTCTTCGGCCCCCGCACCGTCGCGATCCCGACCGGCGAAATCGAAACCCTCGATTTCGACCTCACCGAACCACAGAAAAACGAACTCTTCGAATTCGGCCACCAGGCGGCCAAAGAGTTCTTCGCGAACGACCCGAAAGGCGTCAACCTCCTCTTCGGCGCCACCCCGACGCAGAGCATCTGAGCCACGCCGCCGCGCGCTCCCGGCGGACTGAAGCCACCAGGGCCAAATTCTCGCCGAGAATTTGGGACCCGTGGACAAATGTCGCCGGACTAACCTCCCGAGCCTCGTTCAATTTGATGCAAAACGGAGAGGAATGGGGACGCTTACTGTCGGCAGATTGGTCTCGGAGCTCGGTCTCGAGCTGGCCGCCGGGCGGTCGCGCGCCGAGAACCCGGTGCGCTGGGTCCACATCTCCGAGGAGGTCGACCCGACCCCCTGGCTGAGCGGCGGCGAGCTGCTGCTCACCTCCGGCACGCAGCTGGCCGAGCCGGGCGCGCAGGGGCGGTTCATCGACCGGCTCGCCGCCCACAACCTGGCCGGGCTCGGCTTCGGCCTCGGCGAATCGGGGACGGGACCGCCGCCCGCACTGGTCGAGCAGGCCGAGCGCGCCGGCTTCCCGCTCTTCGAAGTGCCGCACTCGATGCCGTTCATCACGATCACCGAGACGGCGATGGCGCGGGTCGTCAACGAGCGCTACGACGTCCTGCGGCGCGGCGCCGTCGTCCGCCAGCGGCTCGAGAGCCTGGTGCTCGAGGAGCGCGGCCTCGCCGAGATCGCGGCGACGGTCGGCGTCGCCGTCGACGGGGCGGTGGCGATCCTCGACGCCACCGGCGCGCCGCTCGCCTACCACGACCCCGACGGCGAGCTGCTCGGTCCCGGCCCGCTGAGCGCGATCGGCGGCCAGGTCGCCGCCCGCGGCGCCGCCCCCCGTCCCTTCATCGCCACCGACGCCTGCCTCCCCTCCGGCGCCTACGTCCGCCCCATCATGCAGGCCTCCGGACGCCGCCCGCGTGCCTGGATCGCCGTGCTGACCAACCACGGGCACCTCGGCGAGCTGATGCGCCTGATCGTCGGGCAGGCGGCGCTGATCGTCGGCCTCGAGCTCGGCCGCGGCGGCACCACCTCAGAGATCGAGCGGCGGCTGACCCGGCAGGCGATGATCGACGCCCAGGGCGAGGTGGGCGCGGACGAGTCGGCCCTGCGCCTGCGCCCGTTCGGGATCGACGGCGACGTCTGCGTGCTCGTCTTCTCCGACCCCGGCGGCGCCGAGGCGGAGCGCGCGCTGCAGTCGGCGCTCGCCGCCGAGCGCCTCCCCGCCGCGGTGGCGACGCAGGCGGTCGACGGACGCGAGGCGCTCTGCGCGATCGTCGAGCCGGGCGAGCGCGACCCGCTCGAGGTCGCCGCGACGGCCCGGGCGGCGCTCGCCGCGGACCTTGGCGGCGACCCCGCGGTGGCGACCAGCCGCATCGCCGGCACCGGCGAGATCGGCCGCTGCTTCCGCGAGGCGAGCTGGGCGCTGCGGGCGCTCGACGGCGGCGACGGCCGGGTCGGCTCGTGGCATGACCTCGGCCCCGAGTCCCTGCTCCTCTCGGTCGGCGACCCCGAGGTGCTGCGCTTCTACCGCGACCGCATGCTGGGACCGATCGAAGCTGAGGAGGCGGGGTACGCCGCCGAGCTGCTGCGCTCGCTGGAGACCTTCATCCAGCTGAACGGCCAGTGGGAGCGGGCGGCGAAACTCCTCCACTGCCACCGCCACACGCTCCGCTACCGGATCGAGAAGATCGAGAAGCTGACCGGCCGCAGCCTCGCCGCGGCGACCGACCGGATCGAGTTCTGGCTCGCGCTCCGCGCCCGCGAGCTCGTCGCCTGACCCGCGTTCGCGTTCGCAGAAACCCGCGGATAGCGCGGGAAAGTGCGAACGCACCGAGGGCGGGGTCGCTCAGCGGGGGGCGGTGAAGGAGCTGACCGTGGCGCCGAGGGCGCCGGCGGTGTAGATCGAGCGGCCGTCGGGGGACGCGGCCACGGCGCCGAGGTGGCGCAGGGCTCCGGCGGAGGACGGCGCGCAGGGACCCTGCCCGTGCGCGCGGAGACAAGAGGAGAGGCGCGGCGCGCCTTTGGCGCCAACGCTCAGCTCGACCAACGCTCCGGAGCCTGAGGCGGCGACGTAGAGAGTGTGCCCGTCGGGGGCGACGGCGATCCCGGTCGCGCCCGCCAGGAGCTTGCCCGGGACCGGGACGCAGCCCGCCAGGCCGGCGTCACCGATGCAGCCGGCGAAGGCGAGCCTGCCGCCCTTCGACGCGGTGAAGCGGGTGACCGTGCCGACCTGGGAGGCGACGTAGACGTCGTGCCCGTCCGGCGACACGGCGACCGCCGTGGCGCCCGTGAGGCTGCCGTGATGCAGAACCCGGCAGCCGCTGAGGCCGTCGTCGCCGACGCAGCCGCGGTAGGTGAGGCGACCGCTCGGCGCGCGGTGGAGTTCGGTCAGCGCGGCGCTCTGGAAGGCGACGGCGTAGGCGGCGTGACCGCCGGGGGCGACGGCGATCGCGTCGGCGCCGGCGAGCGAGTTCTTCCGCACCCGGCCGCAGCCGAATGCGCCCGCGTAAGCGAGGCAGCCCGCGGCGCGAGGGGCCCCTCCCCTGGTCCGCAGCCAGGTCAGCGAGGCGCCTTCGGAGGAGGCGACGTAGAGGTCGCGGTCGCCGGGCCCGAAGGCGAGGCCGACGGGTCCTAGCAGCGCCCCCGCGCCTTCCGTCCCGCAACTGCCCGCGGCCGCCGCGACGCAGTCGCGAAAGGTCGGATCGCCGCCGTCCTGGAGCGCCAATCGCACCACCGCGTCGCCTCCCTGGCTCGCGACGAAGAGGCCGCCACGGCCGGTGACGATCCCGGCGGGGTTTTCGAGGGTTCCTTCCGGTGCCGGCGCGCAGGTCTTGGTTGCGGGTCCTCCGCCGCTGGCGACGCAGCCGTCGAAGCGCAGGCGCCCGCCGCGGCCGACGGCGAAGGCGCTCACCGCGTCGCCGCCGAAAGCGCTCGTGTAGAGGTGGCGGCCATCAGGCGAGACCGCGAGCGAGGTAACGCCGCTGATCACTCCGGCGCCGACACTCACGCACCCATGGCCCGCGCCGACGCAGGACTCAATGCGCGGCCCGCCCGCCGAGCCTCCCGCCGGCGCCTCGCCGCCTGAGCCGCCCGCCGCGAGCGCCGTCGCCGCGACCGCGAGCAGCACCACGGCGAACGCGGCGACCGGGGCGAAGAGCTTCCTCATCGCGCCCCAGTCTGCCGCGTCACGCGGGCGGCGGCCCGCCCCCACCTAGATCTGGTGTTCGTAGGTGTGGAGGCGGGCGCCGACGATGCCGTGGATGATCCGCCAGGCCCAGGTGGGTCGGAGCTCGAGGTCGTTGTAGATCCAGAGTTCGTCGCCCTTGGTGCTGGGGTCGCCGGGCTCGTCGCGGGCGAACTGGGAGGCGCCGACGATCCGCAGCGACTCCTTGCCGTTGCCTTCCTTCACCCAGTGGACCCGCTTCGCCACCTTCTTCGGCAGCTTCGCCTTGCGGACGATCCGCTTCAGCTTCGGCACGTTCGCCGCCTTGACGGTGACGACGACGTCGGCGTTCGGGGTCGGGTTGCCGACCGCGGGCCGCGACTCGACCTCACCGAGCTTGCTCTCCGCGACCGGCTTGGCGGCCGCCCTCACCACCCGCATGCCGACCGGAGCGCTGGCCGGAATCGCGGCCCCGCCCGGGTAGAGGATCGCGTTGATCACCAGCCGCTGCGCTCCCGAGTTCCAGGCCCGGAAGAACGGGTCGGAGCCGATCACGGTCGCGTGGCCCGAGCCGTACGGCTGGTCGACGACGTAGGGACGACCGGGCAGGTGTTCTGCTTCGAGGCCGTTGCACTGGTAGCCGTAGGCCTGCAGCGAGGTGGCGTAGGAGGCCGCGGCGGTCGCCGTCGGGATCGCCCCTTCGCCCGTCAGCGTCGTCTGGTCGAACACCGGGTCGGTGGTGGTCGAGCTCGAGTCGCGGAAGATGTAGCCGCCTTCGTCGAAGCCCCACGCCACCGGATCGTCGGTGTCGAATTCGGCGCTGAACGTCGTCCCCGGCGTGGTCAGCGTGCCCGCCGCGGCCGGGTTCGTGTTGTCCGGGCAGTGCGCGTTCCAGGTCGTCGTCGCGGCGGTGTTCAGTTTCGAGATCGCCGCGTTGCGCATGCCGGTCGCGCCGTTTTTCCCGTAGGTGACGAAGTTGCCGCCGAGGTTGACGAATTCCTGCAGTTTTTCGGCGGCGGTCGGCGCGGTGCCGGCCGGGATTTCGGTGCCAGGCGAGACCAGCGCCGTGTAGTTCGGTTTGGTCACGCCACCGCTGGTCGTGACGAGGCCGCCGGCGATGACTTCCGCCGTGGTGATCGGCCGGATCAGCCCGTTCACCGCGTTGACCGGGATCCCGTCTTCTTCGGCGAGGGTGAAGAGCGCCTCGCAGAACGCGGTCGAGGTGCAGTGACCGCTGCCGGTCCCCGGGAACAGCAGGTTGGTCGGCACCGAGGTGCCCGCGTAGATCGCGATCCTCGGTTTCGGCACGACGTAGTGGGCGGTCGGGTAGCTGGGCAGGCCATAGACCGGCGTTTCGCGGCGGGCCGCCATCGAGGCCAGGTCGAGTCCGCCGAGCGAGGAGGCGTCGACGTACGCCGCGCCGGTCGAGAATTTCACCCCGTCGGCTTCGAACGCTTCACCGGAGCGGTACACCGTGGCGCCCTTGGCGACCAGTTCGGTGACCAGGCCGAGCCCTTCGGTCGAGTCGGTCGAGAAGGCGTAGACCGGGTCGGCGAAGCCTTCGACCTTGCCCAGGCCGGGGCCTTCGGGCCCGACTTCTTCCATCGGCGTGCCGGCCGGCAGCGGCGCCTGCAGCTGCCCGTTCCCGGCCGCGTCGCTGAGCTGCGAGAAGGCCCAGTCGACGACGTCGTAGTAGTACGGGTACGGGATGTAGGGGTTCTCCTCGAGCGTCGCGTTGATCCAGTGCTTCATCGTCTGCGAGTCCGGGATGTAGAGCGTCCCGGCGGGCAGCGTCTCCGTCGTCGTGTCGGTGTCGGCGACGTTCTTGCCCCAGTCATGGGCGCCGCTGACGGTGACCGGCTGCGACAGTCGGTACACCTTCACTTCGCGGTTCTGGAGCAGCCTCAGGATGTGCGCGGTGTCACCGGAGTGGAGCCCGGGCTTGAAGTAGTAACCGCAGATCGAGATGTCGGGCTGCTGGGTGATCGATTCGTGCAGCGGGCTGACCAGCTCGTTTTCCTGCACTTCGCACTCGGAGCCCTGTTTCTTGGCTTCGGCCCACTCTTCGACCCAGCCTTCCGACAGCGATTTCGCTTCTTTGGAGACGACGTTCGCCGTCTCGTCCATCGCCAGGTAGTGGTCGTAGACCTGCTTGCCGTAGTTCTCCGAGCTGCCCTTCTCGTAGGTCATGCCGGCGCCGCCGAGGATCAGCGAGGGCACCGAGTCGCCGTACTCCGGCGTGAAGAGGTCGTAGTCGTTGTAGTTGCGGTACTGCAGGCTCTGGTCGTTGAACCGCGCCTGCAGCGCCGGGCCGATCACGTCTTGGATCAGGTCGAGCGAGAAGTGTGAGATCTCGTGGTGGACCGGGTCCTCGTTGGGCGGGAAGAAGTAACCCGTCGACTGCTGATGGGCGTCGATGAAGAAGAGGCTCGGGTACTGGAAGATGTCTTCCAGCGGCGTCTGGTTGACGTCCTGCGTCTGGTACATCAGGTCGCGGTTGGGGTCGAACGACCACGCCGTGGTACGGGTGTTGTTGTCGCGACCGTCGGGGTTGCGGGCCGGGTCGATGAAGAAGTCCATCGTCTGGAGGCGGCGCGCGTTGGAGCAGTCCTCGCGGGCGGCGAGCTCGTAGAGCATCCGCATCGAGGCCTCGCCGCCGGCCGGCTCGTTGCCGTGCGGGGTCTCGGTGATCCAGCCGAAGGCGGCCGGCGGGTTCGCCGAGCGCACCTTGGCCAATCCTTCTTCGGTCGAGATCTCACCGCCGCGCACGCCGCGCCAGAAGGCCGCGTCGGATTCGAGGTTGGCGATGTGTTCGGGCGTGCCGATCACCGAGTACTGGAAGTCCCTGCCCTCGGCCGTCGGTCCCATGTTGCGGATCAACACCCGCACCCGTGGGTTGTTTTCGGTCGCCCGCGCGATCGCTTCCTCGTAGGCGTAGAGCTGCGCGGCGACGTGGCGGTCTTTGGTACCGGTGTCGAAGCCGCCGAGCGTCGTGTATTCGTAGCCGTGTTCGGTGGCGAACTGGGTGAAGGTCGGGACCGACGAGTCGTACTGCAGCGTCGGCGTGCAACCGAGCGGGTCGACCGCCGCGGCGGCGCTCCCCGGGACGATCAGCGCCGCGACCGCGGCCGCCGAGGCCAGCGCCCCGAGCAGGGCGCGCGGCGTCTTCATGGCCCGCCGCATCAGTGGAACCTCCGTCCGGTCGAGGCGGGTTTCAGCACGGCGTTTCCTCCGAACTTCGCGGTGGCCAAGAATTTCGCATTGCCCGGAGTCGCGGTGAAGCGCAGCTTCCAGGTGCAGTCACGGTGCAAGGAGACCTGAGTCGGCGGCAGCACGGTCTTGCCGGCCCGTTCGACGCTGACGGTGACGCTGCCGCTGGTGCAGGCCTCCGGCGCGGTGACCCTGGCGGGCAGCTTCAGCGAGCCGCCGACGATCCGCGCCAGCTTCCCCGCCTTCGCCTTGCCCGCCGTCGCCTTCATCGGCATCCCGGCGGGGGCGAACTTGGCGATCGTCACCTTCGCTTCGGCGCTCGCGGTCTGCTTGGCCGAGTCAGTGACGACGGCGCGCAGGGCCTGCTTGCCGACCTCGGCGCCGGTCGGCAGCACCTTGCACTTGTAGGGGGCGGCGGTGTCGGTGCAGAGCAGTTCGTTGCCGAGGAAGAACTCGACCTTGGCGACGCTCGCGCCGGCCGCGGTGTCGGCGCCGGTCGTGGCGCTGACCGTCGCGCCGGCGGCACCGATCTGACCGGGCGCGGAGAGCTTCACGGTCGGCGCGCCGGGCGCGGGTGGCGGTGGCGGAGGTGGCGATCCACCGCCGCCCTTCGGGCCTTCTTCCTTGGGCTTTTCTTCTTCTTTGCCTTTTTCTTCTTCCTTGCCGCAGGCCCCGGTGCCGGTGACGGCGATTTCGCTCGAGCCGGATCCGGTCTGGCCGAGGAAGTCGGTGGCGACGGCGCTGAGCGTCGAGGTCGAGCCGCAGGCAGCGGTGGCCGGGATCGTCAGCGTCGCGGTGTCGGCGGGCGGCGTCACCGTCGCCAGTTCGGTGTTGCCGTCGTAGAAGGTGATCGAGGTGACGCCGAAGTCGTCGGCGGCGGTCGCCGTCAGTTGCACGGTTTCACCGCGGTCGTAGTCGTGCTTGTCGGTGGCCAGGGAGATCGTCGGCGGCGCGTCGTCGACCGGCAGCGGCGCGTAGATCACCGGCCACTCGCCCGCGTCGGGATCGGACTCCGAGCCGTTGCGGAACGGCAGGAAGTGGACCGCGTCGGAGCCTTCCGAGTTGGCCGTCCCGTTGACCGGGTTTTCCTGGTAGGCCGGGTTGGTCGTCGGCGAGACCGCCGGGCCGACGTTCGAGGTCGCTTTCACCGCCAGCCCCCACCAGTCTTCGAGCGCGTCGACCGGGTTGGCGGTGGCGGCCGCATCGCCCGCGGCGTTCAGGTTCAGGACGCCGTAGGCGTTGTCGGTGACGTTGCTGTGGGAGACCGTCGAGGCGCCGGCGCCAAGCAGCCGCACCCCCGCTCCCATCGTCAGGTTTTCGTTGTTGGTGACGGCGCCGTAGGCGGGCGCGGGTTCACCGTTGACGAGGTTCTGGGAGATCGTCGAGTCGTTGATCGCGACGGTCGCCCCGCCGGCGACGCGGACGCCGTCCTGGCCGAAGGTCGGGCCCGTCGTCGTCAGCCCGACCGTGGTGCAGTTGCCGGGAAGTTCGGCGGTCGGCGTCGCGCCCGCGCCGCCGAGGACGTAGGGCGGCGGCAGTGGCGTGTTGAAGGGAAGGCACTCGACTCGGCCGACGACCTGGTCGGCCTCCAGCGTCCCCGCGTTGACGACCCCGGACGGCACGACCGGCAGGGTCGAGCCGGTGCCGCCGTCGATCAGGATGCCGAGCTTGTTGTATTCCTCGACCCGGGTGTGGTCGATCAGCAGCGGCCGCGCGGCCGCGCCGGTGACGCCCGAGGCGGCGGTGACCTGGGCGATCCCGTAGCCGTATTCGCCGTTGCGGTAGCCGCCCGGCAGTTCGTAGGCGGTGTTGGTGATCGAGGTGGCGATCCCACGGACGCGGTCGCGGACGAGCGCGCCTTCGGCGTCGAGGTAGACGATCCCGGCCTTGGCGAAGACCCCGTTGCCCTCGACCGTGACGCCGGAGATCGAGACGTCGATCGGCGCCGTCGGCGCCCCCGCGGCGAGGACGATGTCGCCTTTCTTGTCGCGGATGTCCATCGGCGTCTCGGCGATCTGGCCGCCGGTCGGAGTGCTGCGGGCCGGCTCGATCGTGACCAGGTCGGCGCCCGCGCCCTTGATCGTCAGGCTCTTTTCGATCGTCAGCGCGTCGGTGCCGACCGCCCCCGTCCCTTCGACGTAGAGGCCCGGGCAGACCGCGACCGTGTCGCCGGGAGCCGCCGCGTCGACCGCCGCCTGGATCGTGGCGAACTGCGCGGCGGGGCACTGGGCCCCGTCATCGTCGACCGCGAGCGTCGCGGCGTTCGCGACGGCCGGGACCGCGAAAAGCGAAAGGGTCAGCAACACCAGCAGAGCCAGCTTCGGACGAGACAACGCACTTCCTTTCGTTGGACGGGCGGCCGCAAGGTGGTCGCCACGGACGACTCTCGCGGACCCGAAACCGGGTCTCAATCGCCGCCGCGTACAGAATCCGCGCCGACCGTTTGGACGGCGGGACTAGAGGACCGAGATCGAGAACGTCGCGGCGAAGGTCTCGCCGGGCGGGACGAAGGTCAGCTCGGGACCGGCGTCGAGGAGGGCGTTGGTCGGCGCCGTCATCGGCTCGATCGCCACCGCGTCGAGGCCCTCGGGGGCGAAGATCTGGGTGAAGGGATAGCCGCTGTCCATCCGCAATTCGAGCCGCCGGTCGGGGCCGGCGAGGACGAACGCCTGGCCCGACGCGGGGGCGCGGAAGGCGTCGTCCCAGGTCCGCGCGCCGAGCGGGCCGGGCTCGATCGCCGCCGGCTCGCGCGTCCCGGTCGGCAGCCCGCGCTCGTCGAGGACGAGGCGCTCGTGGACCGGCGCGGTGAGCTCCCACTCGGCCCGCGGCACACCCGGCAGGCAGAGGTAGGGATGGAAGCCGAAGGCGATCGGGACCGCGACGGCGCCGGTCGCGGTGACGCTGGTCGCGATCTCCAGCGAGCCCTCGACCAGGGTCGCCTCGATCTCGACCAGGTGCGGGAACGGGAACGCCTCGAGCAGGTGCGGGTAGGCGGCGAAGTCGAAGCTCGCGGCGAGCACGCCGCCGTGCTCGATCTCGGTGTGGCGCTCGACCCGCCAGCCCGGCGCGGCGGGCAGCAGGCCGTGCATCGGCAGCCCGGCGTCGTCGCGTTTGAGCGGCAGGCCGGGTAGGTCGAGGTCGACCGCGCGCCCGGCCAGCTCGAAGCGCGCCGCCCCGAGCCGATTCGCCCACGGGTGGAGGAACGGGATGCCCA
>DAIQOT010000138.1:6044-9977 GCA_036787695.1 Solirubrobacterales bacterium | reverse complement strand
CGAGACGCCCGGGACGTGAGGGAGATTCAGGGAAGGCGCAGGGTTCGGCACGTTCTCCGCTCTTCCGTCACGGGTCCCGGTGGTTGGGCCCGCGTTCCGTCGATTGACCACACCATGGTGGGGTGAAAGTGCGCTGCGCGAACGGTGGCTATAGGCCCGCGTCCCTCGATCGCCCTGCCGACTTTTGGTCCCCCATAGGGGCCCAAAAGTCGACTATGCGGAGCGCTCGGGGAGTTTGAGGCCGACGCGCTCGGCGACGAGGTCGATGTCGGTGCGGTGCTTGACGATGATCGACATCGAGTTGGCGAAGGTCTCGCGGTCGATGTCGTCGACGCCCATCAGGACGAGGGTGCGGGCCCAGTCGATCGACTCGGCGATCGAGGGGGGCTTCTTCAGGTCGAGGGCGCGGACCATCTCGATCACCTCGACCAGCCGCCGGGCCAGCTCGCGATTGATGTCCGGCGCGTGGAGGAGGACGATTTCCATCTCCCGCTCGATCCCCGGGTAGTCGAGCCAGAGGTAGAGGCAGCGGCGCTTCAGCGCCTCGGTCAGCTCACGTGAGTCGTTCGAGGTGAGGACGACGATCGGCATCGTCGTCGCGCTGATCTGTCCCAGCTCGGGGATCGTGATCTGGAAATCGGAGAGCAGCTCGAGCAGCATCGCCTCGAACTCCTGGTCGGTCTTGTCGATCTCGTCGATCAGCAGGACGACCGGCTCGGGGCTCGAGATCGCCTGCATCAACGGCCGGGTCAGCAGGAACTCGGTGCCGAAGATGTCCTCCTGGACGTCGTCCCAGCCTCCCTCGTTGCCGGCCTGGATCCGCAGCAGCTGCTTGCGGTAGTTCCACTCGTACATCGCCTTCGCCTCGTCGAGCCCCTCGTAGCACTGCAGGCGCACCAACGGGCGGCCGGTCGAGCGCGAGAGAGCCTTCGCCAGCTCGGTCTTGCCGACGCCGGCAGGACCCTCGACGAGGATGGGCTTTCCGAGTTTCTGGGCGAGGTAGGAAACGAGCGCGGCGGGCTCGTCGGCCAGGTAACCGACCTCCGCCAGGGAGCTCTTGACCCCCGCTACCGAGTCATCAGGCATGCGCGCAAGGATAATCACGCGGCCGTGCACAACCTCCTCCTGCCCTCCGCGGCCCTGCCGCACAGCCCGGGTGCCTACATCGCGATCGTCCTCGTCGGCTTCGCGATCGGCACGCTCGGGCACCTGTTCAAGGTCCGCTGGCTGGTCGGCATCGGCATCACGCTGATCGTGCTCGGCGCGTTGCTCCTGCCCTTCGCCGCGGGCATCCCGTCGAACGAAAAGAGCCCGCCCGGGGGAGAAGCGCTCGAAGGCGGATTCTCCGAATAACGCGGATTCAACGCGCCCTTAAGGGGGACCCCCTACAGTGGAGGACCCCCGTTTCCGACCCGAAGGAGTGGGTTCCTTGAGCCGCAAACGAATCTTCGCCGTGCTTTCGTCCCTTGCCGCGCTCGTCGCGCTGACCGCCCTGCTGAGCGCCTGCGGTGGCGGCTCGAGCGAAGACAGCCCGGAAAAGGTGATCGAACAGGCGACCTTCGAAGGGGTCGAAAGCGGCGAAATCGACGTCGCCCTCAACGTCAAGTCGGAAGGGGAGGAAGGCGGCGAGATGAAAATCGCCCTCTCCGGCCCGTTCCAGTCGACGGGTAAGAAAAGCCTCCCTGAACTGGGGATGACCGCGACCGCCAACGGCGAAGCGAACGGCGAAAAGATCGACTTCGAAGGCGGGCTGACGGTGCTGAACGACCGCGCCTACGTCGGCTACGACGGCAACGAGTACGAAGTCGACCCGACCACCTTCGGCTTCATCAAGTCGGGCTTCGAAAAATCCGAGCAGGAAGGCGAAGGCGAAAGCAAGGGCGCCGAAGCGAACGCCTGCCAGAAAGCCGCGACCTCGCTCGACCTCAGCGAATTCGTCGACAACCTCGAAAACGAAGGCGGCGAAGAAGTCGACGGCGTCAAGACGACCAAGCTGAGCGGTGACCTCAACCCGCAGAAAGCGGTCGACGCGGCGATCAAGCTGGCCGAAACGCCGGCCTGCTCCTCGGAGCTCGAAGCCGCCGGCCCGCTGCCGCTCGACCAGCTGGAGAAATACGAGGGCAAGTTCACCGAAGCGATCAAAACCGCGCACGCCGACATCTACGTCGGCGACGACGACCACATCGTCCGCAAAGTGGTCGCCGACCTGACGATCGAACCGAAGGGGTCCGGCGAAAAGACCGAAACCTCGCTCGAAGTGACGCTCAGCAAGGTCAACGAAAAGGTCGCGATCAAGGCCCCGGCGGGCGCCAAGCCGCTGACCGACCTCTTCGGCGAACTCGGGATCAGCCTGAACCAGCTCGGCGGCCTGCTCGAAGGCGGCGGCACCGAAGGGTTCGAGGGCCTACTCGAAGGGATCATGAGCGGCTCCGGCCTGGGCGGCGACAGCTCTTCTGGCGGCGGCGAATCGTCCCCTGGCGGCGGCGCCGAAGAAGCCGAACTGCCGCTCTCGCCCGAATTCACCGAATGCCTCGAAGAAGCGAAGGGCGCGGCGGAACTCCAGAAGTGCGCATCGTTGATGGAATAGCGGCCTGACCGCGAAAGACATCGAGCCGGAGTCGCCGGCGGGGACGCCCGCGGGTCCCACGCCGCCCGGAGGGCAGCCGCGCCTGGACGCCTCGTTCCTGCGAACCCCGCAGGGCTACCCGTACCTGCTCGCGCCGCTGATCCCGATCGCGGTGATCCTCGACCTCCTCGGCGTCTCGGCGGTCGTCGTCTTCGCCGCCTCGGCGCTCGGCATCATCCCGACCGCGGCGCTGATGGGGCGGGCGACGGAGGAGCTGGCGGCGCGCTCGGGCCCCGGCATCGGCGGCCTCCTCAACGTCACCTTCGGCAACGCTCCGGAGCTGATCATCGCCCTCTTCGCGCTCGGCAAGGGCCTGCAGGAAGTGGTCCGCGCCTCGATCGTCGGCTCGATCGTCGGCAACATCCTGCTGGTGATGGGCGCCGCGATGCTGGCGGGCGGGATCGGCCGCGACAAACAGACCTTCAACCGCACCGGCGCGGCGATCCAGACGTCGATGCTGATGCTCGCCGCCGCGGCGCTGATCATGCCCGCGATCTTCGAGCTGGTCGAGGGCCAGGGCCTGCCGCTGCCCGGCAGCACCTCGACCCACTACGGCGGCACCGTCGAGCACCTCTCGCTCGCCGTCGCGATCGTCCTGATCATCACCTACGGGCTCGGCCTGATCTTCTCGCTGAAAACCCACCGCGACCTCTTCAACCCCGACTACGAGGACGAGGACGGCTGGGGCTGGTCGGTCCGCACCTCGGTGATCGCGCTGGCGATCGCCGGCGTCCTCGTCGGGATCATGTCGGAGGTGCTGGTCGGCTCGATCACCGAAGCCTCCGAATCGGTCGGCCTGTCCGAGTTCTTCATCGGCGTCGTCGTCGTCGCGATCGTCGGCAACGCCGCCGAGCACTGGGTCGCCGTCCTCGTCGCCCGCAAGGACAAGATGGACCTGGCGGTCAACATCGCGATCGGCTCGAGCGGCCAGGTCGCCCTCTTCGTCGCCCCGTTCCTCGTCATCGCCTCCTACTTCGTGGGCCCCTATCCGCTGGCGCTGGTCTTCAACGGCTTCGAGCTCGGCGCGATCGTGATCGCGATCCTGATCGCCAACTACGTGATCCAGGACGGCGAGTCGACCTGGTTCGAGGGCGTGCAGTTGCTGGCCGTCTACCTCGTCTTCGGCTTGGCCTTCTACTTCGCCTGACGAGCGGCCTCCGCGAGGCCAGGTAGTTTCCTTAGATGGACGAGCTACTTCTGATCGTCGCGTTTGCTGTAGTCCTCGCCGGCGCGCTGCTGTTCACCAACGCGGTCGAGTGGCTCGGCCACTCGCTCGGGCTGGGGGAGGGGGCGGTGGGCAGCGTCCT
>DAIQOT010000138.1:0-6034 GCA_036787695.1 Solirubrobacterales bacterium | reverse complement strand
CGCCGCGCCGGAGACCCTGATCGCGATCGTCGCCCTGCTCTCCACCAACCCGGAGTCCGAAGACGTCGCGATCGGCGCGATCGTCGGCGCGCCCTTCCTGCTTGGCACGCTGGCGATGGGCCTGGTCGGCCTGTTCGCCTACCTTTACCGCAAGCGCCGCCGGCAAGGCGTCAACCTCGACGCCCACGCGCCGACCCTCGAGCGCGACCTGATCTTCTTCCTCGCTTTTTTCGGCATCGCCGGCGCCCTCGCCTGGGGCCCGCCCGCGCCGGTGCGGATCGTCGCCGGCGTCGTCTTCCTGCTCGCCTACGGCTTCTACGTCCGCCGCACCCTCGCCTCCGGCGGCGACGTGCAGGGGGAGGAGACGCTCAACCCGCTGATCTTCGACCGCCGCGCGGGCCAGCGCTCCGACCCGCCGCCCTGGCTCATCGTCGCCCAGCTGCTCGTCGGCCTCGGCGCGATGGTCTTCGGCGCCCACCTGTTCGTCGAACACCTGCTTGGGATCGCCGACGCCCTCGGCGCCGACCCCCTCGTCCTCGCCCTGATCCTCGCGCCGCTGGCGACCGAGCTACCGGAGAAGGTCAACAGCTTCTTCTGGGTCCGGGAGGGCAAGGACGCCCTCGCCCTCGGCAACATCAGCGGCGCGATGGTCTTCCAGTCGACGATCCCGATCGGCATCGGCCTGATCTTCACCGACTGGCACCTCAGCACCAACGCCTTCGTCTCGGTCTGCCTCGGTTTCGCCGGCGGCCTGCTGGCCTACGAGTCCCTGCACCGCGGCGGTCGCTTCAAATTACCCGCGGTGATCGGCTGGTTTTCGCTCTACATCGCCTTCATCGTGATCGTCCTGGTTTAGGCGACCTCGCCACCCTGGGACCAGCCGCGGACGGCCGAGACGATGAAGAGGGCGGCGCCGAGAGCCATGTAGCCGGCGATCATGCCGAGGTGCGCCTTGTCGTTGCCGGAGGCGGCGAGGAAGCTGACGCCGGCGATCGTCGACAGTCCGCCGCTGACGATCAACGGAAGCTGGCGGCCCTCGGTGCGGCGGCGGTGGATCGCGATGCCGAGCAGGATCAGGCCCGAGGCTGCGGCCCAGGCGCCGAAGGCGGCCAGGGTGGCGCCCGCGTCGGAGCCGAACGAGGTCACAGCGAGGGCGACGACCGCGAGCGAGCTGACCGCGGCGTTGGCGCGGAGGACGCGCGTTTCGGCGAACCGCGAGCCGACGATCGAGGAGATCACGTCGATCAGCGGATAGGAGGCGAGCAGGAGGGCGATGCCGACGGGGATGTCGGAGTTGGTGGTCGGCACCTTGTCGCCGACGGCGAGCGCCAGCGCTGCCGCCCAGATGAGGGCGAAAGCGGCGCGCACGATCGCGATCCGCTGCGGCATGGAGCGCGTCGCAACGTCGTGCGCGGCGAGGTCGAGATGGGAGGAAGTGGCCATGCGGGGGAGTCCTTTCGGTAAAGAGAACCATCGTTCTCTCTTGTGAGCGGCACCCAATCACGTCCCGGCTCGTCTGTCAAGAACCATCGTTCTCTCTCGCGATATAATGGGGGCATGCCCACCGCCTCCGACAAAGCTCCCGCCAAACGATCCGAGGCCCGCGAGCGGCTGCTCGCCGCCGCCACGCAGCTCTTCTACGCCGAGGGGATCAACGGCGTCGGCGTCGACCGCATCGTCGCCGCCAGCAACGTGACCCTGGCGACCTTCTACCGCCACTTCCCGAGCAAGCAGGACCTCGTCGTCGCCTACCTACAGTCGGTACACGACTCCCTGGTCGCAAGGGCCGCGGATTCCGATGCCGCGGAGGGCCGCGAGCGGATCGGCAAGATCGGCGCCGAGGTGATGGGGGAGATCGGATACGAAGGATTCCGCGGCTGCGCCTTCCTCAACGCCGCCTCGGAGTTCGAGGACCCCGAGAGCCCCGTCCGCGAGGTGATCGCCGACCATCGCCGCTGGTTCCACGACCGCGTCCGCCGCGCCTTCGCCGACGCCGGCCACGAACGCCCCGGTCACGCCGCCCGCCACTTCGTGATGCTCCGCGACGGCGCCGTCACCGCCGGCTACCTCGACAGCCCGACCACCGCCCAGCGCACCTTCAAACGCGGAGTCGACGGCCTGGTCCGCTCGATCGACCTCGACCCCCTCCTCGAAGAGCGGGCCCCCGAAGAGCCCTGAGCCTCAGCCCGCGAGTTCGCCCAGCGCTTTCAACACGAGCGCGTCGTGTTTTTTCGGCTGGACTTTGGGAAATACCCGGGCGATCTTCCCCTTTGGGTCGATGATGAAGGTCGAGCGCAGCATCCCCATGTACTTCTTGCCGTACATGGACTTCTCGCCCCAGGCACCGTATTTCTCCGCCACTTTGTGGTCGACGTCGCCGACCAGCGTGAACCCGAGCCCGTACTTGTCGTCGAACTTCTTGATCGCCTCCGGCTCGTCCGGCGACACCCCGATCACCTTCGCCCCGAGCTTCGCGTACTCGTCGCCCCGGTCCCGGATCCCGCAAGCCTGCGTCGTACACCCCGGCGTGTCCGCCCGCGGGTAGAAGTACAGGACGACGGTCTCGCCTTTGAAGTCCGAGAGCTTGACCTTGTTGCCGTCCTGATCCGGCAGCGTGAAAGCGGGCGCTTTGTCCCCTGGCTCGAGCATGGCAGGGACGATATCTCGACCGACCGAGGTCAGGTCGTCTTGATCAGGCCGCCGTCGATCAGGTAGTTGGCGCCGGTGACGTTGGCGCTGCGGGGGGAGGCGAGGAAGGCGACGATGGCGGCGACTTCGCCGGGCTCGGTGAACTTGCCGGTGGCGAAGCCGCCGATCCCGGCGATGACCTGCTCGCGAGCGGTCGCGGCGTCGGTGCCGGTCGCCGCGGCGACGGTCTCGGCGACGCCGTGCTCGCCGAGCCAGAGGTCGGTGGCGACCGGGCCGGGGGAGACCGAGTTGACGCGGATCCCCTTCGGCCCGAACTCCTGCGAGAGCGATTTGGCGAGGTTGACGAGCGCCGCCTTCGCCGCGCCGTAGTCGATCGTCCCGGCGTCGGGCTGGAAGAAGGCGTTGACCGAGGCGATGTTGACGATCGCCCCCGAGCCCGCCTCGACCATCACCTTCAGCGCCGCCCGCGTCGTCCGCAGGGCGATGAAGAAGTTCATCTGCATCGCCCATTCGAACTCCTCGTCGCTGGTGCCGAAGAAGCCCTCGGTGCGGATCTTCACCGCGCCGACATTGTTGACGAGGACGTCGACGCGGCCGAACTCCTCGACCGCGCGCGCCACCAGATCGGCCGGACCGCCCGGCGCCGCCAGATCGACGGCGACGGGCGTCACCCGGTCGAGGCCCTCGAGGGTGTCGATCGAGCGCGAGCCGGCGACGACCGTCGCGCCCTCGCCGGCCAGCTCCCGCGTCACCGCCATCCCGATGCCCTTGCCGGCACCGGTGACGACGGCGACCTTCCCCTCGAGGCCGAGGTCCATCAGACGAAGCGCTGGACGAACTTCAGCGAGATGTCGCAGGCGTTGCGCCAGTTCGGGCCGATCACGAGGCCGTGCGGTTCGCCCTCGATCTCGGTCAGCTCGGTGACGCCTTTGTTTTTCTCCTGTTTCTTGAAGATCGCCTCGTTGATCGCCTTCGGCGAGACGTGGTCCTCGGTCCCGTAGGCGATCAGCAGCGGGCCGCGGTCGGGGTTTTTGTGGTCGACTTTGGCCTCGGTCCAGGGATTGAAATTGGCGCTCGCGGCCTGGAACAGCGGCACGCCAGATCCCGGCACCGAGAATTCGTTGTAGAGCTGTTTGGCCTCGTCCTCACTGAACGTGTTGGCGAACGAGTAGCGGAACTGGTCGTAGGTGAGCGGCACCGCGCGATGGCGGTTGGCCGGGTTCTCGAGCACCGGTTTGGCCGACTTCAGCGACGAGTACGGCAGCGGCAGGACGCCGCGGAACGGCGCCGAGTCGAAGGAGACGGAGGCGGCGGAGAGGCCGCGGCCGGCGAGGATCTGGGTCAGCAGGCCGCCGAAGGAGTGGCCGATGATCGCGGGCTTCTTGTCGAGGCCCTGAATCACCTCGTCGAAGTGGTCGGCGATCTGGCCGACGGACTTTTTCGCGAACACCTCGGGGTGCTCTTTCGCCTCGGCGACCGTCTCCGGGTCATCGGGCCAGCCCGGGGTCAGCGTCGTGTAGCCGGCCCGTTTGAACACGGCGGTCCAGCGGTCCCAACTGTTCGGCAGCAGCCACAGGCCGTGGACGAAGACGACGGGCTGTTTCCCGGTCGCGTTCGCTTTCGTTACCTGCTCCGCCTCGTGCTCGGTGATCGTCGTAGCCATCCAGAAATCCCCTTAAGTCGATTCAATCGGAAATTCCGACCAACCTAACGTGCCGGCGCGGCTCCGTGGGGGCGGCGATGTGAAGGAGCGGTGGGGGCGCGGAGCGCGAGGTCCGAAGGCGCGGCGAGCGTCAGTCTTCGACGACGCCGTCGGCGTCCTCGCGACCGGGGTCCTGGCCTTCCTCGTCCTCATCGAGCTCGTCGTCCCCCTGTTCGAGCGCGGTCTCCGAGACGGAGCCGGTCGAGCCGGGGTGGTAGCTCGTCTGGAAGGCCTCGAGCGCGCGGTCGCGCCCGTCTTCGTCGACCGGCACGTCATCGGAGATGCGGACCCACTCGGCGCCCTCGTAGGCCTCCATGTTGAAGACCTCCTGGTCGATCGAGGCGGAGTCGTCGACGATCACGACGACCTCGGTCTGCGGGTTGAAGTAGGTGCCGGGCTGGACCAGCAACTCCTCGACCTCGTACAGGTTCTCCTCGGGATCGACAGGCATCGGCGCCGGATATTAAAGAATCCGACCCGCGTTCAGCCGGCCAGCTCGGCCAGTTGACGCGCCGTCTCGGCCTCGACGTCGAGCGGCTCCATCCCTTGCCGCAGGCGCCGTTCGTTGCGGGCGACGACGAGCTGGCGAACCTCCGCCCGCAGCGCCTCGTCGCGGGCCGCCGGCGGAGCCTCCGTGGCCGCCGCCAGGAGCCGCGCCGACTCGGCCTCGACATCGATCTCCGGGCCGCCGCTCTCGCGCCGCCGCGCCGCTTTCGCCTCGAGCATCTGGCGCACCTCGGCCGCCTGGATCGCCGGGTCGATCGGCGCCGGCGCCTCGCGTCCGCGCAGCGGCTCCTCCTTGAGGATCGCGAACGTCCCGCCCCCGTAGGAGTTCCAGCCGCCGGTCAGCCGTTTCAGCCCGAAACCGATCGCGGGGGCCACGACGAAGGCGAACACCAGCAGCGCCGCCGCCTTCGTCCCCACGGAGATCGCCATCAAAACCCCCACGCGGGGAGCCTATCCGGTACTCTGACGTTGGTTGACTGACCAGTCAATCGGGAACGCCACCGGCGCTCCTCACCAACTTGGAAGCGACTAAAAAGGAGCCACAGCGGTGGTTGACTTCACCCTGACCGACGAACAGAAAGACCTGAAAGAGCTCGCGCACTCGTTCGCCGAGAAAGAGATGCGCCCGGTCGCCTGGGAGTACGACAAGGACGGCACCTGGCCCGACGCGGTACTGCGCAAGGCCTGGGACGTCGGCCTGATGAACACCCACGTGCCCGAGGCCTACGGCGGCCCCGGTCTCGACTACCTCTCCGGCTGCGTGATCGAGGAGGAGATCGGCTGGGGCTGCTCCGGCATCGGCACCTCGCTGATGGCGAACGGCCTGGCCTCCGCGCCGGTCGGCCTCGGCGGCTCCGAGGCGACGAAAAAGAAGTACCTCGGCGGCCTCGTCGAAGACTTCAAACTCGCCTCGTTCTGCCTCACCGAGCCGGACGCCGGCTCCGATGTCGCCGGGATGAAGACCCGCGCCGTCAAGCAGGGTGACAAGTACATCCTCAACGGGTCGAAGTGCTTCATCACCAACGGCACCTACGCCGACTGGTTCACGGTCTACGCCAAGACCGACCCGGACGCCGGTCACCGCGGCATGTCCGCCTTCGTCGTCGACGCGAACTCCCCCGGGGTCAGCATCGACAAGAAGGAGGACAAGATGGGCCAGCGCGCGTCGAACACCGC
>DAIQOT010000137.1:0-9986 GCA_036787695.1 Solirubrobacterales bacterium | reverse complement strand
CGCCGGGCTCGCCGCGATCAGCGCCGTCAGCCCCACGAGCGCCGAAGCGCAGATCAACTTCACCTTCCCGATTCCCCGCATTTCGTTCCCCTTTGTCCGGTTTGTTCACCGACGTAAATGCGTGACCACTCCGAAAGTTGCGACTCGGTCGCTGGGATTCTCGCACCCGATCACAGGACCGTAACTGGGTGCCTACAAGTGGGTAACTTCGCGGCCCAAAATTGACGGGAGGGTGCGGGTCGGAACCGGACCCGCCTCAAGGAGAACACTGAATGCGTCTTCGCCTTTCCGTCGTCTGTCTCGTCATCGCCGCCGCGCTCGTGGCCGTTCCGAGCGCGCTCGCCTCGCCGTCGGGAGTCGTGATCTCCCAGTTCAGAACGAGGACCGCGGCGTCGCAGTACGACGAGTACGCGCAGATCGCCAACACGACGGCGGCGCCGGTCGACCTGTCGGGCTGGCAGCTATATGACTGCTACACCTCCGGCGGCAAAGCCGCGGTCGGGAGCGACAGCGATCCGCTGCCGTCCGGGACCGTGCTGCCCGCCGGAAAGAGCTTCGTGTTCGGCAAGGACGAGGGCGACTACACCGGGATCAGCGACGCGACCTACCAGTACCAAGTCGCCGAGACCGGCGGCTTCCAGCTGCGCGACGCGTCGGGCGCGGTGCAGGACGGGGTCGGCGCGCCCGGCACCGCCTGCGCCGAGGGCGCCGGCCTCGTCCTCCCCACCACCGGCTCCGACTTCACCTTCACGCGCAGCGGCACTCCGCCCGCCTACGCCGACACGGACGAAAACCTCGCCGACTTCGGCGCGCCCGTCGGTGAAGCCGACGGCACCCCGTGCGGCGAAGAATGCGCGGCGGCGCCCGCGCCGACCCCGATCGACGAGATCCAGGGCAGCGGCGAAACCAGCCCGATGCTCGGCGACAAGGTGCAGATCACCGGCGTCGTCGTCGGCGTCGACAACCAGGCGGGCGTCTCCAACTACACCGAACTCGACGAACGCCAGGAGGGCATCTACGTCGAGACCCCGACCTCCGAACAGGACACCAACACCCAGACCTCGGAGGGCATCTTCGTCGGCGGCCTCCCGGCCGAAGACCGGACCGCCGACCACATCGGCCAGACCGTCACGGTCAGCGGCACGGTGGCCGAGCTCTACGACCTGACCACGCTCGAAGCGACCGGCCAGACGCCGACCTTCACAGGCACGGCGAAGAAGGTAAACCTCCCGGCGCCGGTCGTGATCGACCAGAACGCCGCCGAAGCGCAGTCGCTCGCCGCCGACGGCACCCGCTCCTACTATGAGTCGCTGGAGGGCATGCGGGTCGAGCTGCCGGTCGGCACCGCCGACTCCGGCGGCACGAGCAAGTTCGGTGAGCTCTTCCTGATGCCAGGGAAGAAGCGGAAGATCATCACCGGCGGCTACGAAGAATCCCAAGGCCCGCCGTCCCTGCTCGACACCTACCAGGACGCCGGCTCCTCCGGCGTCGATCCGACCGACCCGGACGCCGAGCCCGCCTCGACCACCCGGATCGACGCCGACCTCTTCGACCGCGTGAAGGACGTCGTCGGCCCGCTCGGCTTCGACTTCGGCAACTACGGGATCGTCCCCCAGCCCGGCGAAGCGCCGAAGGTCGTCCAGGGCCCGACCGCCTACCCGCCCGAAGCGCCGGTCGCGGTCAAGGGCTCGATCCGGGTCGCCAACTTCAACATGGAGAACCTCTTCGGGGTCGGGATGGTCGACGACGGCCACACCTTCACCGCCGAAGAGATCGACGCGAAGACGACCCGCCTCGCCAACGCGATCCGGCTGATGCACCGGCCCGACGTGATCTCGGTCGAGGAGGTCGCCTCGGAAGAATCGCTGCAGGAGGTCGCCGACAAGCTCGGCGGCTATCAGGTCATCTGGAGGCCCTCGAACGACGAACGTCACGTCGCCGTCGGCTTCCTCGTCGCCGAAGGGCTCGACGTCACCAACGTGACCCAGCTCGGCAAAAACGCGACCACCCCCATCACCGGCTGCAACGACAACCCGGCCGACGACCCGCAGCTGTTCGAGCGCCCGCCTCTGGAGATCGGCCTGAAGATCGGCAAGACCCGCTTCAGCCTGATCGCCAACCACTGGGCCTCGCAGGGCCACCCGGAGGCGTGCCGCGAAGCGCAGGCGGCGTTCGTCGCCGAACAGGTGGCGGTGCAGGAAGCGTCGGGCGGCTCGGTGATGGTGATCGGCGACCTCAACGCCTTCCAGAACTCGCCCTCGATGGAAGCGCTGAAAGCCGGCACCAGCCTGCGCGACCTCTGGTCGAAGGCCCCCGCCGAAGACCGCTACTCCTACGAGTACGACGGGCTGCTCGAGACGCTCGATCACATCTTCGTGACGAAGAAGCTGGCGAAGCAGGTCGAAGAGGTCCGCTACGTCCACTTCGACAACGACTACTACCAGCGCGACGAAACGTCCTCGCCCACCGGAGTCTCCGACCATGACCCGCCGGTCGTGCGAATCTCGATCCCGAAAAGCGGCCTCTAAGCGGACCGGCTTGCGTCCGTCCGGCCGATTCAGGCAGGATGGACGCATGAGCCCGTCCCGATCCTCCAAAGCCGAGCGACCCGAGTACGGCTGGGTCATCTCCTTCGGCTGCAAAGAGACAGGCACGTTGAAGCGCCTGAAAGTCGATACCGACCCGGCCTCGGACACCCGCCCGATCGAGGTCCACTGCACCTGCGGCGAGACCCACCGCGTCACCGTCTCCCCTTACCGCCGCCGCCGCGCCGCCGACGAGCCGTTCGACCTCGAGGTCGTCTCGCTCGACGAGCTGCGCCCCTCCTCCGACTAACCGATCAGAAAGGCCACTGAATGCTGCCGCTCGCAGACGTCAGTTTCGGCGATCTCCTGCTTCTCATCTTCGAGATGTTCCTGTTCATCGTGTGGATCTGGATCCTCTTCACGATCATCACGGACCTCTTCCGCAACCACGACATGTCGGGGTGGCTGAAAGCGGTCTGGATCGTCCTGCTGGTCTTCATCCCGTACATCACGGCGCTGGTCTACCTGATCATCTACGGGAACGACATGCGCGAACGCCAGCTGCGCGCCCAGGCCGAAGCCAAACACGCGGCCGACGACTACATCCGCTCCGCCGCCCACGTCTCGCCCGCCGACGAACTCCACAAACTGCACGAACTGGTGGAGAAAGGCGCGCTCACCGAGGCCGAGTACGACCGCGCCAAGCAGAAACTACTCGCGAGCTAGAGGGCCGGGGGCACCCCTAAACGGAGGGTGTCTCCTCATCCAGCCTGGCGGGTCGTTAAGGTTAGATAAATGATTGGCGTGGAAAGGATCTACGGGTGCTCCAGTTCGTAGAGCCGACGCGCCGGCGTGACTGCACCGAGGAGGCCGAGGAGGCGCGTAAAAAGGCGCCCGACAGCCACACGATCCTCGTCAACGGCGCGCTCGCCGGCGGGCTCGCCCTGCTGGCCGCCGCGGCCGTCATCTGGGTCCCGTTCCTGGAACCGATCCGCAATCGCTTCGCCGACACCGACCCCGGCTGGGTCGTCGCCACCTTCGTCCTCCAGCTGCTGTCGGTGCTGAGCTTCGTCGTCGCCCTGCGCGGCGCCTTCGACCGCCGGCTCGGCTGGCGCGAGTCCTTCGACGTCGGCGTGGTCGAGGAGAGCGCCAACGTCTTCCTCCCCAGCGGCGGCAGCGGCGGCCTCGCGCTCGGCGCCGTGATCCTGATCCGCTCCGGCATCCCGACCGGGTTCGCGGTCAGCCGCTCGGCGGTCCTCTTCCTCGTCACCAGCGCGGTCAGCGGCTTCGCCCTGGTGATCTTCGGAGCGCTGGAGGCGATCGGCGTCCTGCCCGGCAACGCCTCGCTCGCCGGCACCCTGGTCCCGG
Organism: Solirubrobacterales bacterium; assembly: GCA_036787695.1. GTDB lineage: Bacteria > Actinomycetota > Thermoleophilia > Solirubrobacterales > 70-9 > VAYN01. Next base: position 6,093 of record DAIQOT010000137.1, on the reverse strand, counting down.
CGGCGATCGCCGCGGTGATCATCGCCGGGCTGATCTTCGTGCCCCGCGCCCTGCCGCAGATCGACGGCACCCGGGGCGGCAAGATCCGTCACGGCGCCGCCGCCGCCCAGGCCTGGCTGCGCGAGGCGGTCGACACCAGCGTCGATCTCGTCATCGGCAAGCGCGAAATCCTCCTGATCCTCGGCGCGATCGGCTACTACGGCTTCGACGTCGCCTCGATGGGCGCCGCCTTCGAGGCGCTCGGCGGCGGCGGCCCGGCGCTCGGCCTCTTCGTGCTCGCCTACACGATCGGCCACGCCGGAGCGATCGTGCCGATCCCCGGCAGTGCCGAGGGTGGCCTGGTCGGCGCCTTCACCCTCTTCGGCGCGCCGCTCAGCCTCGCCGTCGGCGGCATCCTGCTCTACCGCGTCTTCCACGCCGGCGTGCCCTTCCTGCTCGGCGCCCTCGGGCTCGCCGACATGAGCCGCCACCGCCACGAGGGAGTGCTCGAGGACGCTGTCGAGGAGGCGCCGGAGGTGCTCGAGGAGGCCGAGGACGAGGCGCCCAAAGCCCTCACCGACGGCGCCAGGCCCGGACGCACCGCGCCCCCGGTCCCGAAATCTCCCTACGTAAGCGAGGGCGTCCGCTCCAAGGACTGACGCCGGTCGGACCGACGCGCCTCGGCTCGGCCGTCGGTCAGTTCTCGACCGAGGCGCGGGCGGCGGCGAACGGTCGGCGTCGGCGACGATCCGCCCGCGGGCGCGGCTCGGTCAGCCAGGCCACCATCGCGGTCGCGGCGAAGGCGAAGCCGACGCAGCAGACCGGCAGCCAGCCGCCCGCGCTCCAGGCGATCGAGCCCGCCGCCGAGCCGATCGCGCCGCCGGTGAAGTTGGAGGTGACGTAGGCGGTGGTGACGCGGCCGGTGGTCTCCTTGCCGAGCGAGTAGATCGCTCCCTGGCTGAGCACGTTCTGTCCCTGCACGCCGAAGTCGAGCATCACCAGGCCGAGCAGGATCGCCGGGACGCTGTGGCGGCCGAGGTAGAAGACCGGCCAGGCGAGGATGATCGAGAGCAGCACGCCGCCGGTCGCGATCCGCCCGAGGCCGCGGTCGTGGAGGCGGCCGAAGCGCATCGCCGCGATCGCCCCGGCGAGGCCGGCCAGGCCGAACAGGCCGATCTCCGTCTCGCCGTAGTTGAAGGGCGCGTCAGAGAGCAGGAAGGTGATCGTCGTCCAGACCAGGCTGAAGCCGGCGTAGCCGCAGGCGCCGAAGACCATCCGCCGGCGCAGCAGCGGCTCGCGGCGGATCAGCGCGGCGATGCTGCCGAGCAGGGCGCCGTAGCCGAGCGTGGTCGAGGGACGGCGCCGCGGCAGCGCCCGCCAGAGGGCGACCGCGAGCACCGCCATGCCGACCGCGGCGAGGGCGAAGACGGTGCGCCAGCCGGCGACGCCGGCGACCAGACCGGAGAGCGTGCGGGCGAGCAGGACCCCGGTCAGCAGGCCGCTCATCACCATGCCGACGACGGCGCCGCGTTCTTTCTCCGGGGCGAGCGTGCTGGCGAAGGGGACGAGGACCTGGGCGACGACCGAGGTCGCCGAGGCGATGCCGATCGCCAGTCCGAGGACCGCGAACTGCGGTGCCGCGGCGGCGCCCGCCGAGGCGAGGCAGCTGATCGCGAGCAGGACGGCGACGAGCTTGCGGCGGTCGACCAGGTCGCTGAGCGGGGCGAGGAAGACGAGGCCGAGGCCGTAACAGACCTGGGAGACCGTGACCAGCAGGCCGGCGGTGCCGTCGGAGACGTTGAACTGCGAGGCGATCGCGTCGAGCAGCGGCTGCGCGTAATAGAGGTTGGCGACGGTGACCCCGCAGCCGATCGCGAGCAGCGCGACCAGTTTGCGAGGGACCGGTTTCGTGGCGGCGTCGGGCATCCCTTTGAAATTACGCGGCGCGGCGCCCTGGCTCCATCGGATGCGTCACACGGCGCGGCCGCGGGCGGCGCTCAGTGGAGGCCGCCCGGCCCAGGGGGCTCCTGGTAGTGGTCGCGCGGATCGTCCCCTTCCCTGCGCGGGGTCATCGGCGGGAACATGAGGAGGATGAAGATCACGAGCAGGACGCCACCGATGGCGTCGATCGTGTGGCCCGTTCCGCCGCCGACGATCACGCCGACGACGATCCCGATGACGATGACCGCGAGGATCGCGAAGAGGGCGTAGCCGAGGGTGGTCGGCTTGCCGAAGTGGGAGCGCATGCTCAGATCCTAGGATGTGGCGGTGACCGTGCCGCACGACCGCGCGCGGCGGCTCGGCCTCGCGGCGATCTGCCTCGGCTTCCTGATGATCACGACCGACACGACGATCGTGAACGTCGCCGTCGGCCCGATCGTCGCCGACCTCGGCGGCTCGCTCTCCGGCGCGCAGTGGATCGTCAGCGGCTACACGATCGCCTTCGCCACCTTCCTGCTCAGCGCCGGGGCGCTGGCGGACCGGATCGGCTCGCGCGTCGCCTTCGTCGGCGGGCTGGTGCTCTTCGGAGTGGCGAGCGCGGCCTGCGCGGCGGCGCCGTCGATCGGGGCGCTGATCGCGGCACGCGCCCTCCAGGGCCTCGGCGCGGCGGCGCTGATGCCGTGCTCGCTGGCGTTGATCACCCACATGTTCCCGGCCGGGCCGGAGCGACGCGGCGCGCTCGCCGCTTGGGGCGGGATCTCCTCGATCGGCCTCGCCGCGGGCCCGGTGGTCGGCGGCGCCCTGATCGATGGCGTCGGCTGGCGCCTGATCTTCCTCGTCAACCTGCCGATCGCCGCCCTGGCGTTGGCGGGGGTGCTCGCCTACGTGACCGAGACGCCGCGCCACCGCCACCCCTTCGACCTTCCCGGGCAGGCGCTGATCATCGTCGCCCTCGGCGGGCTGAGCGGCGGCTTCATCCTCGCCGGCTCGCTCGGCTGGGGCGCGCCGGAGACCGTGGCCCTGCTCGCGCTCGGCATCCTCGCGGCGCTCGGCTTCTGGGGGGTGGAGCGCCGGGTCGCGCTGCCGATGATCCCGCCCGAGCTCTTCCGCCGCCGCCAGTTCCGCACCGTCGTGACCGTCGGCGGCATCTACAACTTCTGCTTCTACGGCAACCTCTTCTGCCTCTCGCTCTTCTTCCACGAGGAGCTCGGCCTCTCCCCCTTCGACACCGGCCTGGCGCTGCTGCCGCTGACCCTGGTGATCGGCGTCATCGCCTTCAACTCGGGACGTATGATCGCCCGGCTCGGCGAGTGGCGGGCGATGGTCTCGAGCCTCGGCGCCGGAGCGGTCGGCGCCGTGATCCTGGCGGTCTTCGGCGGCGACTCGGTGGCGGTGACGATCCTCGCCTCCCTCCCCTTCGCCGCCGTCTCCCTCTGCATGCAGGCGATGACGGCGCTGGCGATGGAGGGGACGCCGGTCGAGCGGATCGGCCTCGCCGCCGGCGTGCAGAACGCGGCGCGCCAGGCGGGCGGCGCGCTCGGCGTCGCCTTGCTCGGCACCCTGCTGGCCGCCGGGAGCGGCCTCTCGCTGCACCTGCCGATCGGCCTGATCGCCGCGCTCGAGCTGGTCGCGCTCGGCCTGACGGTGGCGGGTCGCCGGGGCGGCTGAGCGCTCGCCCGGCCAGGTGAGGATCATTCGCCGGGTGGCGAACGCCGAGGCCTTCATCCGCTCGATCGAAGTCGCCGACCGCGACGCGGTCGATCCCGGCGAGTTTCCCTGGACGCTGGCCGCGGTGTCGGCGCTCGCCGAGGACGGGCTCGCGCTCGACCCCGCGGTCACCTTCCTTGTCGGCGAGAACGGCAGCGGCAAGTCGACCCTGATCGAGGCCTTCGCCGTCGCCGCCGGGCTCAACGCCGAGGGCGGCTCGTCGAACTTCTCCTACTCGACCCGCGACTCCCACTCGGGCCTCTCCCGGTCCCTGCGCCTGGTCCGCGGGCCGCGCCGCCCGCGCACCGACTTCTTCCTCCGCGCCGAGAGCTTCTTCACCTCGGCGACCTACCTCGACGAGTTGGAGAAGGAGGACTCGAGAGCGCTCGACTCCTACGGCGGCCGCTCCCTCCACGAGCAGTCGCACGGCGAATCGTTCCTGGCGCTGCTGCTCAAACGATTCGGGCCGGACGGCCTCTACTTCCTCGACGAGCCGGAGGCGGCGCTCTCCGCCCAGAACTGCCTCACCTGCCTGCGGCGCATGTCCCAGCTCGTCGCCGAGGGATCGCAGTTCGTCGTCGCCACCCACTCGCCGATCCTGCTCGCCTACCCAGGCGCGACGATCTACGAATGCGGCGAGTCAGGGCTGACGCCGGTCGAATACGACGACGCCGCCCCGGTCCGCGTCACCCGAAGCTTCCTCGCCGGCCCCGAGCGCTTCCTCGAGCTGCTCCTCGCCGACGAGGAGTAGGTGGCGGACGTCCGAGTTGGGTCCCGGGCGGGACGTGAGGGTTTCGCCGGGAAGGTCACAGGTCCACATCAGGCAAGAGCACGACTGATCACTTGTGCCGCCTATAGGGGGTCTAAGTGATCACTCGTCCCAGGGGGCGTTGTGGAACCGTGACTTTCCTCGCGTCTCTGTGACCTCTCCGCACTCCCGGCCGTCTCGGCCACGGCCACAGCCCGCCCGGGTCGTGGACGAGACGGCCTCGTCCGCCTAGGCGGCGGTCTCCGCGGCGACGGCGGCGTTGAACTGCTCCTCGACGCCGGGGTAGATCAGATTCTGGTCGTCGCTGAGGCCGGACTTGACTTCACGGGTCCAGTCATCGACCAAGGCCTCGGGCTCGCCCGCCTCGAGCGCGTCGAAGGCGGCGGTCGGCACCAGGCCCGGGTGGATCTTGTCGACGTCGAACGAGGCGATCAGGTCGGTGTCGACGTAGCCGACGTGGACGCCGACGACCTCGGTGCCCTGGGTCTTCAGCTGGACCCGCGAGGAGTTCGTGTAGGACCAGGCGGCGGCCTTCGAGGCCGAGTAGGTGGAGAGGTTCGGCGAGGCGACGAAGGAGACGATCGAGAGCATGTTCACGATCGCGCCGCCACCGTTGTCGGCGAGGACCGGCGCGAAGGCCTCGGTCATCGAGATCAGCGAGAGGTAGTTCAGCTCGAGCTCGAAGCGGGCGTCCTCGAGGGTCGCCGCGAGCGGCAGGGCCGGGCGGCCGGTGCCCGCGTTGTTGACGACCAGGTCGACGTCGGTCAGCTCGGCCGCGACCTCGGCGATCCGCTCGGGGACGGTGACGTCGAGCTGGACCGGGACGAGGCGCGGGTCGGTGACCGTGCTGACGTCGCGGACGCCGGCGTAGACCTTCGCCGCGCCTCGCGCCAGCAGCTCCTCGGCGAACGCCTTGCCGATGCCGCGGTTGGCGCCGGTGACCAATGCAGTTGCTCCCTCGATCTTCATTTCACTACCTCCGTGGTGGGCGCTCTCTGCGCCCTTCGAGTCTGGATGATGGTCGTCATCTGGATGACGGGCGACATCCTAACAGACAAGATGACGGCCATCATCTACACTTCACTTATGGGCCATTCCCAGAGTGAGAAAGAGAAGAACCACCAGCGGATCGTCGAGATAGCCGCGCGGAAGATCCGCGAATCGGGGATCGACGGCCCCGGCGTCGCCGAGGTGATGAAAGAGGCCGGCCTCACCCACGGCGGCTTCTACAAGCACTTCGACTCGCGCGACGACCTCATCGCCGAGGCGGTCGACGCGGCGATCGAGCAGGGCCGGTCCGACCTCGCCAAGGCGGTCGATGGCGCTGCCGATCCGCTCGAGGCGTTCCTCGAGGAGTACGTCTCGGAGAAGCACCGCGACGCTCCCGGGACCGGCTGCAGCGTGGTCGCGCTCGGGGCCGACGCGGCGCGCGCCGACCCCCGGGTCCGCGCCTCCTACGGCGCCCAGGTCGAGAAGTACATCGCCCACATGGAAGGGCTTCTGGGCGGTGGCGAGGACGCGCGCCGCGAGGCGATCGCCGCGGTCACCTCGATGGTCGGCGCGGTTCTGATCTCGCGGGCGATCGATGACGCCGAGCTCTCCGAGGAGATCCTCGCCGAGGTCCGGGCGAGCGTCGTGGGCAGCTGAGAGCGGCGGGCCTCAGGCTCCGGGCCGGCGCGCCAGGTAGCTGTGGCCGG
>DAIQOT010000136.1:0-10023 GCA_036787695.1 Solirubrobacterales bacterium | reverse complement strand
CCGAGAGGCCGGCTTCCTCGACGCGGATCGCGTCCTCGGCGAGCGCGGCGATGGTGTCCCTCGCGGCGGTGACGTCGGCGACGGAGCGGAACTCGAGGCGCAGCGCGGAGCGGGAGTTCTCGCCCTGCTCCTTGAGCGCGCCGTCGGGGTCCTCGAGCAGCGCGCCCTTGAAGAACAGCAGCGCGCACATGTCCTTGAACGGCTGGAAGATGACGACGTTCGAGCCGTCGTGGGTGTAACACGGCTTGCGCCACTTGAGCTCCTCGTCGAGCCCGGCCCCGAGCAGCACCGGCCGCAGCGCCTCGAACTCCGGCCGCCACGCGCCCATCGCCTCGAGGTACTCGGCGACCTTCGGATCCTTCGGCGTCTCGGTCATGCGTGGTCCTCCATCGTCTAGAGGTCGTACAGCGCGCGCTCGACGCTCTCGTAGACGACGCCGTCGATGTCCAGGCCGCTGATCTGGAGGATGCGACGGACGTGGTCGTTTGGGCCGCCGATCACCAGCCGGCGGTCCTGCTGGGCGAAGTCGTCACGGGCGCGGAAGATGGCGGCCAACGCGATCGAGTCGATCAGTTCGCAGCCTTCCAGCCCGATCACCACGCCCTCGTCAGCGTCGGTCTCGGCGAGCACCTTCTGCAGGCGGTCGACGTCGGGGAGGCCGAGCTCACCACTGACTCCGACGACGCGATATCGCCAGGTCCCAACGTCGCGCCGAGTGGTTTCGAAGCTGGTCAACGGTCGATCCCCCGCCGAGACCGTACCGATGCCGACGGCACATCGGTCCGGGGCCTCGAAACTTGAGGCCGATCGGGGCGCGGAGCAAAAGTTTGTTCATCGGTCGAGAAGTCTTGTAGACCGAGTCTCAAATGTGCGAGGGTCCGGCGCCGCATGCCTACTCGCACCGCGGCCCGACTGGCCCTTCCCCTTGCCCTGTTCGCCCTCCTCGCCGCGCTCGTCGGCCCGCCCGCCGCGAGCGCGACGCCGCCGCGGGCGCCGCGCCCCGGCACCGTGCGCGTCGTCTCGCCCGCCTATCGCGCCCTCGTCACCGGCCCCGAGCTGACCCTGAAGCTGGCCGTCGGCGCCGGCGTCTCCCACCTGAGCGTGCAGGTCGCCGGGAAATCGGCGCATCTGGGCCACGGGAGCTCCGGCGACTTTCGCCTCGCGACGATATCGACCAAAGCCCTGCCCGCCGGACCGGTCCGGGTGACGGTCACCGGGCGCCATCATGGCCACGCGATCTCCTCGGCCGGCCAGGTCGTCATCGGCCACCACGAAGCGAAGCTGCTCGGCGCCGTGCGGCTCGCCCGCCATGCCGTCGGCGAGGCCCACCTGCACGTCCGGCTCGGCGGTGAAGTCACCGACTTCGGCGTCACCGTCAACGGCCGGCGTGCCCACCTGCTGGAAACGCCGGCCCAGCCGGTGCCCACTCGGCGCTCCGTCGTGATCCGCCGCCGAGCGAGCCGCGGACACCGCGCCGGCCGGATCGCCCGCGCCAAGCGCGGCCCGGTTCCCTCGTCGACGATCCGGCTCAGCGCCGACGACGGCCTGCGACCGGGCCGCAACACCGTCGTCGTCCTCGCCTACCGGGAGAGCGACGGGAGTTGGGCGCGGGCGGTCCGCCACGTCTGGGTCTCTCCCCAGGCGCCGCTGGTCGCCGCCGGCCAGGACCGGCGGGTCGCCGCCGGCTCGACCCTGCGGCTCGACGGCAGCAACTCACGGCCCGCCCCGGGGACGAGCGGGCTCGCCTACGACTGGCAGATCGTCGACCAGCCGGACGGGTCAGACCAGGGTCCCCGCTCGAGCGCCCCCGCCCGACTGCTCGGACGCCACAGCGTCCGGCCGCACCTCGTCACCCACCGTCCCGGCACCTACAAGGTCGCGCTGCACGTCGGCCCGCGAGGCGCGGGCGACGACGTGGTGACGCTCCAGGCCGGTGCCCCGATCGGTCCCTACGGGGTCCGCATCGCGACGAATCAGGCGGGCGCGAGCGAAAGCGGCTGCCGCGAAGAGGATGAAAACTGCTGGGTGAATCGAAACAAGACGACGATCGAAGGCGTCGCGCTGGGCAGTGAAGGCGCCGACTCGGTCGAAGCGACCTCCGAAGGCGTCCTCCTCGTCGTGCTCAACCGGACGACCCTCGCGAAGATCTCCACCCAGGCGTTCCAGCCGAACGAAGTGCCCGCCGCGCTCGCCGCCGCCGAAGCGGTGAAGTCGAGCGAACTCGCGATCGTCAGCGCCAACCAGCGCAACCCCGAAAGCGAAGCGGGCGGAGGCAAGGGCGGCGGAGGCGGCGGTGGCGGTGGCGGTGGCGAAGGCGAAGGCGAACACGAAGAAACCCAAAAGGAAGAAGAAGAACACAGCCACCACGGTGGACAGACTCCCAAGGAACACGAAGAAGAACAGGAAGCCTTCGAAAGAGCGGAACGCGAAGCGCGCGAAGAGGAAGAAAACGACGGCGCGAGCCTGGTCGCGGCGGCCGCGAGGAAGAAGGTCGAAGTCCCGGCCGGCGCCGCCTTCACCATCGTCCTCTCGGGCGGCGAAGTGCTGGCCTCCAACATCGGCCACTCGATCGGCGGCCCTCCCGGCGCGCTCGAAGGTGTGTTGCGCAAGCAGAACGGCCCCGACGATTACTACACCTACGACTCGCCGGAAACGGTCGAATTCGACACCTACGTCAAACACGGTGGCGAAGTCGAAATGGAGGTCGGCGGCAAGGCGTACCCGATGGCGACATCGACCGAAACGGGGATCGCGATCGAGGCCCTGAACGGGGCGCTCGGACCGAACTCCTCGCTCAGTCACTTCTACGCGCTGGCCGGTACCAGTGCGGACGAAAGCACCCTGGAAGCGGTCGCCGCGCGGCTGAAGCAGATCGCCGAAGCCGAACCCGGCACGGTGCTGATGCTGCAGACGATCGGCGACCCGAAAGCCGAACGCCCGGCCTGGGGCGCGGTCGGCGCGGCGCTCGAAAGCTTCGGCGGCACGCCGACGGTCTGGGACGAACTCGACGGCACCGGCAACTACGCGCTGGTCGGCACCGCCTATCCCGGCCACGAGACCGCGGCGACGCGGGCGGCGGCGACGGTCGAGGCCAGCGGCCCGATGGAAGGCGGGGAAGCGAGCGAAGCGCTGAAGCCCTGGGTCGGCACCACCCGCGGCGTCCTCGGCCGCGGCCCGAACAGCTTCCCGATCGTCCGCGCCAGCACCTCGCTGCCGCGCGGCGTGATCAAGCTGACCAAACAGGAAGAACGCGAACGCGAAGAAGAAGAAAAAACCGGCGAAGTGAACAAGGAAGAAATCAAAGCCGGTGAAGGCACGGAAGAAGTGGAAGTCGCCTATTCACCGTTCGAACTGATGACGCTCGCCGAAGCGCCGCCGAAAGCGTGGCCGCTCTCCGACGAACGCCACGAAGCGGCGCTGGAATACATCTCCAAGGAACTCGACCTCGGCAATCCCAGGGAAGCCGAAAACGGCAACGCCGCGGGGTGGTGCTTCGAACCGAAGAAGTGGGACGCGCGCGCCGAGTACTGCGACACCAACATCGTCAGCGAATGGGGTACGAAACAGGAACACTTGGGCAAGCTCGCCTACCAAGCCAACGAACACTTCGGCGCCCAGGAATTCACCGAAGTCGTCAAGCAGCTGAAGCTCGAGTTCGCCGACATCCCCGACGTCATCAAGCTGTTCGAAACGCTGCGCGAACCCTTCCACGGCACCTCGGGCGGCCTCGCGGCCGCGTTCAAGCGCGGCGCCGACAAGGTCAGCTCAGACGTGCTGAAGCCGGAAGAGCAGGAACTGGCGGAAAAGGAAATGGTGGAGATCTTCGACGCGATGCTGACCCCGGCTCAGGACGCCGCCGGCGGTGGACTCTCGGTGTTCTTCGGAGCGGTGGAAAGTGGGCTGAACCTGGGGCTCGACTACGCCGAATCGAAAGACGGCATGCCGGCCGCGGGGCCGCTCGGCGCCGAAACCGGCGAAGGCGTGACGGCCGAAGCCGAAGCGCGGATCAAGGACGCGGTGGCCGCGACCAGCACGCTCGAGGAAATCGTCCTCACCGACTGGGGCAAGCTCTCGGCCACCCACGCGCGGGCCTCGAGGGCCGCCTGGAGCACCAAACCCAGGGCCGTCGAAGGGATCGAAGCGCATCTCGAAACCGGGGCCCAGGCGTGGTTCTACGAAACGCTCATGTCGGCCTCCTACGGGCAGATACAGGTGGCGCCGGAGACCCCCGATTTCGAAGGCGTGAAGTTGATCGAATGCGGTTGGTATATCGGTCGCGGGATCACCTCGCACCCGTTCGAAGAGGCGGCCGAATCCGACGTCTTCCACCCGCTGGTGGGGGTCTCGGCGACCGGTGGACCGGTGCCGGCGCCCTACCTCTGGCTGATCGCCGACACGCCGTCGAATTCGAAAGACGCGGAGATGCCGTCGGGGTCCCTCACCGAATCGCTCTTCAAGTCGGTGGGCAACGGTGGGATCGGCCTGTACCAGGCGCCCTTCTTCACCTGGTCCTTCATCGGATCCCGACACGCGCTCCCCGAATACATCTCGGGCAAGGTCGACGGCCTCGGCCACCCCGATTTCTGCAAGTACAACCCCGACGAATAGGGGTCGGAGCCCCGACGACCTCGAGGAGCGCGCGGTTATGGGCGCGAGTCGAGCAGCTGCTCGGCGGCGCGGCCGCCGCTGCGGAGGGCGCCCTCCATCAGGCCGTGCCAGGCGCCCGCGGTGTGCTCGCCGGCGAAGAAGAGCGGGCCGACCGGGCGCTGCAGGTCGTCGTCGCGGATCGGCGAGGCGAGCGAGCGGGCCGAGTAGGAGCCCCGCACCCAGGGGTCGTCGTCCCAGCTGGAGAGGAGGGCGGCGGCGGGGTCGGGATCGAGGTCGAGATCGGGCCGCAGCCACAGCGTGGCGGTGAGCCAGCGATCCGGCCGCTCGCTGCCTCCGAGCGCCTCGATCGCCGCCCGCGTTCCGGCGTAGCTGACGAGGAACGGGGCCGGCTCGCCGTCGGCGCCGAGTTGGGTGTAGGTCCAGAAGCCCCCGGCGACCGACATGATCGCGCTCGGGGGCGCCGGGACGAGGAGGCGGATGAAGAGCTTCGAGTTCTGGCCGTAGGTGACGGCGCGCAGGGCCGCCGCCGTGGCTCCTTCGAGCGGCGGGTCGAACTCGATGTCGCCGAGCGGGGCGGTCGGGATCGCGATCACGGCGGCGTCGGCGTCGAGCTCTGCGTCGTCGGTCGCGACGCTGACCCCCGCGTCCGACCAGCGGATCCGCCGCACCGGCGAGGAGAGGTGGAGGGCGTCGCCGAGCTCGTCCGCCAAGGCGTCGGCCAGCCGCATGTTGCCGCCCGCGAGCGTCCAGTTCTCAAAGTCGCCGAAGGTAGACGCCGACTCCTCGACCACCGAGGCGTCGAGGTCGTCGACCGGGTGGCCGTTGGAGATCGCCACGCGGGTGCGGAGCAGCGCCGTCTGGCGCGGTGGGAGGTCGAGCGCCGCGATCGCCTCGCCGACGCTCGCCGCGCCGGGCGGCGGTCCCCGGCGGATCCGCTCGAAGGCCGCCTCCATCTCGGCGTCGGAGACCGCCTCCTCGCCGATCGCGGTCCGCCGCCCGTACGGCGTCCCCTTGAGGACGAGGGGGATGTCGAAACGGCTCGCGAGGGACCGCATCACGTCGTAGTCGGGGAGGATGAACTCGGCGCCGCGCTCGACCACGGCGCCGTCGCCGAACGGCACCGACCAGACCCGCCCACCGACCCGGTCGCGCGCCTCGAGCACCGTCACCTCGGCGCCGCGGGCGCGCAGCGCGTCGGCCGCCGCCAGCCCGGCGAAGCCGGCGCCGACCACCACCACACGCGTCCCACCACCCATCGGCCAAGCCTAGGGTCAGGCGCCCCGGCGGGCAACCGGGGACCCCACCGTCACCGGGGAGTCGATCCGCCGGTCAGGCCTGCGAGGCGCTCGGCGTGAGTCGACTCGTGATCCACAGCGCGCCGACCAGGAGGGCGACCGAGAGGGCCGAGCCGATCGCCCAGGCGCCGATCATCTCGCCGTTCGGCGCGGCGATGGCGAAGAACCGGCGGCAGGCGGGGATCGCGCAGGCGATCACGAAGAGCGCCGCCATCGCCGCGACCAGGCCGCCGACGATGAGCCGCCGCCTGCCCGGCTCGTTCTCGAGCGCGAAGACGACCGCCAGGCCGGCGACGACCGAGACCCCGGCGGTGACGCTGCGGGCGTCGATCACGGTGAGGTCGAAGAGGTGGCGGGCGGCGACGTAGCCGGCCAACATCCCGATCCCGGTCGCGATCCCGGCGGGGATCGCGAAGCGCGCCAGTTCCCTGAGGAAGCCCTCCGGCCGCCACGGTCCGCTCGACGGGGCCAGCGCCAGGAAGAAGGCGGGGATGCCGATCGTGAAGGTCGTGGTCAGGGTGAACTGGCGCGGCAGCATCGGGAAGATCGCGCTCGGGATGCCGACCACGAGGACGAGGAAGGCGACCGCCACCGCCTTGGAGACGAAGAGGCGGGCGACCCGTTGGATGTTGCGGAGGATCTGGCGGCCCTGGTCGACCATCGGCGGCACCTCGCCGAACTCGCCGGAGACGAGGACGAGGTCGGCCACCGAGCGCGCCATCTGGGTGCCGCTGCCCTGGGCGATCGCGAGCCGCGCCTCCTTCAGCGCCGGCACGTCGTTCACCCCGTCGCCGAGCATCGCCACGTACTCGCCGCCCTGGGCCAGGACGCGGACCACCCGTGCCTTGTCCTCGGGGGAGATGCGACCGATCGCGGGCGCCGCGCGCACCGCCTCGAGCAGCTCCGCGTCGTCCTCGGGCAGCTTCGTCCCGTCGAGGGCCTCGGCCTCCGCCTCGATCCCGAGGTCGCGGGCGATCGCCCCGACCGTCGCCGGGTTGTCGCCGGAGAGGACCTTCAGCGCGACGTTCTCGCGGGCGAAGAAGGCGACCGTCTCGGCGGCGCTCTCGCGCAGTTCCTCGGCCAGGATGACGATGCCGAGCGCCTCGGGCTCGGAGGTCAGCTCGACCTCCGGACCGGGCTCGGGCAGGGGGTCGGCGTGGGTCGCGAGCGCCAGCACCCGGCGTCCTTCGGCGGCGGCGGCGCGGGCGTGGTCGCGCAGCGCTTTCCCTTCCTCGTCGGTGTCGTCCTCGCGATCGAGCAGCACCTCGGGCGCGCCCAGCACCAGCCGCTTGCCGTCGATCTCGAGCGCGCTCCAGCGCCGGCGCGAGGAGAACGGCACCGTCGCCGTCGGCTCCTGCGGCTCGACCCCTTCGGCGAGGGCGGCGTTGTGGATCGCCTCGAGCGTCGAGTTGCGGGAGGGGGAGCTGGCCGCGTAGCGCGCGAACGTGTCCTCGAGCTCGCCCTCTCCGACCCCTTCGGCCGGGACCACTTCGACCACCCGCAGCGCCGCCTCGGTGAGGGTCCCGGTCTTGTCGGTGCACATCACCGAGACCGAGGCCAGCGACTCGACCGCGTTCAGCTGCTGGGCGAGGATCCCGTGTCGCGCCATCTTCGCCGCGGTGACCGCCGCGGTCAGCGAGACCAGCAGGATCAGCCCCTCCGGGATGATGTTCGTGATCCCGGCGGTCAGCGTCTGCACCGCCCGCTGCTGGGTGACGTCGTTCAGCGCCAGCGAGACTCCGAGCGCGATCCCCAGCGGCAGCATGACGCCGACGAGGATCAGCAGGAGGCGGTCCATCGCCCGCTCGAGCGGCGAGCGGGGATGGCGGAAGCGCCGCGCCGTCTTGGTCAGCTGGGCCGCGTGGCTGTCGTCGCCGACCGCGGTCGCCTCGAACTCGCCCTCCCCCTCGACCACGAACGCGCCGGAGAGCACCTCGTCGCCGGTGTCGCGCAGGACCGGCTCCGACTCGCCGGTCAGCTCCGCCTCGTCGAGCGCCAGGCCGTCGGAGCGGATCAGCTTGCCGTCGGCGGCGATCTGGGCGCCGGTCTCCACCCGGATCAGGTCACCGACGACGATCTCGCCGACGGGAACCTCGCGCGGCTCGCCGTCGCGGACGACGGTCGCCTGGGCGACGACGATCGCCGCCAGCTTGTCGAGGGTGCGCTTCGCCCTCACCTCCTGGACCGTGCCGATCGCGACGTTGGCGGCGAGGATGAGGAGGAAGAGGGCGTCCCGGGGATTGCCGAAGATCAAGGTCGCCGCCCCGAAGCCCGCGAGGATCAGGTTGAAGATCGTGAAGGTGTTGGCGAAGAGGATCGAGCCGTAGGAGCGGCTCGGCGCCGAGGAGCCGCGCGAACGTCGCTTCTTCAGCCTGCGCGCGGCCTCAGCTTGGGACAGGCCGACGGCCGAAGCCTCGTCGACGGGCTTCGTGGCGGCCTCCATCGGGTGAGCGGTACCCGCGGGGCGGGGAAGTCAATTCGAGGGATCGGAGGAGGGGTCCGCGCTCCCGGGGAGGTCCACCGTCACCCGCAGGCCGCCGGCGGGGCGGGGGGTGAAGGTCAGGGTCCCGTCGTGGGCCCCGGCGATGGACTTGACGATCGCCAGGCCGAGGCCGACTCCGGAGCTGTCGGTGCGGGTGCGTTCGTCGCCGCGGAGGAACGGCTCGGTGAGGGTGGAGAGTGACTCCGGGGTGAGGTGCTCGCCGGTGTTCTCGACGGTGAGTTGGGCGCCGGCGGGCCGGGCGGCGCCGGGTCCCGCAGTCGTCGTGGTGACCCAGACGGTGCCGCCCGCGGGGAGGTTGTGGACGATCGCGTTGTGGAGGAGGTTCGTCGCCAGCTGGAGCAGGAGGGGCCGGGAGCCGATCGTCGTCGCCGCGTCGCCGGAGGTCTCGATCGTGACCGCGTGCTTTTCCGCCAGGGGGAGGAGGGTCTCGGCGGCTTCTTCGACGATCAGGGAGAGGTCGACCGGCTCGCGGTGGAAGGAGCGCTGGTCGGCTCGACTCAGGAGTAGCAGTGCCTCGGTGAGGTCGATCGCCCTCGTGTTGACCGCGTGGAGGCGCTCGATCAGCTCGCCGTCGCTGTCGCCGCGGTCGGGATCGCTGCGGGCCACGTCGAGGAGGGCCTGCGTCGTCGCCAACGGGGTGCGCAGCTCGTGCGAGGCGTTGGCGGCGAATCGTTGCTGTTCGGCGACGTGAGCCTCGAGCCGGCCGAGGAGCCCGTCGATCGTGTCGGCGAGGTCTTTGAGCTCGTCGCGGGGGCCGGGCAGGTCGAGGCGCTCGCTCAGGTTGCGCTCGGAGATCTGCCGGGTCGTCGCGGTCATCTCCCTGAGCGGGCGGAGGACGCGGCCGGCGACCAGGTAGCCGAAGGCGATCGAGAGGACGGTCATGATCGCCAGCACGATCACCGAGCGGAAGAGGCCCTGGTGGAGGGCGTCGGTGTTGCGTTCGATCGACGACGAGTACGCGCGTTCGGCCATCTCCTGTAGTTGGACGTTCGGCCTGGCCCTGGCGGCGGGGAGGACGACCAGGTTGGACCCCGAGGCGCGGCGGAAGAGCACGTAGGCGATCGCCAGCAACACCGTCCCCGAGACGAGGAAGAGGCCGCCGTAGAGCGCCGTCAGGCGGAGTCGGATCGTCGGCGCGGGGAGGCGGGGCATCCTCAGTCCGCCGGGGCTTCGATGCGGTAGCCGACCCCGGGCACGGTGACGATGACCGCGGGCTCGCCGAGGCGCTTGCGCAGTCCCGACACCGTGATCCGCACGGCGTTGGTGAACGGGTCGGCGTTCTCGTCCCAGGCCCGCTCGAGCAGCTCCTCGGCGCTGACGACTCCACCCTCGGCCCCGACCAGCACCTCGAGCACGGCGAACTGCTTGCGGGTGAGGGCGACGTAGTGGCCGTCGCGGAAGACCTCGCGGCGGAACGGGTCGAGGCGCAGGCCGGCAATCTCGCGCACCGGCGGCCGGTTGTGGGCGCGGCGGCGGTCGAGGGCGCGGAGGCGCAGCGCCAGCTCCTGCAGCTCGAAGGGCTTGGTCAGGTAGTCGTCGGCGCCGAGCTCGAACCCCGAGGCCTTGTCGTCGAGCCGGTCGGCGGCGGTGAGCATGAGGATCGGCATGCCGCTGCCG
>DAIQOT010000022.1:0-26523 GCA_036787695.1 Solirubrobacterales bacterium | reverse complement strand
CCGATCTTCGCCAACGTCGTCCTCGTCGACGAGCTGAACCGGGCGACGCCGAAAACGCAGTCGGGGCTGCTCGAGGCGATGGCCGAGGGGCAGGTGACGGTCGACGGCAAAGCGCACCAGCTGCCGCGGCCGTTCACGGTGATCGCGACGCAGAACCCGACCGCCGGCTTCGACGGCACCTACGCGCTGCCGCCCGCCGAGCTCGACCGCTTCATGACCCGCCTCTCGCTCGGCTACCCGTCGGCCGCGGCGGAGGCCGACCTCCTGCACACGCCGCCGCCGCCGGCGATGCCGCCGGTCGCCGACCTCGCCGAAGCCTCCGCGGCGATCGCCGCCGTCGCCCAGGTCGAGGCGAGCAGGCCGCTGCTCGAGTACGTCGTCGCGCTCCTCGACGCGACGCGACGCCACCCGCTGAGCGACGCCGGCGCGAGCCCCCGCGGCGGCCTCATGCTGCTCGCCGCCGCCCGCGCCCACGCGGCGCTCGACGGCCGCGACTTCGTCGTCCCGGACGACGTCCAGGCGCTCGCCGGGCCGGTCCTCGCGCACCGCATCCAGACCGTCGGCGGGGCCGCCGCCGAGGCGCAACTGGCGATCGTCGAGGACGCGCTGGGAGAAGTCACCGCGCGATGAGGCGTGGAGTCGCGACCGAGCTGATCGGGTTCGCGCTGCTCCTCGCCGCCACGCTGCTCGGCTCGGTCGCGCTCTTCGCCTTCGCCCTCGGGCTTCTGGTCGTCGTCGCGGGCGCGCTGATCGTGACCACGGTCGGGCGGCGGCGGGTCGAGGTCAGGCGCACGGTCGACCAGACCGAGATCGTCGAGGGGCGGCCGCTCACCCTGCGCTTCCGCGTCGCCGGCCTCGGCGGCCTGCCGGTCCACGCCGAGGTGCGCGGGGACGACGGGAAGTGGCAGCGGCTCGACGCCGACGCGGTCCGCCACGCCGACGGCAGCGCCGCCCGGCGGCTGACGATCGAGCGCCCCGGCGCCCACCTCGTCGGCCCCTCCACGCTGCGCGTGCGCGACGACCTCGGCCTCTTCTCCCGCACCTTCAGCGCCGGCGAACCGGCCGTCGTCCTCGTCCTCCCCGCCCCGGCGAACGCCCCGGTCCAGCACCGCCCGCAGGGAGGCGACCCCGGCGGCGACCCCGAGCCCGACGGCCTCCAGCCCTACACCCGCGGCACCGCGGTCAACCGCATCCACTGGCCGAGCGTCGCCCGCGGCGGCGAATGGCAGGAGCGCCGCGTCCTCAGCGCCCCGCGCGGCCTGCCGCTGGTCGTCGTCGACCTCTCCGGCGCCGCCTCCGAAGAGGCGGTCGACTGGACGCTGCGCGCGGCGGCGGGCCAGATCCAGGGGATGGCGCAGTCGGGCGGCTGCCGCGTCCTCCTCCCCGGCGAGCGGCTGCCGATCGCGGTCGAGAACGTCGCCGAGGGCTGGCCGCCCGTGCACCGCCGGCTGGCGGGCCTGCGCGGCGTCGAGGCGCTCTCGCCGATCGCCCCTCCCGGCGCGGTCCATATAAGGGCGGCGCGCGCCCCGATCCTCGGCCCGGTGCAGACCCGGCGCTTGCCCCCCGAGGTCGTGCCGCTCGAGCAGTCGAACTACTCCCATGGCGCGCGGCACCGTGGCTGAGCGGCGCTGGGCGGACGCCGCGGCGCTGGTCCTCCTCAGCGTGGGAGGAGTGGCGGCGTGGTGGGGCGCGCTCGGCGACGGGCTGCTCTGGCTCGCCCCGGTGATCGCGGTCGCGGCGCTGACCGCGGCGGGCGCGCTGCGGATCCGCGTCGCGATGGTCGTCGTGATCCTCTGGCTGCCGGGCTCGATCCTCGCCGCCGGCCTCGGCGCCGGCGTCATCGCCCCGGCCGCGCTCGACACCACCGCGGCCGCCCTTCACGACGGGCTCGAAGCGCTGCCGACGATCGGCGCCGCGACGCCGATCATGCAGGTCTGGGCGCTGGCGGCGGTGCTGCTGATCGCGGGGACGGCGTTCGGCCTCGCCGGGATCCTCTGGCGCGGCGCGACATGGTGGCGGACGCTCGGCGGCTTCGCGATGCTGCTGGTGCCGCTCGGCGGCGCGATCGCCGCGCAGCAGACCCCGGACGCCTCCTGGATCGGCGCCCTCGTCCTCGTCGCCGTCGTCCTGCGGATCGCCCACGGGCGGACGATCCCGATCGTCGCCACCGCCTCGATGGTCGGCGCGGTCGCGCTCTTCGGCGCCCAGGTCGCCGCCCCGCGCGCGGGCTGGGCGCCCTTCGGGCACAGCCACCTCGCCCAGTTCCACGAACTCGACACCGCCCAGACCTACGGCCCGCTCGGCGACCGCCGCACCGGCGCGGTGATGCTCGACGTCACCGCGAGACGGCCGGCGCTGTGGCGGATGCAGGTGCTGGAAGCCTTCGACAACGTGCGCTGGCTGGTCTCGCGCGAAGCGACCCACCTGCCGGAACCGGCGGCGACGCGGACCAAGGCCACGGTCGAGGTGCGCGGGCTGCGCAACCGCAGCCTTGTCTCGCCGGGCCGGATCACCGCGGTGCTCGGGACCGGCGGGACGCTGCCCGAGCCCGGCGACGCCCGCGCCCTCCTCGCCCAGCCGAAGGAAGGCAACGTCTACACGGTCGAAGCCGCCACGGTGCACACGACGGCGGCGCGGCTGGCGTCGATCACGATCCCGAAGGGGCATCAATACGAGCCGCTCACCCAGCTCGGGCTCGGCCGGCCGCCGCGCTACATCCCGGAGCCGCTGGCGCGCCTGGCGAAAGACATGCCCGCGCCGCTGAAAGGGACCTACTGGGGACGGCTCTTCAGCCTGTCGTGGAAGCTGTCGCGGGGGGTCAAGTCGGAGCTGAAGGTGGTGCGGCGGGTCGAGGACTACCTGCTCGACGGCAACCGCTACCAGTACACGACCGAAGTCGGCGCGCCCGGCCGCGAACCGCTGCTCGAATTCCTCTTCCACACCCACAAGGGCTACTGCCAGCACTTCGCCGGGGCGGCGGCGCTGATCCTCCGCTCGGCGGGCGTCCCCACCCGGGTCGTCGTCGGCTTCGCCACCGGCGAACCGATCGGCCACGACACCTACGCCGTCCGCGACGAGGACGCCCACGCCTGGATCGAGGTCTACTTCCCGGGGGTCGGCTGGGTCCCGTTCAACCCGACCCCGTCGGCAGCGCCGGCCGACATCTCCGCCGGGATCGACGTTCTCCGCGCCAGCGCCGAGGGCCCGACCAGCGCCGGCGGCACCGCCCTGCAGCTACTCGGCGGCGCCGCGGCGGTCGCGCTCCTCCTCTTCCTCGCCACCCGCTTCAGCCGCCGCGGGCGCGCCCCGCGCACCCCGTTGAGCGAGCTCCTCGTGCGGCTCGCGCCGGAGCCCTCCGGCCCCCGCACGACGCTCCGCAGCCTTCATCCCACGCTGACCGAGATCGGCCCCGCCACCGCCGACCTGGCGCTGGTCGCCGAGCGCGCCCGCTTCGGCGCCCCGGCCGCGTCCGCCGACCCTCCCCGCCCCGGCTGGATGGTCTGGCGCGCCCTCGTCGCCGACGTCGGGATCCGCCGCGCGACGACGCTGATGCTGCGCGCCGCGACCGCGCCCAACAACGCCTGACGCGAGCGCGTTCGCAGTTTCCCGCGCTATCCGCGGGTTTCTGCGAACTCATTCCGGTGGTCTAGGAGGGTGGGCGCCAGCCTCGGTCGAGCGTCGTCTGGCCGACCTCGAT
The DNA here is from genome assembly GCA_036787695.1 of Solirubrobacterales bacterium. Taxonomy (GTDB): domain Bacteria; phylum Actinomycetota; class Thermoleophilia; order Solirubrobacterales; family 70-9; genus VAYN01. The sequence continues at coordinate 22,826 of DAIQOT010000022.1, read as the reverse complement.
GATGTAGCCGTCAGGGTCGCGGACGTAGGCGCGGATCTCGGTCTCGTGCACCTTCGGCTCGGTGAGGAACTCGGCGCCGCGGGCGGTCCACTCCTCGTAGACGGCGGCGATGTCCTTGACGCGGACGTTGAGGAAGCTGCTGACCCGGTCGGGGTCGGCCGGGGTCTCCAGCGTGACCGTCGGCTTGTCGTCGGTCGGGCCGCCGCCTTCGTTGATGATCACCCAGCTGTTGGCCAGCGCGACGTAGGTCACCGCGTCGCCCGCCTCGCCGCCGATCACCGTCTTGCCGCCGAGCACGTCGGTGTAGAAGCGGCGCGAGCGCTCGACGTCGTCGGAGACGATGAAGTGGGCCACGACCATCTCGTTCTCGATGCCACTCATGCGCGCTCGATCCTCTACGTTCGGGTCCCCGCCTCCGGCTCGCTACTTTACGTCTATGTCGATCGATACGCCAGAGGAGCTCGCGGCGATGCGCGCCGCCGGAAAAGTCGTCGCCGACGCGATCGAGGCGATGCGCCGCAACGTCCGCCCCGGCGTCACCACCGGTGAGCTCGACGCGATCGCCGGCGACGTCTTCGAGCGGGCCGGAGCGCGCTCCGGCCCGCAGCTCGACTACGATTTCCCCGGCGTCACCTGCATCAGCGTCAACGACGAGGCGGTCCACGGGATCCCCGGCAAGCGCAAGCTGCGCGGCGGCGATCTGGTGAAGCTCGACGTCACCGCGGAGCTGAACGGCTTCTACGCCGACGCCTGCATCTCGGTCCCGGTCGGCAAGCCGCGCAAGGAGGCCCTGCGCCTGATGACCTCCGCCCAGGCGGCGCTCGCCGACGGGATGGCGGTCGCCCGTGCGGGCGCGCCGCTGAACGCGATCGGCACCGCGGTCGACGCGACGGTCAGCGCCCACGGCCACTCGGTCTGCCGGCAGCTGATCGGCCACGGCATCGGCCGCCGCATCCACGAGCCGCCCGACGTCCCCAACTTCCGCGTCCCCGAGCTGACCCAGCCCCTCACCGAGGGCCTCGTGCTGACGATCGAGCCGATCATCGCGGCCGGCACCGGCTGGGTCCGCGACGCCGGCGACGGCTGGACGATGCTCACCAGCGACGGCTCGACCGCCGCCCACTTCGAGCACACGATGGTCATCACCAAGGGCGACCCGATCATCCTCACCGCCGTCTGACGACGAGCGCGTTCGCGGTAACCCGCGCTATCCGCGGGAAAGTGCGAACGCTCAGCTGTGGGTGGAGCGGGACGAGCGGGCGACGAGGCCGTCGAGGAAGGTTTCGATCCCGAAGTGGAACCGCTTGGTGCCGTCGCCGGCGACCAGGGCGTCGGCGTGGCTGACGACGTTCGGGTAGTCCTCGGGGGGCATGCCGGCGAAGGTCTTGCGGAGGCGCTCGACGAAGTCGTCGTCGAAGGTCGCCCCGGCGGACTTGCGGACGTCGGCCTCGTTCGCCGTCGCGGTGACGATCAGCATCAGGTTGTCGCAGCCCCAGGCCGCGTCCTGGGGCGCGATCCCGCCGGCGGCCATCAGCGCGAGGAGGTTCTCCAGCGCGGCCAGCGAGCTGTCGGTCGCCAGCGGTTCCTCCGGCAGCACGGTCGCCAGGCCGGGGTAGGTTTCGAGCCCCTCGCGGAAGGCGTCGAGCACCGCCATCAGCTGCTTGCGCCAGCGCTTCGGATCCGGCTTCACCAGCGGGACCTCGCCGGCGACGCGGTCGAGCATCGCGTGCAGCAGCTCGTCGCGGTTGCGCACGTAGACGTAGAGCGAGGCGGCGCCGGTGTCGAGTTCGGCGGCGACGCGGCGCATCGTCACCGCGGCGAGGCCGTCGCTGCGGGCGACGGCGAGGGCGGCGTCGACGATCGCCGCTTCGCTGAGCGGGGCCTTCGCCGGCCGGTCCCGGGTGGAGCGGCTGCGCACCGAGGCGTCCATGGCTCGGAATCCTACTTGACACGAACGGCGTTCGTTCCGTACAGTGTTCGTAGCGAACGTTGTTCGTCACATTTCTCCCTCCCTGAAGGAGTCCCCCGATGCCCGAGACCCTCACCGCCTCCCCCACCGAATCCGCCCCGTCGACCAAGCCCGAGTCGTCCCCCTCCTCCCTCGCCCACCCGCTGCGCTGGCTCGTCCTCGCGGTCGTGATGGCGGCGAACATGATGGACCTGATGGACGCGACGATCGTCAACGTCGCCGGTCCCTCGATCCGCGACGCGCTCGGCGGCTCCGACGCCGCCCTGCAGTGGCTGAGCGCCGGCTACACGCTCGCCTTCGCCGTCTTCCTGATCACCGGCGCCCGCCTCGGCGACATGTTCGGCCGCCGACGCCTCTTCTTGATCGGCTCGGCGGGCTTCACCGTGATGTCGGCGGCCTGCGCGGTCGCCCCGTCGACCACCGTGCTGATCATCCTGCGGATGGCGCAAGGCTCGTTCGGCGCGCTGATGATCCCGCAGGGCTTCGGGATGATCAAAGAGGTCTTCGCCGAGGAGGAAATGGGCAAGGTCTTCGGCCTCTTCGGCCCGGTGATGGGCATCTCGATGCTGGTCGCGCCGATCCTCGCCGGCGCCTTGGTCGAGTGGAACCTCTGGGGCAGCGGCTGGCGCCTCGTCTTCCTGATCAACGTGCCGATCGGCATCGCCACCCTCGCGATCGCCCTCCGCGTCCTGCCCCGCACCGTCGCCCATCCGGGCATCAAGCTCGACAAAGTCGGCGTCGTCCTGATCGGGATCGCGCTGACCGCGATCATCTACCCGCTGATCGAAGGCCGCGAGGACGGCTGGCCCGCCTGGACCTTCATCTGCCTCGCCGCCGGCGCGGCGGTGCTCGGCGCCTTCTACCTCTGGGAGCGCCACATGCACGGCGACGCGCTGATCGAGCCCGGGCTGCTCTCCAACCGCACCTACATCAGCGGCATCCTCGTCGCGATCGCCACCTTCGGCGCCTTCGGCGGCGTGCTCCTCTGCGTCTCGCTGTTCACCCAGCTCGGCGAAGGCTTCTCGCCGATCCACGCCGGCCTCACCCTCACGCCGATGGTCGTCGGCATGGTGATCGGGATGGCCGGGTCGTTCGCGCTGGTCAAAAAGCTGGGACGACGGCTGATCCAGATCGGCGTCGCCCTGATCGCCGCGGGCGCCGTCGTCCTCGCCCTGACCGTCACCGGATCCGACAGCGTCTCGACCTGGGACCTCGCCCCCGCCCTGTTCCTGATCGGCATCGGCGGCGGCGCCAGCCTCGGCCAGCTGTTCGACTTCATCCTCGCCGGCGTCGGCATGGAGGAAGTCGGCTCCGCCTCCGGCGTCCTCGAGGCGGCCCAACAGCTCGCCAGCGCGACCGGCGTCGCGGCCCTGGGGACGGTGTTCTTCTCCGCCTTCTCGGGCCACCTCCCCAGCCACGCGCTGGCGATCACCGCCTGGGCCTGCCTGGTCCCGCTCGTCGCCGCCTTCCTCCTCGTGTTCCGCCTGCCGATGCAGGCCCGCGAGGAGGCCTGACCGCCGGCCGCGGGCGAGCGCCGTCGCCGCCCACGGCCGGGCTAGGCTGGGCCTCGATGCGGATCGATTTCGTCCACGCGGGGAAGCCGGGGACGGTCGCGGTCGAGGTCGCGACGAACGACGACCCGGCGGCGCTCGGCTGCTCGGAGGGCTCGCGCGGCCTGGCCTACTGCCGGGCGACGATCGAGCAGGACGCCCGCGGCTACGCCGACGCGCTCGGGTGGATCCAGCTCGTCGACTCCTCCGACGCGCCCGGCGGCTTCGCGATCGACCCGTTCGAGCCGCTCGGCGAGGTGCCCCATCCCTTCTGCTTCTTCGGCTTCGCGCCGACGCTCTTCGACGGCCCGTCGCGGCCGACCCGCGACGACATGACCTGGACCGCGCGCGCCTTCCTCGCCGGCATCCGCGAGGACTTCGAGGCGCTCGCCATCCTCGGCTTCGCCTGGGGCTTCGCGATCGCCGCCGGCGAGGTGACGATCGTCGGCCCGACCGAGCTCCCCGGATCGGCCTGGGACGAGTGCCTTCCCGCGCTCCGCGAGTCGCATCCGGCCTGGCGATTCGCGCCGGACATGGAGGGCTGAGCGGCCGCCGAGGCCGCCTGGACGTTGGTCCGATGCGGGGTTGTTGAGGGCCCGGGGGCGTTTTAAGGTACGCCCGAGGCATCGGCCTCGTCCAACTCCGTCCACCCCGCCCACTCGCCGTCTGGGGCGAGAGCGGGATCACGCATCGCCGCAAAGGGGAACATCGTGAATCGTCTTCTGGCCCGCCGGCCCTCGCCGGCGATGGTTGTCGCGCTCGTCGCGCTCTTCGTCGCGCTCGGAGGCGGCGCCTACGCCGCGCTCAAACTGCCGGCCAACTCCGTCGGGGCGGCGCAGCTGAAGCAAGGCGCGGTGACGCCGCCGAAACTCAGCCCGGCCGCCAAGACCGCGCTCTCGACGCCCGGCCCGAAGGGCGAAGCCGGCGCCACGGGGTCGCAGGGCCCACGCGGCGACGTCGGCCCGCGAGGCGACTCCGGCGCGAAGGGCGACACCGGGCCGCGTGGCGAAGTGGGTCCCAAAGGCGACCCCGGCTCGGCGGGGCCGGGAGCCACGATCCTGAACTGGGACGAGGCGGCCAGCGCGACCCCCGTCGCCAAAACCATCGGCACGGCGCTCGGCGTCACCTTCTCGGCCGAATGCTCGATCCCGGCCCCGGGCGAGGCCGAATCCGTGGTCTTCGTGCTGCCGTCGGACGGCTCCTTGCATTGGGACGTCGGCACCGAGCTCACCGACAACGGCACGAACACGGTCCGCTCGACCAGCACCAACGCCCCGGCGGGCTCGGTCTTGACGCCCACCCCGATCGCCGCGGCCACGGCGAACTCGGGCGGGAGTCAATCCGACCACCATTCCGAGGTCACCGAGCTCGCCCCGCAACGGGGCTACCTGAACCTCCACACGACGGCGTCGACCCAGGGAGGCACGCAGACCTGCCACCTCTCGGTGATGGCGTTCCCCGCGACCTGAGCTACGGCCCGACCGGTCAGGGACCTCTGCGGAGAATTCCGGGTCCTCAGCAACCAGGATTATCCGCACACTTTCCTGAGCGGTCGCCGAACCGAGCGGCTAGTCCGTCGCTCGCACGCGTAGGACGCAGGTGAGCATCGGCAGGCTGAACTCGCCGTGGGCGGTCTCGGGGCGGCTCGCGAGGTAGGCGCGGATCCGGGCGAGGAGCTCCTCGCGCTCGGCGTCCGGCATCACCAGCACGCCCGCCCTCGTCGCCAGGGTCGCGACGAGGGAGTCGGCGGTGCGGGGCTGGCCGTGGGGGAATTCGGCCTGCTCGGGGGAGTCGAATCGGGCGGGCCCACCGGAGCGCGGCAGGTGCATGGTCGCCGTCTCGGCGCGCCAGGGCGCGGGCGTGTCGCGGGGGCCGATCGCGGCGGGGCCGCTCACCTCCGCCAGGCCGGCGATCCAGTCGACGCGGTCGTCCAGGACGTTCCAGAGGCCGGCCAAGGTGCCGCCGGGCGTGAGGACGCGGGCGATCTCGGGGCCGGCGACGTCCATGTCGAACCAGTGCATCGCGTTGCCGGCGACCACCGCGTCGACCGAGGCGTCGGCGAGTGGGATCGCCTCGGCGCCGCCCGCCAGGGCGCGGACGCCCGGCAGCGCGCGGCGCAGCTCGGCCAGCATCTCCGGGTCGGGCTCGACCGCGGTGACCTCGGCGCCGGCCGCGAGCAGCCCGGCGGTCAGCTTGCCGGTCCCCGCCCCGAGGTCGAGCACCCGCCGGCCGGGCGCGGCCTCGAGCGCCCACCGCACCGCCGCCCCCGCGTAGTCGGGACGGTGCTCGGCGTAGGCGAGCGCCGCGGCGCCGAATGACGAGCTGAGTCGGGCGTCCTCGTCCACCCGAAAACCGTAGCCGCTCGCTACGGATTCGTGGCCGGGACGCTCCGGACGATCGACACCGGGACTCCGGCGCCGATGCGGCTCGCGAGCCAGGCGATCGCCCGCGGGGCGAGGCGGACGCAGCCGTGTGAGGCGGCGGTGCCGAGGGTGCCGCTCAGGTGGTCGGTCCCGTGAAGGGCGATCTGGCCGGGGCCGCCGTCGAATTCCTGCAGGACGTTGGAGCGGGCGCTGGTCGCCAGGGCAAATGGAGCGCCTGGCGCGCTCGGTGAGAGTCGGAGCGCCTCTTCGACGAAGAAGGTGCCGCGCGGGGTCGGGGTCGAGGCCTTGCCGACGATCGCCGGGAAGCGGCGGACGACGCGGCCTTCGCGGGAGACCATCACCTTGCGCGCCGCCAGCGAGACGACGATCCGCCACGTGGTCGAGGTCGACCGGGTGCGCGCGGCGGAGATCCAACCGGTGTGGCCGTTGGGCCGGCCCGGGAGCCGCACCCGCAGCCAGGCGTCGCCGGGACCGCCGTGGCCGAGCACCGGCAGCACCGTCCTGCTCCGGGTGAGCGGCCGACGTGCCGCCACCGCTTCGATGCGCCCGCCGTCGGCGTTCGGAGAGCGGCGAGCGATGTGGTCGCCGAGCAGCACGACCAAGGCCTGTGAGGACGCCGGCCGGGTCGTCGCCGCGGGCGCGGCACCGGCGAACCCGGCGCCGACACTTCCCGCGCCGCCGATCGCCAGCACCGCCAGGCCGGCCACGACCCCGAGGCAAAGGCCGCGGGGTCGGGACCGGATCCGGCTACCGGTCATCCGGTGAACTGCGAGGGACCGAACTTCGGGTGCAGCACGGGAGTCGGCACGCGGAAGCTGAACGCGAGCGTCTTCGATTTCGTCCCGCCGTTGAAGGTGACGTGGGCGACGACGTGGTGGACTCCCGGCGTCATCGCGACGTGCACCGTTCGCGAGCCAGCGGCCCCGACGCGGACGCCGTTGTCGGTGAAGGTGACGGTGTCGATCCGCTTTCCCTGGACGCTGGCGCTCACGCCCGAGGCGCTCTTCTTGCCGCGGACGAGGGTCGCGGTCCCGCCGGTTTCCGCCGCCGAGGGCTTCGTCGACTTCCCCTTCGGCTTCTTCTTGCCTGCGCCGCCGTTGGCGACGGTCGACGTGGTCGGCGTGGTGGTCGTCCCGGCGCTGGTCGAGGTCACGGTTTCCGTCGGCGTAGTCGACGTTTCGGTCGCGCAGCCGGGCAGGGTCAGCACGTCGTTGTTCAGGGTCACTTCGCCGTTGCGGGCGAGGGCGCGGCCGAGGACGGTGACGCCGCTTTCCATCGTGATCGTGGTCAGGGCCAACACGTTGCCCTCGAAGGCGGTGGCGCTGCCGAAGGTCGCCGAGCTGCCGACTTTCCAGAAGACGTTGCAGGGCGAGGCGCCGTTGGTGAGGACGACCGAGCTCGCCGAGGCGGTGGTCAGCGTGGTGCCGATCACGAAGACGAACTGGGCGCTGGGATCGCCGTGGGCGTCGAGCGTGAGCTGGCCGGTGAGCTGCGCCGAGGTGCTGTAGCCGTAGGCGCCCGGGGAGAGGGTGAGGCCGCCGAGGTCGACACCGGTTTTGTCGTTACCAGGGGCGATCGGCTGGCCGGCAGCGACGTTGTAGGCGGTCGTCAGGTCGGCCTGGGCCTGGGCGGCGACGGCGTCGTTTGCGTGGGTCGCGCCGTTGACGACGGCGGGAGCGCCGAAACCGCTGAGCGAGGTGCCGGGCGTGACGCCGAGGTCACCGTTGAGGACCGACGGGCCGGTGTTGGTGACGCCTTGGCCGCCGAGGACGACGAAGGGCTGGGCGGTGGCGAGGCCGACCGGGGCGGCGTTGGCGGCGATCGGGATCGCAACCATGATCGCCGTGAAGACGAAGCAGAGCGCGATGCCGATCAACGCAACGCGGCCTCGAGTGAAGTCGAGGGAGTGGGACATGTAGTCCTCCTGAGTGGGAACAGCCCAGACAACGCTCATCTTCTGGTGGTCCCGACGAACTCCGACGGAGTTCCGGGACCCTGCGGACCCGTCTCGCGACGGGGGTGCCTGAGTCGAAAAGTCTGCTCCGGTGTAAAAGGTGTATCGGTAGCGCAGGCGTTCGGTATGAGCGAACGGACAAAGGTTGTGATCCGGGGCCGAGCGGCACCGGGGACGCGGACGACTCTGGGAGACGCGCTACGCGGCGAAGCGCTGTTCGGAGCGCGCCTTGGCCTTGGCCGCCTCGACCTCGCGGTTCTTCGGCGGCGCCGTCGTCACCAGGTGGTCGAGCAGCTTGCGGGTCGCCGCCTCGACCTCCTCGACGGCTTCGGCGAACGCCTCGGCGTTGGCCTGCGAGGGCTTGGTCGAGCCGCTGATCTTGCGCACGTACTGGAGCGCCGACGCGTGGGTCTCCTCGGTGGTCGCGGGTGGATCGAAATTGTGGAGGGTCCTGATGTTTCTGCACATATTCCGATCCTAAGACGGGCCGGCGTCAGATCAAGAGGGGCGGCGCCAGAAGAAGTCGGCCCCTGAGGGGATCGGCTCGGCGACCTCGGCCAGGGCGTCGCCGGCGGCGTCGGCGTCGAGCCCGGCGATCGCCATCACCTCGGCGGTGGCCAACGGGTAGGGCGCCCAGTCGAGCAGCTCGCCGACGTCATCGGGAGCCGGCCGGCGCTCCAGCTCGGGCGCCAGGTTCGCGACCGCGACCTCGTAGGTCTCGAACGGCTGGAAGCCGGGGACGACGATCATGCCGCCGCCGGCCTCGCCGGCCTCGCCGGCGTCGCCGAACTCGTAGCTCGGCGCGGTGTAGCGGCGCTCCTCCGGCGGGCCACCGAGCTTGTGGTCGAGGGCGCGGGCCGCCGGCGCGGGCGAGCGGGCCGCGGCGACGTCGGCCTCGAGGGCGGCGCCGGTCTCCTCGCTCGCCACCCAGACCGCCAGGTCGCCGGGGTCGATGCCGGCGTCGACGGCGGCGGCCTCGATCAGCATCGGATCGTCGAGCAGGCCGCCGGCCATCCTTCGCACCCGCAATGCCCGCAGCAACAGCTCTTGGCGCTCGGGCGCGTTCAGCCGCGCCGCGACGACCGCCCGGCAGGCCGGTTCCGAGGACGAGGGCCGCGGGTAGGGCGCCGGGTCGATCGGCATCCCGAACTTGCGCTGCAGGCCCGGCGCGCCCGCGGCCAGGTTCTCGGCCTCGCCGGGCTCGCGGGTGAGGACGATCATCCGCGTCGTCCACTCGAGGCCCTCGCCGTAGTGCCAGCGCAGCCGCAGCCGCCGGGGCTCGGCCGAGAACGCGAACGGACAGGCCGGGTCGGTGAACAGGGTGATCGCGAGCGCCACGCCGGGACCCTATCCCCCGGGCCGCGCCGTCCACGCGGCCCGGACCGCCCGCGCGCGTCGGACTGCCCGCGCGCGTCGCGCCTCGGGCGCGGGGCCTCTCCGGGCGCCGCTACTTCTTCGGCGCGGTGAAGGTGACCTTCTTCGTCGTCAGCACCTTCGGCTTGCCCTTCTTCATCTTCTGCGAGACGTGGAGGGTCACGTGGAGGACGCCGTCGCGCTTCAGGATCTTCCGCCCCTTGGCGTTCAACTTGATCACGACCTTGGCCGTGCTGCCGCCGGGAACGCTGACCGATTTGCTGCCGACGACGACCGTCCGGACCTTGCGACCGCCAGCCCTGGCCGCGAACGCGCGCGGCCTCGTCCCCGGGAACCCGGTCGCGTATTCGCCGGCGTCGAGCAGGTAGACCATGGCGCACGGGTCCGTCGGTGGCCCGACGCAGATCTGGCGGATCGAGAGCGAGTCGCCTTTGACCTGGGTTTCGCCGACTTTGGCGACGGCGACGGTCCCGGGGTGGACGACGATCTTGCCCGCAGGGGGCGTGGTCGGGGACGTGGTCGACGAACCGCCCGAGGTCGAGCCCGACGGACCGCCGCCGGGGGTCGACCCTCCACCCGGGCCGCCGCCCGACCCGGGCCCGACGACGCCGGCGAGGCGCCCGACCGCGCTCGGGGTGGTGTCGGCGACGCCGAACCAGACGTTGCCGGCGGAGTCCGGCGCGAGCGAGATCGGGGCGTGGCCGGAGCCGAGGTCGTAGACGGTCGCGGTCGGGGGATCGGTCGGCACGATGCGGACCAGCGCGTTGGCGAGCGGATGGGAGACGAAGCCGCGCTCGGCGAGCCAGAGCGTCCCGTCCGGCGCGGCGCGGATCACCCGCGGTTCGCCCCCGGCCAGGCGCGAGTCGATCCCCGGCAGGCTGTACTGGGTGATCGCCCCCGTCCCCGGATCGAGCTTGCCGAAGGTGTTCTTCAGCACGTTGGTGAACCAGATCGAGCCGTCGGGCGCGGTGGCGACGCTGAGCGGGCCGGTGCTCGTGTAGGAGCCCGAGCAGGGCAAGGTCGGTTCGCAGGGCACCAGCAGGTACTCCTGGTACTCGCCGCCGACCGCCTTCGCCAGCCGGTAGCCCGCCAGGCCGGAGTCGGCCTCGGCGAACCACGGCGCGCCTTCCTTGCCGATCGTGATCCCGGCCGGCTTGGCGTCGTAGCGCGATTCGTTGGTGTTCCCCGGCTGGTGCCAGAGGTCCGGGTACTGCTGGATGATGAGCGAGCCGTCGGTGTGGGCGACGCGGTTGCCGGCGTAGGCGGGCGCCACGTTGTTGGAGCTGTTCTCGGTGAACCAGGCGAGCCCGTTGGGATCGACCGCGACCCCGCCGAGGTCAGGGAATCCCGGCGTCGTCGCGACCTGCAGGCCGCTCAGCGAGCCCGCCGACATCAGCGGCGGGACCCCGTAGCCGATCGCCCCGGTGCTGTCGACGAACCAGACCCGGTCGTTGACCGGATCGAAGGCGACGTCGCGGATGAATTTCGCGCAGCAGGGTTCGTCTTCGATTTCCGGGGTCGGGAAGTATTCGATCCCGTTCGAGGTCCCCGGCGAGACGGAGGCGGGAGTGAGGCGCGCCAGCGGCGGGGTGATCGCCGTGGACGGTCCCTGCGCCCCGAACCAGACGTCGCCGCTCGAGTCGACGGTCATCCCGGTGCCGATCGGGCGCGCTTCGGGCAGGGGGAAGTATTCGGGCGTGGGTTCGGCGGCGGCGCTCGCGGGGAGCACCAGGGCGAGCGCGGCGAGCACCGCGACGACGACAATGGACAGGCCTCTGACCGGGCCTCGCGGGACCGTCGAACTCATCTTGCATCTCCCCGTTTGGACGAACTTCGCGGGGATCGTAGGGACGGCTCGGCTCGCCCCATACGTAGTCGACTACGTAGGTCGCCGCGCCGCTCGATCGAGGTCGTCGACGAGTGCCGTCGCCCCCGAGCGACCCTCGATCCGCAGCTTCACGTAGCTGCGCTGGAGGTGCTTGGCGACGGTGCGCGGGCTGAGGCCGAGGGCCTCGGCGATCTCGCGATCGGAGCTGCCGCTCGCGGCGAGGACGAGCGCTTCCCCCTCGCGCGCGGTCAGGCCCAGCTCGCGCAGCCGCTCGAGCCGGGCGCGGGCGATCGACCGAACTCCGCCGTCGTCACGCCCCGCCCGCAGCGCCTCCGAGTAGCGGAGCGCGTTGCTGTAGGCCTGGATCAGGTGAGGGCGCACGAGTTCGAGGAGGTCGCGCTCGGCGTCGGTGTAGTCATGGTCGCGACGGGAGAGCGCGACGCCGATGACCGCGCCCGAGGCGCCCGGCAGCACGAAGGCGATCTGGTGCTCGAGCCCGATCTGCCCGTAGAACTCGCGGTAGAGGTCGAGCGCGTGGAGCTCCTCCGCGGAGAGGACGTCGGAGAACCGGTACGGCCGCCCGTCTTTGGTGCGCTGGTAGGCGGCCACAAGCGGGTTTTCCATCGCGTAGGCCCGCCAGACCTTGTGCCAGCGGTGTTCGAGCGGCGGCTCGGCGATCGCGACCGTGTCGGTGGGGTCGGGACCGACCTCGTTCAGCGAGACCCAGTCGGAGGGCACCGCCCGCCGCAGCGCGGCGAGCAGCCCGGGCCGGAACTCGTCGATCTCGAGCAGCCCGTAGACGTCCCCGACCAGCTCCAGCGCGCTCTTCTCGATCGTCACGGTCCGCCGCAAGATAGGCGACCGGCGATTGGACGGATCGGCCCACTTCCCAACCCGGCAACATCTCCGTCCCCAAGGTGCGGTTCCATTCCCGAGAAGGCAATCGACGATGTCCGTCTCGACCCTCACCCATCCCCGCCTCGACGCCGCCCAGCCGCGGCTGAGCCGCGAACGCCGCGCGCTGCCCGACGGTGCCCTCACCACCGTCCACGTGGCGCGCTTCGATCGCGACGCCTTCGCACTCTCGGTCGCCGTCCTCGATCCCCCGGCGACGCTGGCCGAGTGGTGCGCGGCGGCGGGCGCCGAGCACGCCGTCGTCGGCGGCTTCTACATGCGGCCTGGCGGGCCGGCGCTCGGCGACGTCTGGGTCGGCGGCGAGGCGCTGCCCAGTGAACCCTTCGACTCGCCCTGGCACCGCTGCCGCGCCTGCGTCCACGTCGACGCCGGCGCCGCCCGGCTGCTGGCCCGCGAGGAGATCGAGGGAGCGCCGCGCGGCGACCTCCTGCAGGCGGGGCCGATGCTGGTCCGCGAAGGCGAGGTCGCGGTCCACCTCGGCGTCGACGCCGAGGGCTTCTCGGCCGGCTCCCGCCAGTTCGACTCCGACATCAGCGCGGGGCGTTATCCGCGGGCGGCGCTCGGCCTGGCGGGACGCGACCTGGTCGCGGTCGTCTGCGACGGCCGCGCCGACGACGACGCGGGGATGACGATGGTCGAGCTCGCCGAGACGATGGCGGCGCTCGGCTGCGAGGACGCGATGAACCTCGACGGCGGCGGCTCCGCCTCCCTGGTCGTCGACCGCAAGCTGGTGAACACCCCCCGCGAGGAGCACGGCCTCGAGCTCCACGGCGGCCGCAAGATCGCCACCGCCCTCCGCATCTCCCCCCGCTAGCCGCTCCGCGGCGGCCGCCCTCAGCGACCCGCGTTCACGTTTCGTTCACCTCATCGCTACGGTGGGGGTAGATGTCTGACAAAGTCGAGAAGCTGTTGATGGGTACTTACTTCTACCCTCGCGGCGGATCGGCCCATGTTGCGCGGGCGCTTGCTCGGGAGCTGGAGACACAGGGAATCGAGGTCACGCTGGTCTCGGGCTCGCGGACCGACCTCGGTCCCGCCGCCGACGCGAACGACTTCTACGCGGGGCTCGACGTGCGGGCGGTCGACTTCACGCCGGCGCTGGAATCGGGACGGCCGCTCGACTTCGTCGGCCCTGCCGGCACGGCGCCGATGCACGGCTCCTTCGAGGACCGCGAGGACGCCGTCGACCCGGTGCTGACCTCGCTCGACGACCGCCGCCTCGAGCTGCAGGTGGACGCCTGGGCGCGGGAGCTCGAGCGCGCCGCGGCGGGCGGCGTCGACCGGCTCTACCTCCATCACCTGACCCCGCTCGACGAGGCGGCGGCGCGCGCCCTTCCCGGCGTGCCGATCATCGGCCACATCCACGGCACCGAGCTGCTGATGCTCGAGGCGATCGAGGAGGGAGCTGCCGCCGACCCGGCCCGCGCCGCGGCGTGGTCGGAGCGCCTCGGCCGCTGGGCGGCGGACTGTGAGCGGCTGGTGGTCGGCGACGAGAAGGGGGTCGCCCGGGCGGCGGCGCTGCTCGACCTCCCGACCGAGCGCTTCTCGGTGCTGCCGAACGGCTTCGACCCGATCTTCGCCCCGCGCCCGGTCGACCGCGACGCGGTCTGGCAAGAGGCCCTCGGCGTCGCGTCCCGCGGCACCGTCTTCGTCTACGTCGGCCGCTTCACCGCGGTCAAGCGACTGCCGCTCCTGATCGAGGCTTTCACGATGGCCCGCGCCCGGACCACCGAGCCGGCGTCCCTGATCCTCGTCGGCGGGCACCCCGGCGAGTGGGAGGGCGAGCATCCGGCGGCGGCGATCGAACGACTCGGCGCCCGCGACGTCCACCTCGCCGGCTGGCACTCCCACGAGGAACTTCCCGACCTGCTGAACGCCGCCGACGCCCTCGTCCACGCCTCCGTCGCCGAGCAGTTCGGGCAGGTGCTGATCGAGGCGATGGCCTGCGGCCTGCCGGTCATCGCCGTCGACCGCGGCGGCCCCTCGACGATCGTCGACGACGGCTGGACCGGCCGCCTGGTCGAACCCGACGACCCCGAGGCCCTCGCCGCCGCGATGGTCGAAACGATCGAAGACCCGACCGAGCGCAAGCTACGCGGCCGCCACGCCCGCGAAGAGGTCGACGGCCGCTACGCCTGGAGCGAGATCGGCCGCGAGGCCGCGTCCCTGGTCCGCGGAACAGTCCCGACCGGCCCGACGCGCTGACGCCACGGCTGGACTCTTTTCGTCCCATGACAACGAAAAGTGTCCAGCGGCGGCTCAGCCCCCGGTGAGTTCGCAGAAACCCGCGGTATGCGCGGGAAAGTGCGAACGCGCTTGGAGCTAGGGGATCAGGGCTAGCTTGCCGCCGGGGTGTTCGCCGGCCAGGAGGGTGAGGGCGGCGGCGGCTTCGTCCAGGGGGAAGGTGCGGGCGACCGGGACGACCAGGTCGCCGCGGGCGGCCATTTCGACCAGGGAGGCGCGGTTCGAGTCGCGGAAGGCCGCGCTATCGGGCCTCGCGGCACCGACGACCTCGAAGCCCTCTTTGGCGGCGCGGGCGGAGGCGGCGATCGTCACCAGGCGGGTGCGGTCGACCAGGGCGAGGGAGACGTCGACCGCCTCGTCGGTGCCGACGCAGTCGTAGGCGGCATCGAATCCCTCCGGCGCGAGGTCGCGGAGGCGCCCCTCGAGGCCGTCGCCGTAGGTGACCGGCTCGCCGCCGAAGCGCCTCACCTCGTCGAAGTTCGCCTCCGAGGCGGTGCCGATCGCGCGGACCCCGAGCTGGGCGAGCTGCTGGAGGAGGCTGACGCCGACGGCGCCGGAGGCCCCGTGGATGACGACGGTCGTCCCCTCCCTCGCGGGCACGATGCGGAGCATGTCCGCGGCGGTCCCGCCGACGAGCAGCAAGTTCGCCGCTTCGGGGAAATCGAGCGTGGCGGGCTTGGCGAAGACGTCTGCGGCCGGGACGGTGAGCGCCGAGCTGTAGCCGCCGGAGACGCGGAAGGCGAGGACCTCGTCGCCGACCTCCCCACCGCCCGAGGCGATCTCCGTGTCGGGCCCGATCGCGGTGAGCACCCCGGCGACCTCGAGGCCGACCGGCAGCGGCAGGGCGTCGGGGTCGGCGCCGCGGGCACCGCTGAAGAGCTTGAAGTCGACCGGGTTGAGCCCGGCGGCCCGCACCTCGATCGTCACCTCGCCGGGCCCAGGGTCCGGAACCTCGACCTCGCGGACCTCGAGCACCTCCGGTCCGCCGTACGTGGGAGCTACAACCGCGCGCGCTTTCGTCGTCATTCCCGAAACCTAGCCATGTCGGTTGCTCGGCCCAGCAGGCCGGCGAGCCTGGTCCGCCTGGCGGGCGCCGCCCAGACGCCGCGATCGGCCGAGGCCGCGCTCGCTCTCGATGTAGGTGGAGACCGGCTGCTCCAGCGGATAGCTGTCCGGGAGGACGCGGCCGAGCGAGAGGAAGACGCCGGCCATCCCGAGGCGCGGGTCACCGACCAGCCGGCCGAGCGGCGCCAGCCGTCCCAGCGCCAGGCGAGGGGCCGCGACGAGCGCGTGGGCGTAGAGGACCCGCAGGAGGACGACGTTGAGGAAGAAGCGCTCGGGCTCGTTCTCGGCCTCGGCGAGGGCCCGGTGGTCGAGGTAGGCGGCGACGATGCTGCCGTTGTGCGCGCGATACCAATGAGCCGCCGTGGGCGCGGCGACGAAGTCTTCCCAGAGGCCCGTGGTCGAGGATCTCGCCGCCGCGGGCAGGCCGCCGGCGAGCGCCACCGTCTCGCATCCGTCATAGAGCAGCCGTTCGTTGACCCCGCGCCACCAGGGGCTCCCCGGGCGCGCGGCGCCGGGAGGATTCAGGACGCCGCGCCGCAGCTGCCATCCCATGAAGGAGAGCGCGGCGCGGCGGAACGGCAGGTGCTGGGGCGCGCGGCCGGTGGGACCGCGGTAGGTCTCGGCGAGCAGCCGCAGGCGCGCCTCGGGCGAATCGCGGACCGCGGCGACCTGCGAGGCGGCGCGCTCGGCCGCCGTGGTCGGGCTCATGTCGATGCGGGCCGCTCGCCGCGCGGCACCCGCGAAGTGGATCGTCGCCGACCGTTCGGCATCGCCTCACCGTACGGGAAGAATCCCCCCAGAATGGTTGCGACGTGGGAGGATCGCCGCGTGAGCTTCGACCGCCAGCCGACTCTCAAAGGGTCCAAGTTTCGGCTCCGCCCATTGGAGGCCTCCGACCGCGACGCGTTCATCGCGGTCGCGAACGATCCGCTGATCTGGTCGGAGCATCCGGAGGCCGATCGCGCGACCCCGGAGAAGGTCGAGGGATACTTCACCGACGCGCTCGCCTCGGGCGGCGCGCTGGTGGTCACCAACAGGGACGGCGAGGTGATCGGCAGCTCCCGCTTCGAGGTGGTCGACGAGGACGGCGACCGCGTGCTGGTCGACCACACCTTCCTCGCCCGGCCCTACTGGGGGAGCGAGGACTACACCGAGGTGAAGGGCCTCCTCTTCGACCACGCCTTCACCGCCTACGAGACCGTCGAGCTGCGCATCGGGATCGACAACGCCCGCACCCGCGCCGCGGTCGAGGAGCTGCTCGGGGCGGTCCACGTCGACACGGTCCCGACGCCGCTCGGCGACCACGCCGTCTACGAGCTCTCGCGCACCGCCTGGGCCGAGCGCGCCGCCGCGCCGTAACGACCGCGGCGCCCCTCGTCCACGCGGAAGATCGGGCGAACGCCCGATGGCGGCGCGCCAGGGCCGCCGTAGCGTCGTGATCGTCGAATCAAACGAGCGAAAGACGGGCACGACGATGATCGAGCGGCAGACGAATCCGAACAAGGAGCTGTGGGAGAAGGGCGACTTCACCCGGATCGCGGCGAGCATGCGGGAGAGCGGCGAGGCGCTGGTCGGTGGGCTGGGAATCCGGCCCGGGACGCGGGTGCTCGACCTCGGCTGCGGCGACGGGACGACGGCGCTGCCCGCGGCCCGACTCGGCGCCGACGTCCTCGGCGTCGACATCGCCACCAACCTCGTCGCCGCGGGCAACGAGCGCGCCGCGGCCGGTGGGCTCGGCAACCTGCGCTTCCAGGAGGGCGACGCCTCCGAACTCGCCGATCTGCCCGACGACTCCTTCGATCTCGTCGTCTCGATCTTCGGCGCGATGTTCGCGCCGCGTCCGTTCGACGTCGCCAAGGAGATGGTCCGGGTGGCGCGGCCGGGCGGGCGGATCGTGATGGGCAACTGGATCCCCGGCGACCCGACCCTGGTCGCGCAGATCCTCAAGATCAGCGGCGCCTACTCCCCGCCGCCGCCGGAGGGCTTCGTCAGCCCGGTGACCTGGGGCGTCGAGAACGACGTGCTCGAGCGCTTCGCCGCCGCCGGGATCGCCCCCGAGCGGGTCTCGACCGAGCGCGCGACCTGGAGCTTCGTCCATCCCGGCGCGCCGGCCGACCTCCTCGCCGAGTTCCGCGACTACTACGGGCCGACGATGAACGCCTACGCAGCCGCCGCGGCCGACGGGCGCGACGCCGAGCTGGGGGCCGAGCTCACCGACCTGTTCGAGCGCCAGAACGTCGCCACCGACGGCTCGACCCGGATCCCGGCGACCTACCTCCGCGTCACCGCCCGGACTTGACCGCGGCCTACGCCTCGCCGGCGGCGCGGAGGGCGTCTAGGGTCTTCGCGATGAGCACCGTCGAGGGCGCTCCCGCGCTGCGGCTCTCCGAGCTACTCGGGGTGCTCTCGTTCGGCGCCGACCTCGGCATGGGCCAGCCGATGGACCACGTCCTGCGCCAGACGATGATCGCGCTCGGGCTCGCCGATCGGGTCGGCCTCGACGCCGACGAGCGCGACGCCGTCTACTTCGGCTCGATGCTGGCATGGGTCGGCTGCCACATCGACGCCTACGAGCAGGCCAAGTGGTTCGGAGACGAGACCGCGCTGAAGCACGACGCCCGCCTCGTCGACTTCGCCGGCCCGACCAGCCGGCCGCTGTTCATGCTGCGCCACCTCGGCAGCGACCGCGCGCTGCCGGGCCGCCTGGCAATGGTGCCCGGATTCTTCGGCGATGCCGGGCGGGCGGCGGAGTCGATGGTCGACAACCACTGGCGGGCGACCGACGACCTGATGGAGCGGATCGGCCTCGACCAGCTGATCCGCGACACGGTCGAACAGAGCTTCGAGCGCTGGGACGGACGCGGCGCCCCGCGCGGGATCGCCGGCACCGAGATCCTGCTCACCTCGCGGCTGGTCAACCTCGCCGACGTGGTCGGGGTCTTCCACGGCGCGGGCGGGGTCGAGGCGGCGGTGGCGGTGGCGCGCGAGCGGTCGGGAACGCAGTTCGACCCGGAGCTGGTCGACACCTTCGCCGGCGCCGCCGAGGAGCTCTTCGCCGAGCTCGAGGCGACCGAGCCGTGGAGCGCGGTGACCGGCGCCGAGGAGGCGTCGCGCTACTGGCTCGCCCACGAGCGGCTCGACCTCGCGCTCGAGGCGGTCGCCGACTTCGTCGACGTCAAGTCGCCCTGGACGATCGGCCACTCGCGCGGCGTCGCGGCGCTGGTCGCCGAGGCGGCGCCCCACTACGGCCTGAGCGACGACAACGCGGCGCTGCTGCGGCGGGCGGCGTTGGTCCACGACCTCGGCCGGCTCGGCGTCCCCAACTCGATCTGGGACAAGCCCGGGCCGCTCGGCCCGGCGGAGCTCGAGCGGGCGCGGATGCACGTCTACCTGACCGAGCGCATGCTGGCGACCTCCCCCGCCCTCGCGCCGCTCGCCGCGATCGCCGGCCAGCACCACGAGCGACTCGACGGCAGCGGCTACCCGCGCGGGCTGACCGGCGGCGACATCACCCCGGCGGGCCGTCTCCTGGCGGCGGCCGACAGCTACCAAGCGCGCCTCGAACCCCGTCCTCACCGCCCGGCGCAGAGCCGCGACCAAGCGGCGACCGAGCTGCGCGCCGACGTCCGGGCGGGCCGCATCGACGCCGACGCCGCGGCCGCGATCCTCGCCGCCGCCGGCCACCGCGGCGGCAAGAAGCGCCAGTGGCCCGCGGGCCTCACCGACCGCGAGGTCGAGGTCCTGCGCCTCCTCGCCCGGGGGATGTCGAACAAGGAGATCGCGGCGGAGCTGGTGATCTCGCCGAAGACCGTCGGCGCCCACCTCGAGCACGTCTACGCGAAGCTCGGCGTCAGCAACCGCGCGATGGCCAGCCTGTTCGCCGCCAAGCACGGCCTGATCTCGGTCGACGACGCCTAGTCACCAAGGCCTGAGTTCCGTCACGTCACCGGCCCGATCCCGATTTCCCCGGCGTGTCGATTAGTTCCCGGCCCGTTCGTCGTCTGGGTGTCAGGCGAAACGAACGAAGGAGAAGACGATGGAACTGACCGCGACGACGATGATCAGCCTCGATGGTGTGACCCAGGGGCCGGGTGGGCCCAAGGAGGACACCAGCGGCGGGTTCGAGCTGGGCGGCTGGGTGATGCCCTACTTCGAAGACGAGGGAGCGAAGTCCGTGCGCGAGAACTTCGAACGCGCCGACGCCTTCCTCCTCGGCCGCACGACCTACGAGATCTTCGCCGACTACTGGCCCCACGCCGACCCGGCGAACCCGATCGGCGCCGCCCTCAACAGCCTCCCGAAGCACATCGTCTCCACCACCCTGACCGACCTCTCCTGGCCCGGCGCCTCGCTGATCGAAGGTGACCCGATCGAGGCGATCGCCGAGCTGAAGCGCCAACCCGGCCGCGAGCTCCAGATCCACGGCAGCATCATCCTCACCCAGTCCCTCCTCGCCGCGGGCCTGATCGACCGCCACCACCTCCTGGTCTTCCCCGTCGCCCTCCGCTCCGGCGCCCGCCTCTTCGACGGCCCGGTCCCGCCGACCAAGTACCGCCTCGACCAGGCATCCACCACCGCCTCCGGCGTCCAACTCCTCACCTACGTCCCCGACGGCGCCCCCGTCACCGGCTCCTTCGAGGACGCCCCCGAGCCCGACAGCGGCCCGATCATCCGCTGACCAGCGCAGAGATCAGGACCAGAGAGCTCGTCTCGGGGCATGGCCTGCCTTGACCGAGGAGACAAGGACGGAGACCGCCTGCTGGGAGAGCTGCTGGCCGAGGGTGACGCGCTCGTCCATCGACAACGAGGCGGCGAATTCGGCTTCTTGGCGCGCCTCTTCCTCGTTGATCCTCGCCCACTCGGCCTCGTTGCCGGGGGCAAGAAGCGGGCTGTCCGTGCGCGTGGCCATGGGAGCGGATGGTACATCGGAGACCCGGCATTCCCCAACGACTCCCTCGCGGTGACGGCGACCTCGCCGCCGAGTCGGGCGGCGCTCTTGATCGTCAGGCGGCGCGGGCGTAGCGCTCGAAGATCACGCGTGAGTTGAAGGTTCTGGTCTCGATCAGGCGCAGGTCGATCTGGTCGGTGACCGGGGGGATGAGGGGGGTGCCGCCGCCGACGATGATCGGGTAGCGGAAGAGGCGGAACTCGTCGACGAGGCCCAGTTCGATGGCCTGGCCGGCGAGGCCGGCGCCGCCGATCTCGACGTCCTTGTCGGTCGCGGCGAGGGCGGCGGCGACCTCCTCGGCGACCGTGCCCGTGGCGAGGCGGGCGTTGCCCTCGACCCGGTCGAGGGCGTGGCTGAAGACGACCTTCGGGATCGCCGACCAGACGTCGGCGAACTCGGCGTGGTCCTCCTGCGCGCGCATCGCCGGGTCCGTCTCCCAGACCACCATCGACTCGTAGAGGTTGCGGCCCAGCAGGCAGGCGCCGAGCTCACGCACCTGCTCGATGTGGAAGCGGAACTGCTCCTCGTCGGGAGGAGCCCAGTCGAACGAGCCGTCGCGGTCCTTGATGAACCCGTCGACCGAGACGCCCATCGAGACGATCAGCATCGGCTCATCGTAAAGGAGGATCGCGGCGAAATCAGCGCCCGCCGTCGTCCTTAAGCAGCAGCAGGTCGATGTTCACCTCGACCTCCCAGCCGACCGCGTCGCCGCCGTCCGGCAGCTCCGCCTGCCAGTCGAACCCGAAGTCGCGGCGGTCGATGGTCGCCTGCAGATCGACGCCGGCGACCTCGCCGAATCCCGCCTGCCGCGGTGGGCTGAGGTGACCGACGGCGGCGACCGGGCGGGTGACCCCGCGGATCGTGAGCTCACCGTCGACCTCCGCCCCGCCGTCGTCGGCCAGGCGGATCGCGGTCGAGCGGAAGCCGACCTCGGGATGGCGCTCGGCATCGAAGAACTGGTCGCCGAGCACACTGGCCCTCATCTCGGGCGGGTCGACGATCGAGATCGACTCGACGCGCGCCGCCCCCTCGAGCACGAGCGCGTCGCCGTCCCCGCGCAGGGTCGCCGTCACATCGGCGAAGGAGCCGCGGAACCAGAAGGCGCCCGAGTGGCGCACGCCGAAGGCGAAGGTCGAGGCCGTGGGCTGGGCACGGTAGGTGCCCTCGAAGAGTTGAACTGCGGTAAGGGAAGACATCGGAACCTCCGGGTCGCGTGGGTCGTTCGGAGGTTCGACACGGCGGCCGCTCGTTATGTGACGGCACCGCGCTCGGGTCGTCGGCCGGTCACGGCGTCAGCCGCTCGGCCGCTTCGCCGGCGGCGGCGAGGAGCGCCGAGGTCTCGCTGCCCTCCCCCTGGCCCATCACCACGCCAACCGCCGTCGTCCTCCGCCCGCCGACGGTCACCGGGGTGAAGAACGCGAGGCACCCGCCCGCCGCCGAGTCCGAGCCGGTCTTGCCGGCGTAGCCGTGGTCGAGCAGCGGGTTGAAGTTGGTGAGCGTTCCGGCGACCGGCAGGGTGACGCTGCCCATCGAGATGATCCGGCGGAAGGCGGCGAAGTGCATCGCCCGCCGGAAGACGCGCAGCTGGTCGGCGGCGGTCGAGACCGTGCCCGGGTCGAAGCCGCTGGGATCGGTGTAGGTCGTCGCGTCCATGCCGAGCGCGCCGGCCGCTTCGTTCATCGCGTCGACGAAGGCCCCTTCGCTCCCCGCCACCCGCGCCGCCAGCATGCGGGCGATGTTGTTGCCGGAGGGGATCAGCAGCGCCTCGAGCAGCCGACGCTCGGTCAGCCGCTCGCCCGCCTCGACCGCGACGACCGATTGGCCCTCTTCGGCTTCCTCGGCCACGTGCTCCGCCTGGGCCGCGGTGACGGTCATCGTGAAGCCGCCGCCGGTCCCGCTCAGCGGATAGCGCTCGAGCGTCAGGTAGGCGGTCATCACCTTCGCCAGGCTCGCGATCGGCGCCGGCTCCTGGTCCGGGCTCACCTTCGGCCGGCCGCCACCGATCACGATCGCCGCCTGTCCCTGGGACGGCCATTCGCCCGAGGACGTGGCCACGCCGCCGGCGCCGTGCGGCAGGCCCACCTTGCCGAGCGGCGCCGCGCCCGAGCCGCCCAGCAGGTGGTGGGCGACCGCGAACGGCGCGCCGACGAGGGCGAGGACGACGATCGCGCCGAGCAGCCACGGACGGCCGCGACCCGTGCGATGGACGCGGTAATCCGCTCTCGGTGTCGGTTCGCCGTAGGCCACGCCCCCACCCTGCGCGCCCCGGCGTTGCCCCCGCGTAAGGGCTTTTCGATACGCCGACAATATGCTCGAACCGGGAACATCGAACGCATGCGCGTGCTGATCGTCGAGGACGAGCCGTACCTGGCGGAGGCCATCCGCGATGGTCTCAGGCTGCAGGCGATCGCCGCCGACATCGCCGGCGACGGCGACACCGCGCTCGGGCTGCTGAGCGTCAACGGCTACGACATCGCCGTCCTCGACCGCGACATCCCCGGCCCCTCCGGCGACGAGATCGCCCGCCGCATCGTCGCTTCCGGCAGCGGCATGCCGATCCTCATGCTCACCGCCGCCGACCGGCTCGACGACAAG
>DAIQOT010000329.1:0-2970 GCA_036787695.1 Solirubrobacterales bacterium | reverse complement strand
CACCGCGGTGCGAGGTGAGCCGAGTCTGGTGAGTCAGGTTTTCTTCGCCTCCAGAGTCCTCTTGGGTTGCATAAGCATCTGCGCGTTGGCGGCGTCGGCCACTCTTGCGATGGAGGTCCCCGACACCAGGCCTACGAATGTCTGGCTGGCGGCGGCTGTTCTGGCGAGCTTTGCATCCATCTGGCTCGTCTGGTTGGCGCTACGCGCTCCCGGTAACCTCAGAAAGGAGACCGTCGCGAGTGGCGGCGGATAGACCATGGGTAAGAAGCTAGACAGAAAGATAAGTCGGGCCGGCAGCTTCGTAGTGAGGGCCGGAGAGACCCGCCCGACCAAAGTCGTCGGCCATGTCAATGGCAAGGACACCATGCCGACGACGAACGACCGGGCCGCCGCGAGGGCGCTCGTCAGGCTGAAGGAAGCCTGAGATCGCTCAGGAGTCGTCGTATTCGGAGAGCTCGACGAAGTAGTCGAGGGCGTCGGGGTTGGCGAGGGAGTCGCGGCTGACTACCTTGGTCGGGTCGGCGCCGGAGAGGATTCGCTTCACGGGGACCTCGACGACCTTGCCGGAGAGGGTGCGGGGGATCTGGGCGACCTGGCGGACCTGGTCGGGGACGTGGCGGGGGGAGCAGCGGTTGCGGATCGCGCGGGCCAAGGTCTTGCGGAGGTCGTCGTCGAGGACGGCGCCGTCGCGGAGGACGACGAAGAGCTCGATCGAGCTTTCGGTGCCCTCGTCCGGGAGGTCGACGACGAGGGCGTCGAGGACGTCGTCGGAGTCGAGGACGGCGCGGTAGATCTCCGCGGTGCCGATGCGGATGCCGCCGCGGTTGATCGTCGAGTCGCTGCGGCCGTGGATGATCGCGGTGCCGCGGTCGGTGATCTCGATCCAGTCGCCGTGTCTCCAAACTCCGGGGAAGGTCTCGAAGTAGGACTCGCGGTAGCGGCTGCCGGTCTCGTCGTCCCATAGGTAGAGCGGCATCGAGGGCATCGGCTCGGTGATCACCAGCTCGCCGACCTGGTCGATGACCGGGTTGCCGTCCTCGTCCCAGGCCTCGACCTTGCAACCGAGGGCGCGCGCCTGCAGCTCGCCCCGGTAGACGGGGAGGGTCGGGACGCCGCCGACGAAGGCGGTGCAGACGTCGGTCCCGCCGGAGGTCGAGAAGAGCCAGGTGTCGGCGCCGACGTGCTCGTAGATCCAGTCGAAGCCCTCGGGGGCGAGCGGGCTGCCGGTCGAGCCGACGGCGCGCAGGCGGGAGAGGTCGCGTCCCGCGCCCGGCTCGACCCCCGCCTTCATGCAGGCCGAGACGTAGGCGGCCGAGGTGCCGAAGGTCGTTATCCCCGCCGCCTCGGCGAGGTCCCAGAGCGCGCCCATGTCGGGGTATCCCGGGTTGCCGTCGTAGAGGACGATCGCCGCCTCGGTGAGGAGGCCGGAGACGATGAAGTTCCACATCATCCAGCCGGTCGTCGTGAACCAGAAGAGACGGTCGCCCGGCTTCGAGTCGAGGTGGAGGTGCATCTTCTTCAGCTGCTCGATGAGGATCCCGCCCTGGCCCTGGACGATCGCCTTCGGGAGGCCGGTCGTGCCGGAGGAGTAGAGAACCCAGAGGGGGTGGTCGAAGGGGACGCGCTCGAAGGTGAGCTCGGCGCCCTCGCCGGCGGCGAGGAGGTCGTCCCAGGTGATGACGTTCTCCAGGTCGGCGGAGCCGGAGGTCGCGGTGGCGGCGGGGTCGAGGTAGGGGAGGAGCACGGTGCGCTCGACGCTCGGCATCGCCTCCTGTAGTTGGCGCACCACCGGGATGCGGTCGAAGTCTTTGCCGCCGTAGCGATAGCCGTCGACGGCGATCAGCACCTTCGGCTCGATCTGGGCGAAGCGGTCGATCAGCGAGCCCGCGCCGAAGTCGGGCGAGGCGCTCGACCAGACCGCGCCGATCGAGGCGACGGCGAGGAAGGCGACCGTCGCCTCGGCGATGTTCGGCAGGTAGGCGACCACGCGGTCGCCCCGCTCGACGCCGAGGGAGCGCAGGCCGGCAGCGACGGCGGCGACCTGGCGGCGCAGCTCGCCCCAGGTGAGCACGTCGAGGTCGCGGAGCTCGGAGGCGTGGAGGATCGCGACGGCGTTGTCGTCCTTGCCGGCGAAGGCGCGCTCGGCCCAGTTGAGGCGCACGCCGGGGAACCAGTCGGCGCCGGGCATCTCGCGCGAGGCCAGCGCCGGGCCGCGCTCGCCGTCGTACTCCACCCCGAAGTAGTCGAAGATCGAGTTCCAGAAGCCCTCGAGGTCGTCGACCGACCAGCGCCAGAGCTCCGGGTAGGCGGCGACGTCGACGCCGCGCTCGGCCCGCAGCCAGTCGATGTAGGCGGTGAGGTTGGAGGACTCGACCGCGGCAGCGGTCGGCCGCCACAGGATCTCGGGCGTCTCCTCCATCGGCGGCAGCTTACGCGTGCCCCGGTAGTCTCGCCAGGGATGTCGGGAGAGGCCTCGGGGAGCGAAGCGGTGGTGTTGCGCGCGGGCGCGGTCGGCGGCGATCCGGCTGGGGTGACCGCGACGCTGACCGACGCGTTCCTCCAGGTCCGCGAGGCGGTCGCTATGGGGCGGCCGGTGGTCGTCGTGCTGGCGGCGCGCGACCTGATGGGACAGGGCGACCCGCTCGACGCCGCGGTGGCGACGGGCCTGCTCGGGATGGTGCGGACGTTCGGCATCGAGGGCGCCAAACCGGGCTGGCGCGTGAACGCGGTCGCGGGCGGCGGGAACGACGGCGCCGCGGTCGACGCGACGGTGGCGATGCTCGCCTCGGCCGAGCACGTCACCGGGCAGCTGCTGTCGGTCGGCGGCGCGAACCTGGGGAAACTTCCGGCGTGAGCACCGCGATCGTCACCGGGGCGGCCGGTGGGCTCGGTGGGCGCATCGGGGAGCGGCTCGCGGCGGCGGGGCACGACCTCGTCCTCGTCGATCTCGACCCCGCCGTCGAGGAGGTC
>DAIQOT010000328.1:0-2972 GCA_036787695.1 Solirubrobacterales bacterium | reverse complement strand
AGGGCGAGGGCGGCACGATCATTCCGGTGGAAATCTCGGTCTACGAGGACCGCTCCTTCACCTTCATCACCAAGACGCCTCCGGCCGCGGTCCTGATCAAGGAGAAGATCCGGATCCCGAAGGGCTCCGGCGAGCCCCACGTCAAAAAAGTCGGGACGATCACCCCGGAGCAGATCCGCGAAATCGCCGAGCGGAAGATGCCCGACCTCAACGCCAACGACCTCGACGCCGCCTCGAAGATCATCGCCGGGACCGCCCGCTCGATGGGCGTCGACGTCAAATAGGAGACCTTCGATGGCCCACGGAAAACGCTTCCGCATGCAGCACCAGAAGGTCCAGCGCGACCATCTCTACCCGCCGGTCGAGGCGATCGGGCTGATCAAGCAGACCGCCAGCGCCAAATTCGACGAGACGGTCGAGCTGCACGTGCTGCTCGGCGTCAACGTCCGTCACGCCGACGAACAGCTGCGCGGCACGCTCGCCCTCCCGCACGGGCTGGGCAAAGAAGTGACGATCGCGGTCTTCGCCCAGGGCGCCAAGGCGCGCGACGCCGAAGCCGCCGGGGCCGACTTCGTCGGTGCCCAGGACCTGGCCGAGAAAATCCAGGGCGGCTTCACCGACTTCGACGTGGCCCTCGCGACCCCGGACATGATGCCGGTGGTCGGGCAGCTCGGCCGCATCCTCGGCCCGCAGGGCAAGATGCCGAACCCGCGAGTCGGCACCGTCACCGAAGACATCGAGAAAGCCGTCACCGAGTCGAAGTCGGGCAAAGTCGAATACCGCACCGACCGCCAGGCGATCGTCCACATGGCGATCGGCAAGGCGAGCTTCCCCGACGACCAGCTTCTCGACAACTACCAGGCCGTGATCGACGAGATCGTCCGCGCCAAACCGTCGGCGAGCAAAGGCAAATACATCCGCTCGGCGACCCTGGCGACGACGATGGGCCCCGGGGTCCGCGTCGACACCGCCGCCAAAACCGCAGACCGCGAGCTGGTCGGCGCCACCGCAGGCGCCGAGTCCGACTCCGCCGAGTAACCCCGACCGCATAGGGACGGCGTCGGACGCAAATAGGGCGTTTGCTCTATATTGCTCGGCGCCCACCTAAGACCACCGGCGCGGCGATAGCCCTTAAGCCCGGTGCAGGAGAGACGATGAACCGCGAGGAAAAGTCAGCAACCATCCAGGAGATCGCCGCCCAGATCGAGGGCGCGGAAGCGATCTTCGCAGTCGACTACCGCGGGATCAGCGTTCCGCAGGCTGCCGAGCTCCGCACCAAACTGCGTGAGACGGATTCGAGCTTCCGGGTCGTCAAGAACCGGCTCACCAAACTGGCCGCGACGCAGGTGGGGGAGGATCGCCTCGCCGATCTGCTCGTCGGGCCGACCGCGCTGACCTTCGTCCGCGGCGACACCGCCGCCGCCGCGAAAGCGATCACCACCTTCAACAAACAGCACCAGGTCCTGACCTTCAAGGGTGGCCTGATGGGCGAAGTCGTCCTCGACGACGCGGGCTTCACCTCGATCGCCAAACTTCCGTCGCGCGAAGTCCTGGTCGGCCAGTTCGCCGGCATCGTCGCCAGCCCGCTGACCGGCATCGTCCGCGGCCTGAACGCGCTGATCCAGGGGCTCGCCACGCAGCTCGGCCAGATCGCCGACAAAGGCCTCGTGACCGGCGAGGCTCCGGCCGCCGCGCCCGAGGCTCCCGTTGAGGAGCCCGCGCCCGCCGCCGAGGCTGACGCCCCGGCCGAGGAGGCGCCCGCCGCCGAGGCCCCGGCCGACGAGTCCGAGGCCGCGCCCGCCGCCGAGGCTGAGGCCCCGGCCGAGGACACTCCGGCCGCCGATGACACTTCGACCGAGGAGCCGGCCGCCGAGGCCGAGGCTCCCGCCGAGGATGCGCCCGCCGCCGAGGGCGCCACTGATTCAGACACTTCCGAAGACTCAAACAACCAAGAGGGGTAAGACCAAGATGGCAACTTCAACTGCTGACTGGATCGAGGAGCTGAAAGGCATCTCGGTTCTCGAGCTTTCCGAGCGGATCAAAGCCCTCGAGGAGGAGTTCGGCGTCTCCGCGACCGCCGTCGCTGCCGCCGCTCCGGCCGCTGCCGCCGCCGGTGGCGACGAGGGTGGGGCCGCGGAAGAGTCCTCGACCGTCGACGTCGTGATCACCGAAGTCGGTGGCCAGAAAGTCCCGGTCATCAAAGTCGTCCGCAATGCGACCGGTCTGGGCCTGAAAGAGGCGAAGGCTGTCGTCGACGCCGCGCCGGGCCCGGTCAAAGAGGGCGTCGAGCGCGACGAGGCCGAAAAACTGAAAGCGGAACTCGAGGAGGCCGGCGCGACCGTCGAGCTTAAATAGCCGACGTTTCGTGGCCCGCGACTGACAACCAGTCGCAGAGCCAAATCCGCGACCGGGGAAAGCGCCATGCTATTTTCCCCGGTCGCGCGCTTTTCTGAGTTCGCCTGCCCGCCGCACGGGCCTTTTTCACATCCCTCTGACCGCCCGAGGAGTCGCCGACTTGGCACGTTCCAACGCTGCCCCCGTAACCCGTAGGAGCTTTTCCCGCCTAGAGAACCCTCTCGAGGTTCCACATCTCATCGATATTCAGCGTCGTTCCTTCGAGGAACTGACCGACACTGAGCACGGTGGGCTGCGCGAGACGATCAACGACATTTCCCCGATCGAGGATTACACGGGGAACCTGCAGATCGTCTTTGGCAAGTTCAATTTCGAGGAGCCGCCGCACTCTATTGAGGAGTGCCGCGAGAAGGACATGACGTATTCGCGGCCGCTGACCGCGACCGTGGCCTTCCAGAACAAGGAGACCGGAGAGATCCGCGAGCAGGCCGTCTTCATGGGCGACTTCCCGTGGATGACCGAACGCGGCACCTTCATCATCAACGGCACCGAGCGTGTCGTCGTGACCCAGCTCGTCCGTTCGCCGGGTGCCTACGTGATGGCGCCGAAGGATCCGG
>DAIQOT010000135.1:0-10154 GCA_036787695.1 Solirubrobacterales bacterium | reverse complement strand
GAGCGGCTCGCCCGCGGAGACCATCCGGCGCAGGGCGGGGAGGGGGCGGAGCTGCGTGCGGCGGGCGAGCATCCGGTACTCGGTCGGGGCCTGGCAGAGGACGTTGACGCCGAGCGCCTCGGCGAGGTCGAGCCGCTCCTCGGGGTCGAAGCGCCCGTCGTGGATCACCGCCGCGGCGCCGGTCAGCCAGGGGGCGAGGAAGACGTTGCGGGCCGACTTCGACCAGCCGGTGGCGGTCGTGCACCAGGCGAGGTCGCCCTTGCGCGAGCCGAACCAGTGCTCGGCCTGGACCCCCTGCCCGAATAAGTATCTGTAGGCGTGGACGACCCCGCGCGGGTCCCCGGTCGTGCCGGAGGTGAAGACGATCAGCGCCGGGTCCTCGGCGGCCATGTCGGCGACCGCGGCCGGGGTCTCCTGCGGCTGGTCCTCGTCGAGGACGTAGGCGACGTCGGCCATCGTCATCACCGGGACGCCCTCGGGCAGCTCGCCGAGCAGCCGTTCCTCGCCGACGCAGAGCGCCGGGTTCGCCGCCGCGACCCGCAGCTCCAGGTCCTTGCGCCGCAGCTGCGTGTTGCACGGCAACGCGACCGCGCCCATCCGCCAGCAAGCGAGCAGCGTCAGCACCCACTCGATCCGGTTCCCGACCAGCGTCATCACCACGTCGCCCCGCTTCACCCCACGTGCCGCGAACGCCCCCGACAGCCCCGCCGAGGTCGCGATCATTTCGCCGAAGTGCCACCTGCGCCCCCGCGCCTCCGCGTCCAACTCGACGATCCCCAGCCGCGAGGCCGGCGACCGCTCCATCAAGTCATCGATGATGTTCACGGCCGGGAGTCTTTCGGAAATGTGCCCCACGAGTGCTTCCAGAGTCGGCCGAGGGGTGCGGCGGAGACGGGCGAGGCGATTCGAGTGCCAGATATGTCTAGCCGAATCCCCCACTTGACAATCCAGGCGTACCAATGGGAGGTTGCCAGCGTTTGTCGACCGAAGCCTAATGGGAGGCGCGGCTGACGAGATAGCTGAAAATCGCGGCAGCAGGAGGATTACCTTGGACGGTTACCGGCTGTTCTCGTTGTTTGACGAGTCGAACTTCGAAATCCGCCCAAAGCAGCAGTATCCGCCTGTGCTGGAAGCGGGGTTGGCTCAGCACGGGCTTGCGCTAGACGATGTGCTCGCAGTCAGTCAGGACTTTGGCTTGTGGGCCATCTGCAAACAGGGCATCTTCCATGCCAGGCTGAAGGGAGTGTTCAACAAGCGGGCCGAAGTTGATCGGTTCATCCCTTACTCCGAGATCGTGGAGGCTCGTGTCGAGTCTTCTGGGCCGCGTACGGGAAAGATCGTCCTATACGACGTCGACGACAAGAAGATCGCTGAGATTGACTTCAGCGCGGGCGGACCGGAGAAAACGCTTGAGGGCGAACAGGCGCAATGCCGCCGCGTTCTCGAGATCATCGATGGGGCTTGGAGGGCGGTCGGAAACAGCTGAGTCCGAGCGTGCGAACTCACGTCGATGGGCCGAAAACTCAAGACCGACTTGAGTCTTCGGCCCATCAACGGCCGCCCTAGCGGAGTTCGCTCGAGTTCTTGCCGAGGAGCTGGCGGGCGATGATCAGGAGCTGGATCTGCTGGGTTCCCTCGAAGATGTCGAGGATCTTGGCGTCGCGGGCCCACTTCTCGAGGAGCTCGGTCTCGCCGAGGCCGACGGCGCCGCAGAGCTCGACGCAGCCGAGGGTGACGTCGACGCAGGTGCGTCCCGCCTTCGCCTTCGCCATCGAGGCCTGGAGGGAGTTGGGCTTCGAGTTGTCGGCCATCCACGCCGCCTGCAGGGTCAGCAGGTAGGAGGCCTCGTAGTCGGCCTCCATCTCGAGGAAGCGGGCCGCCGCCGCGGACTGGGAGAGCGCCGGGGTGTCGTAGTTGACCTCGACCCCCGCCGAAGAGAGCTGCCGGCGCGTCTCCTCGAGCGCCGCCCGCGTCACCCCGACCGCCATCGCCGCCACGAGCGGCCGCGTGTTGTCGAAGGTCTGCATCGCGCCCGCGAAGCCTTTCTCGACATTCACGTCCGGGTTCCCGAGCAGCGCCTCCTTCGGCACCCGGCAGTCCTGCAGGGTGAAGTTGGCGGTGTCGGAGGCGCGGATCCCGAGCTTGTGCTCGAGCCGGTCGAGCTTCAGCCCCGGGTTGTCGCGCTCGACGATGAACGACTTGATCGCGGCGCGGCCGGCGCTGCGGTCGAGGGTCGCCCAGACGACGATCAGGTCGGCGCGGTCGCCCGAGGTGACGAAGATCTTCTCGCCGTTCAGGACGTACTCGTCGCCGTCGAGCTCGGCGGTGGTGCGGATCGCGGCCGAGTCGGAGCCCGCTTCGGGCTCGGTGATCGCCATCGCCGCCCACTTGCCGCCGTAGCGCTCGAGCTGCTCCTCGGTCGCCACGCTGGCGATCGCCGAGTTGCCGAGGCCCTGGCGCGGCATCGAGAGCAGCAGGCCGACGTCGCCCCAGCAGAGCTCGATGATGCCGAGCACGGTGGAGAGGTTGGAGCCGTTGCGGTTCTCGCCGGGGTCCGAGCCGTTGGAGGAGCGCCGCACGCCGGCGGCGCCGGCGCCGCCCATATCGGAGCCCTCGTTCATGCCGTCGATCAGCGACGCCAGCATGTCGAGCTCTTTCGGGTAGGCGTGCTCGGCCTCGTCGTACTTGCGGCTGATCGGGCGGAACACCTCGGTCGCGACCTGGTTGGCCTGCTGGGCGAGGGGCTTGTATTTCTTCGGGATCTCGAGATTGATCATGGTGTCTCCTTTCGCTCGTCGCGTCGGCTAGACGAGCAGGGCGCCCTCCATCACGCCCGCGGATCGCAGGTCCCGGTACCAGCGCTCGACCGGGTGCTCCTTGACGAAGCCGTGGCCACCGAGCAGCTGGACGCCGTCGGAGCCGATCTTCATCCCCTTCTGGGCGCAGAGCCGGCGGGCGATGGCGGCCTCGCGGGCGAA
Organism: Solirubrobacterales bacterium; assembly: GCA_036787695.1. Taxonomy (GTDB): domain Bacteria; phylum Actinomycetota; class Thermoleophilia; order Solirubrobacterales; family 70-9; genus VAYN01. Next base: position 7,176 of record DAIQOT010000135.1, on the reverse strand, counting down.
GTCCTCACCGCGGTCGGCGCGGGACGCCGCCCGATACGTGGTGAGGCGCATGCCGCTCGACTCGATGCCGATGTCGGAGACCGGGAAGGCGACGCCCTGCCGGTTGGACACCGGTTCGCCGAACGCCTGGCGGTCGTTGACGTAGGGAATGACGTAGTCGAGGACCGCCTGCGCGGTGCCGACCGAGAGCGACGCCCAGGCGATCCGCGCCCGGTTCACGCACTCGACGTAGTCGGCGCGCTTGGCCTCGCCGAGGATCGCGGTCGCGGGGACCCGCGCGCCCTCGAGGATCAGCTTCCCGGTCGCGGCGGGGCGAAGGCCCATCGCCGGCTCGTCCTCGATCGAGAGCCCTTTGGTGCCGGACTCGACGACGAACAGCGCCGGGCCGATGCCCTCGGCCTCGGCGGCGACGAGGAAGAGCTCGCACTCGGTGGCGCGGGCGATCAGCGACTTGGCGCCGTCGAGGACCCAGTCCTCGCCGTCGCGCTTGGCGGTCGTCTCCAGCTTCAGCGGGTCGAACAGCGGCCGCGGCTCGATCATCGCCAGCGCCGCCGCCGGGACGTCCTCGCCGGTGAACGCGGGCAGGTAGGTCGCCTCCTGCTCGGCCGATCCCCAGAGCCCGATCGCGGTGGCGACCGCGCCGGGGGCGAGCGCCGCGTAGGCGATCCCCATGTCGCCGTGGGCGAGCGCCTCGCCGATCAGCACGCTGGTCGTCGCCGCGCCTTCTTCCATCACCCCGCCGAGCTCGGCCGGGACGCCGAGCATCGCGACGCCGAGCTCGGTCGCCTGGGCCAGCACCTCGGCCGGCGTCTTGCGCTCGTCGTCGGCCGCTTTGGCCGCCGGGCGGATCTTCTCCTCGGCGAACGCGCGGCCCGCCTCCTGGAACATCTGCTGCTCGTCGTCGGGGGTGACGTCGAAGAGGCCCTTCGACTTGGTGCGCGGCTGGCGCGCCGGTTTGCCCAGCTGCTGGGCGGCCTTGAAGGTGCGCCCGGCGGCGGTCGCCGTGCGGAAGCCCTGTTTGGTGCCCTGGAAGAGAGCCCGCTCCACGCCTTTGCGGATGCGGATGCGGTCGAGCAGGTCGGAGCCCGCGAGCCAGTTCAGCCCTCGCAGGCCGATGCCCATCGCGCGCTCGGCCACGCCCTGGTTGTTGTCGATCGTCGTCGGAGTCACTTTGCCTTTCCTTTGGGACTGGTCTTGGCGGCGATCGGGGTGACCCGGCCGTCCAGATGTCTGTTCTTGCCCTTGCGCACGGTGAAGAGGGACTGACCTTGTTGGTCGCGACCTTGTTGCTCGTCTTGGGTCGCGAATTCGACCTTGGCCGGCAGGAGGATCGGCCGGCGGAAGCGGACGTCGGTCTCGAAGGCGTCGGCGAGGCGCGGCTCGAGTGCCGCCAGCGCCCGTGCCTTCGTCCACATCCCGTGGGCGATCGCCGCCGGGAACCCCAGTGGCTTCGCCGTCAGCGCGTGCATGTGGATCGGGTTGCGGTCGCCGGAGACGGCCGCGTAGCGGCGGCCGAGATCGCCGGGGAGGGTCCAGGTGGCGCTCGCCGCGACGTCTTCGCCGACGATCGGGAACGCCTCGGCGGGTGCGGCGGAGGCATCGCCCTTGCCGCGCCGCAGAAAGGTGCTGGTCGACTCCCAGGCGATCTGGCGGCCGATGCGGACCTCGGTGACGACGTCGAACGCTTTCCCTTTCGCGTACGGCTGTACCTTCGACGCCTCGACCCGGAGCGAGAGCTCCTTGCCGATGCCGATCCGTCGGTGCTGGGTGATCTTGTTGGCAACGTGGACGAGGCCGACCGCGCCGAACGGGAAGTCGCCGTCGGACATCAGCGCCATGTGCAGCGGGAAGGCGAGCACGTGGGGATAGGTCGGCGGCAGGTGGTCGCGGAGGACGAAGCCGCAGACCTTGGCGTAGGCGGCGACCGCGTCCGGATCGGGGGTGACGCCGTCGAGCTCGAGCCGCACCGCCGGGATCTCGCCGCCGCCGCCCGGGACGAACGGCAGGCGAGAGGCGCCCGGCACCATCGGCAGCGCGGCGCAGGCGTAGAGCGGCAGGATGCTCGGCGCGCTCGTGAGCTTCTTCGTCTCGACCGCCATCGCCCTACGCCCCCAGCAGGCTCTGCCCGCAGACGCGGACGACGTTGCCGTTGACCCCGGTGGTGGCGGGGGAGGCGAACCAGGCGATCGTCTCGGCGACGTCGACCGGCAGCCCGCCCTGGGAGAGCGAGGAGAGCCGGCGGCCGGCTTCGCGCGGGCCGATCGGCATCGCCGCGGTCATCTTGGTCTCGATGAAGCCCGGCGCGACCGCGTTGATCGTCGCCTTCCGTTTCGCCAGCTCCGGCGCCAGGGATTCGACCATCCCGATCACGCCGGCCTTCGAGGCGGCGTAGTTGGTCTGGCCCGAGTTGCCCGCGATCCCCGACATCGAGGAGACGCAGACGATGCGGCCGTTCGGGTTGAGGCGTTTGGCGTCGAGGAGGGCGTCGTCGATCCGCTCCTCGGAGGAGAGGTTGATCTCCATCAGCCCCGCCCAGCGGTCTTCCGGCATCTTCGCCAGGGTGCGGTCGCGGGTGACGCCGGCGTTGTGGACGACGATGTCGACGCCGCCGCTGAAGTGCGCCGCGATCTGGTCGGGGGCGTCGTCGGCGGTGATGTCGAGGGCGAGCGCTTCGCCGCCGAGCGCCTCGACCACGGCGCGCAGCTCGTTCTCCGCCTGCGGCACGTCGAGGCCGACGACCTTGGCGCCGTCGCGGCCGAGCGTGGCGGCGATCGCCGCGCCGATCCCGCGCGAGGCGCCGGTCACCAGCGCCGTCTTGCCCGCGAGGGGGAGGTCCCAGTCGATCTCCGGCGTCGGCGCGACGCCCTTGCCGACGCGGATCACCTGGCCGTCGACATACGCCGAGCGGGGCGAGAGGAGGAAGCGGAGGGTCGAGTCGAGCTGGTCCTCGGCCCCCGGCTCGACGTAGACGAGCTGCGTGGTCGCGCCCTTGCCGCCGATCTCCTTGGCGAGCGAGCGGGTGAAGCCCTCGAGCGCCCGCTGCGCGGTGTGGGCGCGGGCCGACCCGGCGAGCGTCGGGGTGGTGCCGAGGACGACGACGCGGCCGCTCGACCGCAGGCGCGGGACGGCGGGGTAGAAGAAGCGTTGCAACTCGACCAGCTCGGTCGAGTCGGCGATCCCGGAGGCGTCGAAGACGAGCGCCTTCGCCTTGCCCTCGGCGCCGGCGCGTTCGGCGCCGATGTCGTCGAGTAACTTCTTCAGCGGGCGCTCGAGCCGGCCACCGGGGGCGGCGCCGCTCAGCACCGGCCCGGCGACGACCGGGGCACCCGGCTTATAGCGGTCGAGGTCGACCGGCTGGGGGAGGCCCATCTGCTTGGCGACGGTCGAGACGACCGGCGCGTTGACGATCTGTGAGTAGCGATCAGGCATTGGTTACTTGGCTCCTTCCGGGCCCTCGAGGATCGCGACGACGCCCTGGCCGCCGGCGGCGCAGATCGAGATCACGCCGCGTCCTTTTCCGTCTTCATGGAGCTGTTTGGCGAGGCCGGCGACGATCCGCCCGCCGGTCGCGGCGAACGGGTGCGCGGCGGCGAGCGACCCACCGTTGACGTTCAGCTTCGCCCGGTCGATCGCGCCGAGCGGCTTGTCGCGGCCGAGCTTCTCCTTGCAGAAGTCGGCGTCTTCCCAGGCCTTCAGCGTGCAGAGGACCTGGGCGGCGAAGGCCTCGTGGATCTCGTAGTAGTCGAAGTCCTGGAGGGTGAGGCCGGCGCGGTCGAGCATCAGCGGCATCGCGTAGGCGGGCGCCATCAGCAGGCCTTCCTTCTTGTGGACGTGGTCGACGGCCGCGGCCTGGCCCTCGCTGAAGTACGCGAGCACCGGGAGGTCGTGTTCCTTCGCCCACTCCTCGGAGGCGAGCAGCACCGCCGAGGCGCCGTCGGAGAGCGGCGTCGAGTTGGCCGCCGTCATCGTCCCGTCGGGGCCGCCGAAGACCGGTTTCAGCTTCGCCAGTTTCTCCACCGAGGAGTCGGGACGGAGGTTGCCGTCCCGCTCGACGCCGAGGTACGGGGTGATCAAGTCGGTCTGGAAACCGCGCTCGTAGGCGGCGGCGAGGTTCTTGTGCGAGGTGACCGCGAGCTCGTCCTGCTCGGCGCGGCCGATGTCCCATTCCTTGGCCATGATCGCCGTGTGCTCGCCCATCGAGAGGCCGGTGCGCGGCTCCTCGTTGCGGGGGACGCGGGGGACGATGTGGCCGGGGCGGAAGCGCGCCAGCGTCTTCAGTTTGTCGGTGGTGGAGCGCTGCCGGTTGGCGTCGAGGAGCGTCGCGCGGAGCTCTTCGTTCAGCTCGATCGGCGCGTCGGAGGTGGTGTCGGCGCCGCAGGCGATGCCGACGTCGATCTGCCCGAGGGCGATCTTGTTGGCGACCAGGATCGCCGTCTCGAGGCCGGTGCCGCAGGCCTGCTGGACGTCGTAGGCGGGCGTCTCGGGGGCGAGGCGGGTGGAGAGGACGCTCTCGCGGGTCAGGTCGCGGTCGTGGGAGTGCTTGAGCACGGCGCCGCCCGCGACCTCGCCGAGCCGCTCGCCCTCGAGGCCGTAGCGGTCGATCAGCCCGTCGAGCGCGGCGGTGAGCATGTCCTGGTTCGTGGCGTGCGCGTACTCCTTGTCGGAGCGCGCGAAGGGGATCCGGTTGCCGCCGATCACGGCAACTTTGCGGGTCTCGCTGTTCATGCTTTGGGGGTTCCTTTCCCGGTTTTCGAAGTTGAGGTGGGGGAGTCGGTGGCGGCCTGCGAGCGGGCGCGGATGCCGGGCTCGACGGTGGAGATCAGGAGCTCGGCCGCCTCGCCGGCGCTGATCGCCTCGGTTCGCAGCCACCAGCGGGCGAGCTCCTCGGCGGCGCCGAGCAGGGCGGCGGAGAGCGCCTCGATTTCGACCTTGGCGCGGCCGCGGCGCGACTCGGGCAGCTGGGCGAGGAGCGACTGGGAGACGAGCTCGACGATCTGACCGCGGTAGGAGGCGACGCGGTCGGCGACCTCGCCGCCGACCGGCAGCGTCTCGTCGAAGAGCACCGCCCAGGCGGCGCGGTCGGAGTCGAGGAAGCCGAAGAAGGCGCGGACGCCGGCGCCAAGCGCGTCGCCCGGGCTGGCGGTCCCGGCGATCGCCTCGCCGACCGTCTTCGTCAGCGAGTCACCGGCCCGCTCCATGCAGGCGATGTAGAGCCGCTCCTTGTTGCCGAAGTAGTTGTAGAGCAGCGGCTTCGTCACCCCGACCGCGGCGGCGATCTCGTCCATCGTCACCTCGGCGTAGCCCCGCTCGGCAAAGAGCTCATGGGCGACCCCGAGCGTCTGCTCCATCCGGTCGCCCCGCGACAGCCTCGAACGCATCTCTACATTCATCGGTGCAGACGTTACCCGACTATAAATTTATATGCACGTAACGTGACGAGATCACACAGCCGTCCCGCCCGCGCCTACCCTTTCCCGATGGCGCGCTACATCCTCGGCTACGAAAGCGATTGGCAGGAGACGTACGACGACGAAGCGGAAGCGATCGAGCGCGCCGAAGAAGTCGCGACCTACGGCCACACGGTCGAGGTTGTCCGCAGGCGCTTCGGCTTCCACAGTTTCGTCACCGGCTTCCCGGAGTCCGAGCGGGAGGCCCTGAAGGCCCGCTGGCGCACGCTCCCCCACTGGTTCGACAACTCCTCCGGCGGCGGCGACCCTCACCACCACTACAACTCGATCGCCCACCATGGTGGCCACGGAGGCGGCTTCGGCGGCGGCCATGGCCACGGTGGGGGCCACGGCGGCCACTGATCCACCGATCAAGGGTCTCCGTGTTTAGTTTCGGTCCCATAGGAACCAAAACTCCACACGCATGAGCTTGACCGGTCGGGGTAGAAGCAGCGGCATGAGGTGGGTTGGCCTTGAGGAGCGAAGTGGGGTGCGGATTCTGGGCGCCCTGGCGCTCGTCGCCCTCGTGGTGGCGTTCGTCACGGGATCGGCCGCGGCGGCGGGGAACAAGAAGCTGGTCGAAGGGACGCTCTACGACACGACCTGCGGCACTTTCTGCGAACCCGTGTGCCCGCCGCCGCCGCACTGCGGGCCGATCACCGCGGACGGGACGAGCTCGGCGATCGTCTGTCCGCTTGGTGAGCGGCGGAACATCGCCTGCCCGTTGGTCGGTTCGACCTCTACCGGTGTCGCGACGCAGGCTTGCGTGCCGGACACGCCCTGCGGCGAAGACGGGACCTTCCCGGTCTATTCAGGCGAAGGGGCGACGATCAACGTCCGCAAGCGCGGCTCGGCGACGGTTCTCGCCACGCTGCCGGTGGTCGAAGGACGCTTCAAGATCCGACTCGGCCCGGGCGCGTACGTGCTCCATCCGCACCTGCCCGAACCTCAGTGCTGGTCGAGCATCGGGACGGTGTTTCCGTTCGAAGTCTTCGCGCGGCTGAAGCGACCGATCACCCTCCCGATCTCCGTCACCGACGGCTGCGTCGCCCACCCGGGCGCCGCGAAGTAGGACTGCCGCGGCGCTAGAGCTCGGTGCCGTCGTAGAGCTTGCGAACGTGGACCGTGCCGGTGGGCGCGGCTTCGAGGCAGAGCTTGCAGAGGACGCACTCATCGACGTTCTCGTCGACCACCTCGACGTGGCCGCCGGCGTTCTTGAAGATGTCGACGGGGCAGACTTCTTCGAGTTTGGCGGCGATCGCCGCGTCGTCAGCGATTGAGGCGTCGACCTCGACGTCGATGAAGACTTTGTTCTGGGCGGGCATCAGGCGGCCACTCCCAGCTTCTCCTTGACCACGGTGGGGATCTCGTCGATCCGCTCGACGACGCGGATCCCGGCCGCTTCGAGGCGGGCGATCTTCTGCGTCGCGGTGTCCTCGGCGCCCTCGACGATGGTGCCTGCGTGGCCGAAGCTCATGCCTTTCATCTCCTCGTCGTCCATGAATTTGCCCGCCATGAAGGCGACGATCGGAAGGCGAGAGTTGTTCTCTTTCACCCACTCGGCGAGCTGGGCCTCCATGCGGCCACCCGGCTCGGTGTAGATGACGATCGCCTTGGTCTGCTCGTCGGCCTCGAAGAAAGGCATCAATTCGGCGTAGGTCGAGCCGATGATCGCGTCGCCGCCGATCGAGACGGCGGTCGAGACGCCGAGCCCGGCCTGGGTCAGCGA
>DAIQOT010000134.1:0-10160 GCA_036787695.1 Solirubrobacterales bacterium | reverse complement strand
GGTAAAACCGGGCAAATAAACGAAGTTTTAAGATCACTTCTGGATTTCTTGATTTGGAGTGTTTAAGGTCCTTAAATCGGCCTGCCACCCTTGCCAAACGACCGAAGGAAGCCCCCCAATGCCAAAAACCAAGAAGAAGGACGGCGTCGAACAAATCGTCGCCAAAGCCTTCGCCCACCCGCTACGCGTACAGATCCTGATCATTCTGAACGAGCGCGTAGCCAGCCCTAACCTGCTGGCCCAGGAGCTCGACCAGAGCCTCAATCTGGTCGCCTACCACGTGCGCGTGCTCGAGAAATACGACTGCATCGAGCTCGTCGACACGAAGCAGCGCCGCGGCGCCACCGAGCACTTCTACCGCGCGACGCGACGCCAGTTCCTTTCCGACGCCGAATGGGCGCGGATGCCGCAGAGCCTGCGCCCCGGACTCTCCGGCGCGATGCTCAAATCGATGTTCGACGACATCGAGGAGGCCGTCAAAAGCGGCACCTTCGACGAAAAAGAGGACCGGCACCTGACCCGGACGCCGATGGTCGTCGACAAAGAGGGCTGGGGCCAGGTCAACGCCCTGCTGCTCGAGACCTACGACAAGGTGATGGAGATCCAGAGCGAATCGCAGGCCCGCCTCGCCAAATCGGGCGAGCAGGGCATGAACAGCAAGGTGGAGATGCTCCACTTCTTGTCGCCCGAACCCTCCTGACCCGCGCGGGCGAGGCTCCCGGCCCCGCCCGGTAACGGCGCCGCTCGCCCGAGCGGCGCCGCCGTCAAGACTGACTTAACTCAGGCACTGAGCGGCGCCGCGGCCTCCGGCGTCGCGACGATGAAGGAGAAGGTCTCCTCGAGGTAGAGGTGCACCTGCTCGGCGTCGTGGTGGTCGTAGCCGATTGAGAGGTCCTGGCCCGATTCGAAGAGGAAGTCGCCGCCGCGCAGGCTCATCGCCACCGCACCGCTCAACCCCGGAGCCCAGACGATCTGCCCGCCGTCGAGGATCTTCCGCAGGTGGTCGAACAACGGGTAGCCGCCGTGCTCGGCGGTCTCGATCACCTTGATGTACTCGTCGGGACCGAGCGCCAGGCCGTAAGGGCCCTCGACGCCGGCCTCGCGCAGCCCCTCGACCGCCCGCGCGACCGAGCGCGTGTAGGAGTCGGCGCTCGCCCCGAGCGGCTCCGGCTCGAACGGCGAGGACTCGAGCACGCCCTGGATCCCGGCTTTCGCCCAGCCGTTGAAGACGGCGCTGTTCTCGGCGATCGCGATCTGATGGGCGGCGAGGTCGAGCGACTCGAGGTCGACGTCGACGGCGCCGCGGTCGTCGTCGCGCATCTCCGAGCGCGAGACGGTGAAGTCGACCCGCACCTCGACCAGCGGCAGGACGCGGCGCTGCAGCGCCTTCACGCCCTCCTCGCCGACCTCGACCGGCTCGACCCGCCCGAGGTTCGTCGACGAGTGTTCCCAGCCCTTCGGCCCGACGAAGTCGACCAGCCGGCGTGCCGCCAGCGGCCCCGCGAGGCGATCGCGCGCCTCGTCGTCGAGCAGCTTCCAGTTCGAATCGGTCAGCGGCGCGTGGCCGCGCAACAGGTGGTTCATCGTCCCACTCCTTTCATGCTGCCGATCCCCAGCGAGCCTTCGCCGCCCGCCATCGGAGCAACCAGCTCGTCGTCGTCGCCATCGCCCTCGGAAGCCGCCTCGGCCGCCTCGCCGTGGTCGACGATGTCACCGTCCTTGAACAGGACGCCCTCGGCGATCGCGCGCCAGCGCGGCACCTTGCGCAGGAGGAACTCGAGGTCCATCGAGAAGTGCTTGAACTCCTCCCCCTGGGCGTCGTGCATGATCGCCCGGGCGTCGGCGTCGGGCTCGATCGAGAGTCGCTGCTGGTACCAGCCGATCGCCTGGCACTCCTCTTCGAGCGAGGCACAGAGTCGGGCGAAGGTGCGGGTCTCGGCGGAGAGCTCCTCCGGCGGCTCGTGGTACTGGTCGAATCCCATCTTGGCTCCTTGGCTTGTGAGGGGCGGAGCGGGTCAGGTACCCGCTCACGTGAGCGAGCTTATTCAGTCGCTTCCGGCAGCGGGTCGCACGGTTCCCACGGCTGGCCGAACAGTTCGACGTTCTTGCGGATCGAGGAGAAGTCGAGCGCTTCGGCCTTCGCGCAGAACTTCGAGGTCGGCAGTTCGTACTCGGCCTCGAAGACCGCCTTGTCGGCCTTGATGAAGGGCTTGTAGTAGCCGCATTCGTTGTACTGGAAGCACTCCTCGACGATCGCGAAGTCGTAGTCGCCGACCAGCTGCGCCGCCTGCTTCGGGTCGTTCTTCAGCGCCACCGCCATCCCTCGTTTGTGGACCTGGTTGGCGATCCAGCGGTTGTAGCGAAGCTGGTCGGCGCGGGTCAGCGGGAAGCCCGAATTGTTTTCCCAGGCGTTGATGTTGTCGGGCTCGACCGCGTCGAAGCGCTTCTTCGCGCAGAGTTCGAACCGCTTTTCCATGATCGCGGCGAACTGGTGGAAGTGACGGATGTCGAGCCAGCGCTCTTCGGGATAGCCTTCGTAGCGCTTCCCCAGCACCGATTCGGGGAACTCGCCGGCGTCCGGCCGGTATTCCTCCCAGCTGCCGACGTCGACGTAACAGATGGCCTTGGCGCGGTGCCGATGGATCGCGCGCACGTCGCCGACCGTCGATTCGAAGGCGTCGATGTCGTAGACGTCCGCCCCCGGGGTGAGTTCGAACTTGCCCTGCAGCTGCCACTGCCAGGCGCCGGTCTGCGCCTGCGGGTGCCAGTGGCCCTTGGTCGGGAAGCCGCCGACCGCGCCGGCGGTCGGGGCAAAGATGAGGGCGAGCGCGGCGGCGCAGAAAGCGATCAACGGCAGCAGTTTCTTCATCGCCTCCAACCTACCCCGCGAACCTGATTGGACAACCCCGGCCGTGGGTACGAATTCCGCCGTGGCACAGGCCGAGGTGCAACACGAAGAGGGGACGATCGAGACCAAGGTCCCGGCGCGACTCGACCGCCTGCCCTGGTCCAAATGGCACTGGATGATCATCATCGGCCTCGGCACCGTCTGGATCCTCGACGGGCTCGAGGTGACGATCATCGGCTCGATCGGCGACCGCCTCACCGAAAGCGGGTCGGGCATCTCCCTCGACGCCTCGCAGATCGGCAGCGCCGCCGCCTTCTACGTCGCCGGCGCCTGCGTCGGCGCCCTGTTCTTCGGCCAGCTGACCGACCGCTTCGGCCGCAAGAAACTCTTCCTCGTCACCCTCGGCGTCTACATCGTCGCGACGATGGCGACCGGCCTCGCCTTCGCCCCCGCCTACTTCTTCGCCTGCCGCTTCGTCACCGGCATGGGCATCGGCGGCGAGTACGCGGCGATCAACTCGGCGATCGACGAGCTGATCCCGGCACGGCTGCGCGGCCGCGTCGACCTGACGATCAACGGCTCCTACTGGGTCGGCGCCTCGGTCGGCGCGCTGCTCACGGTGCCGCTGCTGAACACCTCGATCTTCGCCGAGGACTTCGGCTGGCGACTCTCCTTCCTGATCGGCGCGGTGCTCGGGGTCGGCATTCTGATCGTCCGCCGCCACGTCCCCGAGAGCCCGCGCTGGCTCTTCATCCACGGCAAGAACGACGAAGCCGAGCAGATCGTCGGCGAAATCGAGGAGGACGTGGAACATGACACCGGCGAGAAGCTGTCGGAGGTATCCGACGACGAGAAGCTGACGATCCACCAGCGCGCCACGATCCCGTTCCGCGAGATCGCCTCCGTCGCCTTCAAGAAGTATCCGAAGCGGACGATCCTCGGGCTCTCACTGTTCGTCGGCCAGGCCTTCCTCTACAACGCCGTCACCTTCGACCTCGGCACGATCCTCGGCGAATTCTTCGACGTCGGCTCCGGCCAGGTGCCGCTCTACATCGCCGTCTTCGGCGCCTCCAACTTCATCGGCCCGCTGACCCTCGGCCGGCTCTTCGACACGGTCGGGCGCAAAATCATGATCTCGCTCTGCTACCTCACCTCGGCCGCCCTGACCGCGGTCCTCGGCATCGTCCTGCTCTCGACCACCCCCTCGACCCTGGTCTTCATGGCCTTCGTCCTGGCGATCTTCTTCTTTGCCTCCTCCGGGGCGAGCGCCGCCTACCTGACCGTCTCGGAGATCTTCCCGATGGAGAGCCGCGCCCTCTCGATCGCCTTCTTCTACGCGGTCGGCACCGGGCTCGGCGGCATCATCGGCCCGCTGCTCTTCGGCGAACTGATCAACACCGGGGACCTCTCCAAGGTGGCGGTCGGCTTCCTGATCGGCGCGGTGGTGATGGCGATCGGCGGGATCGCCGAGATCTTCTTCGGGGTCAACGCCGAGGGCAAGACGCTGGAGTCGATCGCCGAACCGCTGAGCGCCGCGAAAGGGCGCATCAGCAAAGGGAAAACTGGAGCCGAAGCCGGATCGGGTTCCGAACCTCCCCCCGCTATGGTGTGACCGACGGCGCCCCCGGTCGCCGGGCGCTGCACAGTCCCCCCGAGACCCTGGGCGGCGCCGACCTCCGGCGGCACAGTCCATGGCTTCCAACAGCGACGAGACACGACCCGTTCCCGAGGGAGCGCCCGATGGGCCAGGCGAGGGACTGGCGCCCGAGGGGCTGCTGTGGCGTCGCCTGCGCGATCAGCGCGACCCCGCCGCCCGCGAGGAGCTGGTCCGCCGCTACCTCCCCTTCGCCAAGAACCTGGCGCTGCGCTACCGCGGCGCCTCGGAGTCCTTCGACGACCTGCTGCAGGTGGCGAACCTCGGCCTGGTCAACGCGGTCGACCGCTTCGACCCGGTCCGCGGCACGCCCTTCGCCGCCTTCGCCTCCCCCACCATCCTCGGCGAACTGAAGCGCCACTTCCGCGACCGCGTCTGGACCGTGCGGGTGCCGCGCGGGCTGCACGACCGGATGGCCGAAGTGGAGAAAGCGACGACGACGCTGACGGTCGAGCTGCAGCGCTCGCCCTCGGTCGGCGAGATCGCGACGAAACTCGAGATCGAACCGGCCGAAGTGCTCGAAGTGCTGGAGGCCAACCACAACCGCCGGCCGCTGTCGCTCGACCGCCCGGTCGGCGGCGAAGACGACGAATCGCCCGCGTCGGAGTGGGTCGGCGACGAGGATGAGGGCTACGAGCTGATCGACGACAAACTGGCGCTCGAGGGCGTGCTGCCGCAGCTCGACGACCGCGAACGGCTGATCCTCCGCCTGCGCTTCGTCGAGGACATGACGCAGTCGCAGATCGCCGAGCAGATCGGCCACTCGCAGATGCACGTCTCGCGCATCCTTCGTCGTACCTTGGAGCGGATCCGCGAAGAGGTCGCCGAACAGGAAAAAGAGGCGCGCGACTAGGAGGTCGCGGCAGCGATGCCGACGACGAGGTAATCGCCGTCGCCGTCGCTTTCGGTGCGTACCTCGTCGGCCAGCGTTTCCAACGAGCCGCCGAATTCAGGCAGCGAGAGGCTCTCGCGCAGGCTCTCCGCCGCGCCGCTGCGCATCGGTCCCACCTTCAGCTCGACCCCCTCGGGGCGGTCGGCGATGCTCAGCTGGACGTGGCCGTCGTCGAAGCCGCGCGGCGCCGCCGCCGAGATCGCGTCGGCGAGCAGCATCGCGTCGGAGATCCGGTCGACGGTGATCTCGTGACGGGCGGCGAGCGCGGTCAGCGCCCGGCTCAGCACCGGTGCGAGGATCTCCGGCGGCCCGACCCGCAGCTCGGTCTCCTCGGGCACCGCCGGACCGTCGGGACGGTCGGCGTGGCCGTCCTCGGTGAGCGCCCGCGAGCGCAGCGGCAGGTGCATACGAATTTCAGTCCCTCGCTCGACCCCGCCGCTGATCTCGAAGCTCGAGGAGAGCGCCGCGATCAGCGCCAGGCCGATCCGCAGGCTGGGCCGGTCGACGCCGGGGCGCGGGCTGATCCCACGGCCGTGGTCGCGCACCGCCACCGTCAGGCCGCCCTCGTCGGGCACCGCCTCGACTTCGAGCAGGCCGACCTCGCCCTCCGGGTAGGCGTGGACGACGACGTTCATGCAGGCCTCGGTGACCACCGTCTTCAGGTCGGCGGTCGCCGCTTCGTCCATGCCGATCTGCTCGGCCAGGCCCGCGAGCGCATGGCGCACAACGGCCACATTCTCCGCCCGCGCCGGTAGCGACATCTGCAGCCCTGATGGTTGGACGTTGTTCGTGCTCAAGTGGTTTGTGATCCCCGGCTAGACGAAGCGGGTGCTAGCGGCCCTCGCGAAGAAACTACCGGCCCCGCGTTGGCCCTGATACCCAGACCCACCCCTCGCAAACGAAGGGAGCGCGCCGCCGCCGCGCTGCGCTAGCATCGCGCCAGTGGGTCCCGCGCCGTTTCAAGCATCCGCCTCCGAGCTGGAAGGGGGCGTCCGACTTCTCGAGGTCCAGGGCGAGTTGGACCTCTCGACGGCCATGCAGCTGGAAGGTCCGCTCGAGGAGGCGGTCGAGTCCGAGGACGCTGCCGTCCTGATCGACCTCGCCGGCTGCCAGTTCATCGACTCGACCGGCATCGCCCTGATCGTCCGTGCCTGGCAGCGGGTCGACGCGTCGGCCGGCAACGGTGGCAAGGGCGGCCTCGTCCTCTGCTGCCAGACCGAGCAGGTGCGCCGGGTCCTCGAGGTCACCGGCCTCGAGCACTCGCTGCGGGTCTTCGCCACGCGTGACGAAGCGATCGCCGCGCTGCGCGCGTGACACCGGTCACGCGGCCGCCTCTCCACGATTAGCGCGACGGCGGCCGGGTAGCCGACCTTGATGCCCACTCCTAGACGCGACCGCCCGGGTAAACGCCCGAAACTGCCGCGCGAGCTGTTCGAGACGCGCACCCACGCCTGGCAATCGCTCGGGCTGGGCGAGGAGATCGAGACGCGGGGCGTCTCCAAAGGCTCCCTGGTCGGGCTGGTAGTCGCGGTCCTGGCGCTGATCGCAACGCTGATCGTCTACTCGCACCGGCGCCAGATCGCCCCCGGCTACGGCGAATGGTTCCGGGTCGGCACCGTGATCGTCCTGGTGATCGTCGGCTCGGCGGCGATCCACTGGCTGCTGCGGGTGATCCAGCCGCGCCTCTATCGCCGGCTCGACCCGGCGACGGCGGGCACCACCGGCTTCGTCTTCCGCCTGCTGGCGACGCTCGCGGTCGTCGTCGCGGCGCTGCGGATCGCCGGCGTGAACGCCTCCACGCTGGCCGTCGGCGGCGCCTTCACCGCGGTCCTCGTCGGCCTCGCCGCGCAGCAGGCGCTGGGCGCGATCTTCGCCGGCATCGTCCTGCAGAGCACCCGGCCCTTCCGGGTCGGCGAACGGGTCCGCTTCGTCGGCGGCGCCCTGGCCGGCTCCCTCGAGGGGACGGTGACCGCGCTCGGGCTCTTCTACACCACCCTCAGTCAGGGAGCCGACCGCCTCCAGATCCCCAACAACGTCCTCCTCAACGTCGCCGTGGTGCCGCTGCGCGAGCCGGAGAAAGTCGACGTCAAGGTCCGCTTCCCCCGCCACGCGAGCCCCCGCGAGATCGAAGGCCAACTGCTCCGCACGATCACCGTGCCGACCCGCTACCGACCCGAAGTGCGCCTCGAGGAGATCGACCACGACAGCGTCGTCCTCCGCATCGAGGCGACCCCCCTCCGCACCGAGGACGGCGCCCAACTGGCCGACGAGGTCCTCGAGGCCCTCCGCCGCCACGACACCGCCGAACACGAAGCCGCCACCGGCTCGACCCCGCTGCCGGACTAGGCGGCGGCGCCCAGTCCGGCGCGCCTGCCCGGCGGGCTAGGCGAAGACGACGATCGCGAGGTTGATCAGGACCACTAGCGGGGTGCCGATCACGGCGACGTCGCGGAACAGCTTGGCGAAGCCGCCGCGGTAGCGGACGCTCTCCATCAGCAGGGTGCCGACGACGTTGCACATGTTCACCAGGGCGATCACGATCGCCAGGCCGATCGCGACGGCGCGCCAACCGGTCGGGGCGCCGCCACTCGCGGCGACGGCGGCGAGGACGATCGCGATGATCGTGCCGACGATCCCGAGGACGATCCCGCCGAGGTCACCACGGGTCATGTCGGGGACGTAGTCGTTCGGGACCTCGTGCGCCGCGTCGGTGTTGGACAGGCCGGCGCCGGAGGTCTCGGTGTCGACGACGCGCTCGTTCCCGTCCGCCCCGCCGTCGACGACGATGAGTTTGAGCGGCGGCTCGAGCGAGTCCTCGGCGTGCGTCCAGAGGTCGCCCTCGTACCAGGCCTTGTCGTCGTCGGCGTGGGCGAAGATCAGGATCCGGTCCGACGGCCGCGCCAGCAGCGCGTCCTGGGCGGCCTGCACCGGATCGGGATCGCCGACTTCGAAGGTGATGTCGTCGAGGCCCGCGGCGCGGACCTTGGCGACCACCTCGTCGAGGCGTTTTTTCGCCTCGGCCCGCGGCTCGTCGATGTCGCCGAGCGTGTGGTGGAGCGGGTTGATCTCCACCGCGGGGGCGACGAGGCGGACCTCGGTGGCCGAGCCGTTGCCGTTCTGGGAGACCTCTTTCTTCAGCGCCTCGATCGACTCCGGGGAGCCGAAGGCCGGCGTGATGATCGCGATCAGGCTTTGCTCGGCCATCCTCAGTTCACTCCTTCAGTTCACTCGTTCTCGTCCGGCGGGATCGCCTCGTCGGGCTCGCCGTACTCGTCGGGATCCTGCGGCTCCTCCGGCTGCGACATGCCGTCGGGGAAGCGGTGTTCGTCGCCGTGCTCGGCGATGTCCTCAAGGTCTTTCTCGGCCAGCTCGAAGCCCTCCGACTCGCCCTCGCCGCCCTCGAGCAGCGGCGCTTCGGCGGGGTCGTCGGTGTCCTTCGGGACGGTGCCGCCGATCCCGGCGGCTTCGCGGGCGGCCTCGGCCTCTTCGTCCTCGATGAAGTCCTCGTCCCTCTCGTCAGGGGCTGCGTTCACGAAACTGCTCCAGTCTCCGAGGCGTTCTCGGTCGAGTTGTTGTCAGGCACGATGCTCGGTGGCGCCGGCGCCTGCGCGATCGGGTCAGCATAGGCATCGTCGCTGCCTCCCGAGCGTCCGATCAGCCAGCCGACCAGGCCGCCGATCGCGACCCCGATCGCGAGCAGCGTCGCCGTGCGCACCGGTTTGCGCTCGATCTTCGAGAGGGCCCCGTGGGCAGTGTGCTTCGCGGTCGTCTTGACCGCCTTACGGGCGAGTTTCGTTTTGACTGACATCCCCGCAAGATACCCACGCGAGGCGGGTCGATAACCGGGCTGCTCAGCTGCCCTCGGTACCGAGGAAGAGGGCGGCGACATCCTCGTCGGGATGCTTCGCCGCGACCGCCTCCATCTGCGCGGCGATCGCCTCGATCACCGGGATCTCGGCACCGGCCGCGGCGCCCGCGTCGGCGGCGAGGCGAGCGTCCTTGGTCGCAAGCCAGAGCTTGAACGACGGCGTGTAGTCGCCCTTCACCATCGCTTCGCCTTTCATCCTCATGTAGGGCGCTTCGAGCGGGCCGTCCTCGAGCGCGTCGAGGACCAGGGCCGGTTCGATCCCGAGCGCGGTGGCGAGGCGGAGCATCTCGGCGGTACCCTCGGCGACCGAGCAGAGCCAGGAGTTGATGACGACCTTCAGCTTGCTGCCCTCGCCCGCGGCGCCGAGCCAGATCGTCCGTTTGCCGACCGCGTCGAAGAATGGTTCGAGGAGCTCGCGCGGGATGCCAGCGCCGGAGGCGAGGACGACGAGCTGGCCATCGGCGGCCGGTTTCTTGGTGCCGAGGACGGGTGCGTCGACGTAGCCGAGGCCACGGTCGCGGGCGAGCTCGGCGCAGCGTTCGGAGCCCTCGACGCCGAGCGTCCCCATCTGCACCCAGACCGCGCCCTCGGACCCGGCGGCGCCGCCATCGGGCCCCTGCATCGCGGCGATCGTCGCGTCGACGTCGGTCAGCATCGTCACGATCACGTCGGCGTCGGCCACCGCCTCGCGCGCGGTCGCGAAGGTCTCCACCTCCCAGCCCGCGCATTGCAGCAGCGCTTCCAGGGATTCGCGCACGGAGATGTCATCGTCGACGACGAACACGACAGGGGTCGCATGCGATAAGGAGGCCGGCTTCTGATCTTGTTCGAGCACTCTCACGAAAGCCATGACCGTTCCCCAGATGCGAGATTGTAGTATATATTCAGTTGGGCCGCA
>DAIQOT010000133.1:0-10164 GCA_036787695.1 Solirubrobacterales bacterium | reverse complement strand
AGAGCGCGATCGAGCGCGTCAACACTTCCCGCTACGGCAACGCCTCGGTGATCTTCACCACCTCGGGCGGCGCCGCCCGCGCCTACCGCCGCGGCGTCGAGGCCGGGATGGTCGGCGTGAACATCGGCGTCGCCGCCCCGATCGCCTGGTTCCCCTTCTCCGGCTGGAAGGACTCGATCGACGGCGACCTGCACGCCAACGGCACCGACGCGGTCGAGTTCTACACCCGCAAGAAGGTCCTCACCTCGCGCTGGTAGGCGGAGGCCGGCGCCTCACTTCGGCGAGGCCGGCGCCTCACTTCGGCGCGAAGGTGGCGATGTCCTGGCCGTACACCGGGCTGACGACGAGCTTCGACAGGTCGATGTCGTTGGACACGAAGGTCGCCATCGTCACCGAGCCGAACGGCGCCCACGGCGCCTGCTTCATCACTTCGCGATCGAGTTGGGCGTACGCGGCTTCCTGTTTGGGCCCGAGCGGTTCGCGGTCGAGTTCGGCGATCCGCTTGTTGATCGCCGGGTCGTTGAAGCGCGAGTAGTTGCTGTCGAGGGTCGGCGCGATGCTGGCGCCGGAGAGCTGCGGCTCGAAGTAGTCGTTCGGGTGCGGATAGTCGATGTACCAGTTGGCCCAACCGGTATCGAGATTCTGCGTCGTCGCGTTGCCGATCACGGTGGTGTAGTTCGCCGACGCGACGAGCTTCAGCGTCGGTTCGAAGCCGAGTTCCCGCAGCACGCCTTCGTAGTACTCGGCCGCCTGTTTGTTGGTGCCGTAGTCGTTGCCGAAGACGGTGATCTTCTTCTGCGTCGGGTCGGCGGCGGCGATCAGTTCCTTCGCCTTCTTCATGTTGTGCGGGTAAGGCGTGTAGGTCTTGTGGCCGGGCATCGCTTCCGGTAGCACCTGCTGGAGCGGGACCATCGTCCCGGCGTAGATCCGCTCGAGCGCTTCCGGGTCGATCGCGTAGTTGACCGCCTGCCGCACCCGGAGGTCGTTGAACGGCGCCTTATTGACGTTCATCCAGAAGTAGTAGAGGTCGATCTGCGGCGTGATCAGGAGCTGCTTGCCTTCGTAGCGTTCGCGCAGTTCGGACATGCGGTCGGGAGGCGGCGGCTCCTCCATCCAGTCGATCTTGCCCGTCTTCACATCGTTGACCGCGGTCTCCGAGTTGGCGATCACCTTCACGTCGATCGAGTCGTAGTTGCCCGACGGGATCTGCGGCAGCAGGCGGGCGTCATGCGTCGCCCATTCCGGGTTGCGGCGGTATTCCCAGCCGCGGCCGGGCGTCGAGGAGACGATCTCGTAGGGGCCGGTGCCGGGCGGCGGGCTGGCGGAGAGGTCGGTGCGCTTGGTCCCCGCCGGCAGCGGCGCGGAGAAGAGCATCGCCAGCTCGTTGGAGAAGGTGCCGCGCGGTTCGACCAGGTGGATGACGATGCGGCCGGTCGCGTCGTCGGATTCGATCCCGGCGATCTTGCCCTTCTTCGTTTCGGCGAACTTTTCGGCGCCGACGATGTCGGTGAAGAACGGCGAGCCGGGCGAGTTCATAACCAGGTCCCGTTCGATCGTCGCGCCGAAGTCGGAGGCGCGGACCGGCGTGCCGTCGGAGTAACGCAGGCCCTTGCGCAGGTAGAGCGTGTAGGTCTTGCCGCCGTCGGTGATCTTCGGCATCGCTCGGGCCAGGCCGGGGATCAGCTGCGCGCCCGCGGCGCCGTCGGCGTGGCGGTAGGTGAGCAGCGGCACGTAGGTCTCCCACATCGAGGTCCAGCCTTCGACCGAGTAGGAGAGCGCCGGATCCATGTAGTCGGGGAAGGCGGCGAAGGTGACGTTCAACGTCGTCGGCTTCGTGCCCGATCCGGTCGACGACGACCCACCGCCACCACACGCGGCGACGAGCACCGCGACCAGCGCGACGATCATCAGCAGCACGGCTGATCGCACACCCCTGCGCCGACCGGCCGCGAACCGCCCCCCGGTTCTGGCAGCGTTCACACGCGCATTGTGAACGCTGTTACGAAAAGTTCAAGGGAATTTTTCCAAGAATATGCAGGGACCCCAGCGCCACCGGACAACCGTCCGCGACGAACCCACATCAGTTCGGGGACGGGAGTGCGGGGAGAGCGACGAGGCTTCGTGACGAGCGCCGGGGAGCGTGCGCGTTCCTCCACGAACTGCGCGCATCCCGTGACGAAGCTTCATGGAACCGCACCGATCCCGACCCGTCGAGACCACGCGGTCGACTTTGACCCCCCTATAGGGGCCCTAAAGTCGACCGCGCGATCTTGCCTGTTGTGAACCCGTCACGGAAGAGCGGAGCTCGTGCCGAACCTCGCACCTTCCCGCCGAAACCCTCACGTCCCGGGCGTCTCGTGGCGGCCACAGCCTGCCCGGGCCGCCATGAGACGCCCGGGACGCAAGTCGGACGGCCGCCACCCCTCGAAGGACGCCCGGGACGCAACTCGGCCAGACGGAGCGGCCGGGAGGACGCCCGTCCCACCTCGGCCAGCCGCCGCGCCGGCGAACGACGCGCTCAGTCGCCGACGCGGTGGTTCGCGCGCTGCTCGGCGACGCGCAGCAGGGCGGAGTCGTCCTCTTCGCCGAAGCCCGCGGCGCGGAGCTGGCGGAACATCTGTTGGACCTCGGCGGTGAGGGGGAGGGGGGCGTCGACTTCGCCGCTCGCGCCGAGGGCGATCTCGAGGTCCTTGTGGTGGAGGTCGACTTTGAAGCCGGGGGTGAAGTCGTGGCCGAGGAAGTTGTCGCGCCGGACCTCCATGATCCGGTTCGCCGCCATGCCGCCGCCGACCGCGTCGAGGATCGCCGCCGGGTCGACGCCGAGCTTCGAGCCGAGCACCAGCGCCTCGGCGAGCCCACCGAAGATGACCGCGACGAGGACCTGGTTGCAGGCCTTCGCCACCTGCCCGGCGCCCGCCGCGCCGACGTGGGTGACGCGCGAGCCGAGCACCTCGAAGACCGGACGCGCCCGCTCGACCGCGTCGGCCTCGCCGCCGACCATGATCGAGAGCGTCCCGTCGCGCGCGCCGACGTCGCCGCCGGAGACCGGCGCGTCGAGGAAGGCGACCTCGCGCGCCGCCGCCTCCTCGGCCAGCTCGCGGGCGGCGGCGGGGGAGACGGTGCTCATGTCGATGACCAGCGAGCCCGGGCGCGCCGCGGCGATCGCGCCCTCCGGCCCGCCGAGAACCTCGCGCACCGCGGCGTCGTCCTTGACGATCGAGATCACGACGTCGGCCTCGCGCGCCACCGCGCCCGGGCCGTCGGCCGCCCGCGCGCCGGCCGCCGCGAGCTCCTCCAGCGGCCCGGCGCTCCGGTTCCAGGCGACCACCTCATAGCCCGCCGCCAGCAGGTTCCGCGCCATCGGCGCGCCCATCACTCCGAGGCCGATGAACCCGATCGTCTTCGCCTCCGTACCGCTCGTATCGCTCATGGCGCCCAGGCTAGCCGGCCCGCCGCGTCCCCGGTGTCCACGCAACGGTCCCGGACCAGCGACCGCTCGGTATGCCGCGTGCATACGCGATCACAGGAACGTCTCAGCCTCGCAACATCCCGATAACGGGCCACCGGCCACCCGCCGGGAGACTCGGTCGCAGGCCGCACCACCAGGCGGCGACGAGGCCCCACCCCGCCTCGTCCAATCCCCACCCATAGAGGTCCTATATGCGCTTCACGCCTACGGTCGTCGACCGACGACGACCCCTGCGCGCGCTCTCATGCGCGCTTCTGCTCGCCGCCATGGCGGCGCTTTTCGCGATCCCATCCCTCGCGCGGGCGGCAACGCCGTCCAACGCGCCACTGCCCCTGATCGACACCACCGAAGAAGTCGGTCCCGGGATCACCCTGCACCACCTGAAATCGCTCCGTGAATCGGGCTGGCAGGACGAGCAGGTGCTCACCGTCCACCTGAACCAGGCCGGGGTCAGCACCAACATCCTCACCTCCGGCCCCGTCGCCTCCGGCGGCCCGCTCACCGAAGCGGCCAACAAGGCCGGCGCGGTCGCGGGCGTCAACGGAGGCTTCTTCGACATCGGCAACTCGAACGCCGCCGAAGGTGGCGAGATCGGGTCGGGCGAACTGATCAAGTCCCCGGATGTCGGGATCCCCACCGCCAACCACTTCGGCGTCAGCAAGGCGGGTCTCGCCGAGCTCGCCAACCTGGCGACCCAGGCGACCGCCGAATTCGGCGGCGCGAGCCAGCCGGTCCTCTCGGTCAACGCGGCCGACGGCGGCCACGGCGTCCCGGCCGACGGGATGGTCGCCTACACCCCCGCCTGGGGCACCTACAGCCGCGCCCGCGGCTTCACCGGCGTCACCGACTTCGCCGAAGCCCTCGTGGTCGAAGGCAAGGTCGTCTCGATCGACTCCAGCGGCGCGGAAGCCAACCAGATCCCCGCCAACGGCTTCGCCCTCGTCGGGCGCGAAGAAGCGGCGGCGAAGATCCGCGCGTTGACCGTCGGCGAGGAAGTCACCCTCAGCTACGGCCTCAGCCCCGAAGCGACGCAGGAACTCCAGTTCGCGATCGGCGACGGCGGCGTGATCATCGAAAACGGCGCCGTCAAGGGCGGCCTCGACACCTCGATCGCCCCGCGCACCGCGGCCGGCTTCAAGGACGGCGGTCACACCCTCGTGCTCGCCACCTGGGACGGCCCCGGCGGCACCGGCAACGGCGGCATCGGTATCAACGTCGAGGCCCAGGAGCTGGTCGAAGAAGGCGTCGAAACCGCGGTCAACCTCGACGGCGGCGGCTCGACCACGATGGTCGCCCGCGCCCTCGGCGCCGAAGCCGCGACCGTCCGCAACACCCCCTCCGACGGCCAGGAGCGCTCCGACCCGAACGGGATCGGCGTCTTCGTCGAACCGGGTGACGGCACCGTCCACCACATGTTCATCAACCCAGGCCCGCACGACGGCTCGGCCGAAGAAAGCCTCCGCGTCTTCCCGGGCACCCACCTGGCGATGACGGCGCAGGCGACTGACAACCACCAGGCCCCGGTCAAGCTGGGCGACGGTGCGGTCAACTGGACGACGAGCGCGGGCCAGATCACCGACGGCGTCCTCGCCGCCCCGGCAGGCGCCCACGGCAAGATCACCGTCCGCGCCGCGAGCGCCGGCGTCAGCAAGGAAGTCCCGGTCCGCGTCCTGGGCCCGGTCCACCTGATCGAACTCTCGAGCGAACGGCTCTCGATCACCGAAGCGTCCCCGGAAAAAGCGGTCGACATCGCGGTCACCGGTAAGGACGACGAAGGCTGGGAGGCTCCGCTCGAGCCGCAGGACCTGAACCTGACCTACGACCACGAAGTGATCGAAGTCACCGCCGACGGCGGCGACCTGAAGATCACTCCGCTGAAGGTCGCCGGCACCGACCTCGAAGTCGAAGCCGACGGCGTCGAGACGACGCTGCCGATCACGGTCGGGGTCGAAACGAAGGTCCCGTACTCCTTCGAAGGGGACGCCGAAGCGGCGAGCCATTGGAAGGACGACAGCACCGTCACCACGACCCGGGCCAAGGGCGCGGAAGGGCTGGTGCAGGAATTCGCCGCGATGCGGAACGTCGGCATCACCGGCAACGGCGCCGCCAACCGGATCACGATGCCGGGCCAGCCACTGGTCATCCGGCTGAAACTCAAATCGACGATCTCGGTGCCGAGCGGCCTCACCTACCTCGGCTACTACGACGGCAACGGCGTCGCCAAAGGCATCTACGGCACCGCGCTGAAGGCCGAACCGAACGCGTGGCAGTACGCCACCTTCGTCTTGCCCGCGGGCACCGCCTACCCGGTGACCGTCAGCACGTTCCAGGGCATCAACACGAACGTCGCCGAAGAGGCGGCGGGCACGTTCACCTACAACCAGTGGGAAGAGGACGTCGCCCCTCCGGTGACGATCCCGCCGGAAGGCGCGCCACTGCCGGAACCGTTGATCTCCGACACGGGGAACCTGCCCGAAGGCGGGTCGGACTTCAAGTTCGCGACGATCTCCGACATCCAGTTCACCGCCGAAAACCCGGCGCTGGCCGAAGTGGCCCGCACCGCGATCCGGCGGATCCGTCAGACCGACCCGGACCTGATCGTCCTCAACGGCGACGTCACCGACCGCGGCCTGCCGCAGGACCTGACGCTGGCCCGGGAAGTGCTGGAAGAAGCGGGCTGCGAAATCGTCCCGCCGACCGAAGTCAAACCGGCCGACTACACGCCGGCCCCGGGCGCCGAAAAGGTGCCCTGCTACTACGTGCCCGGTAACCACGAGTCCTACGGCCTCGGCAACGTCCAGGAAACCCTGGCGAACTTCGAAGCCCAGTTCGGGACCCCGTACCGGCACTTCGTCCACAAGGGCACCGAGTTCGTGCTCCTCGCCAGCTCGCTGGGCACCCTGCGGGGCACCGCCTGGCAGCAGCTGCCGATGTTCCGCGAAGCACTCGCGGAAGCGAAGGAAGACCCGTCGATCCACAACGTGATGGTCTTCGCCCACCACCCGGTCGACGATCCGTCGGCGACCAAGGCGAGCCAGCTCGGCGATCGCGAAGAAGTGAAATTGATCGAGCACATGCTGACCAACTTCCGCGAAGGAAGTGGGAAGCCGGCGACGATGATCGGCTCGCACGCCCAGGTGGCGTACGTGCACCAGATCGAAGGCATCAACTACGTCGTGCTGCCCTCCTCGGGCAAGGACCCGTACGGGACCCCCGACCACGGTGGGTTCACCGGTTGGGACGACTGGTCGATCGACCCCGAAGCCGCCGCCGACCAGCAGTGGCTCGAGGGCAACATCCACGCGTTCGCGCAGTCGATCACCCTGAACGCGCCGGAAGAAGTGGAAGTGAAGACCTCCGGCGTGGTCAGCGGCTCGATCGTCCAGCCCGAGGGCGTCGAAAACGGCACCCGCGTGGTGCCGCTGCGTTACCCGATGTCGGTCGACTGGGGCGGCTCGGAGAACCTGGCGATCGGCAGCGGCGAGGCCGCGATCGAAGCCGCCAAGGCCGAAGGCAAGACCGCGATCCTCGACCCGTCCGACGGGTCGCTGACCGGGCTCGCCCCGGGCGCGGTCGAAGTGTCGGTCACCAACGATTCGATGCGCAAATACACCGGCCCCGAATCGCTGGAACCGATCACCGCCACCAAGACGGTGAAGATCGTGCCGAACGCGGGCCCCGGCCCGGCCTTCGCCGCGAACACCCCGGTGTTCCCGACGCAGACGGTGGGGACGATGGGTCCCGGCCAGGAAGTGACGGTCACCGACACCGGCGACGAACCGCTCGTGATCTCGGGCGTGTCGGTCGAAGCGACCGATCCGGCGTCCCTCGGCGACTTCGTCGTCGCCGGCGACACCTGTTCGCAGGTGACGGTGCAGCCGGGCCAGTCGTGCACGGTGCTGGTGCGCTTCGCGCCGGCTCGCGCCGACGTCACCTCCGAAGAGGCGCTGGTCTTCGAGACCAACACCTCGGCGGGCGAAGAGGAGGTCACGCTGACCGGGCTGAGCCAGTCCCAGCCGGTCATCGAAGGGCCGATCGGCCCGGTGGGCCCGCAGGGCACCCCCGGTCCGGCCGGCCAGAACGGGGCGCCGGGCGCTCCCGGTAAAGAAGGCAAGGCGGGTCCCGCCGGAGCCAAGGGTGCCACCGGCCCGAAGGGATCCACCGGTCCCAAGGGCGCCGCCGGCGCCACCGGTCCGAAGGGTGCTCCCGGCCGCGACGCCACCGTGCGTTGCGAAGTCGGCGGCAAGGGTGCCAAGGGCGTCAAGGGCGTCAAGGTGACCTGCAAGGTCACCTACGGCGGCCGGGCCTCCCGCGCCGACGAGCGCAAGCTCTCCGGCCACGCGGCGACGTTGCTGCGTGGCGGGAAGGTCTACGCCGCCGGCACCGTCGGCCACCTGCTGTCCCGACGCTCGATCGCGCCGGGCAGCTACACGATGCAGGTACGGACCGGCACCCACGCGGTGACCCGGTTCAAGGTCCGCCTCGGCTAGTCAGAGCGGATCTGAAGTGAGGCGAGGGCGGCGGGCCCGGCGATCGTGCCGGGCCCACCGCCCTTCGTCGTTCAGCGCGCCGTCGCGGCCGCGGGCTCGGCCGGCGCGCTCGCCCAGATCGCCAGGACCGGCGGGATCAGGAGCGACGCCAGGGCGCCGAGCTCGGCGATCGCACCGCCCGTCCCGAACCCCGACAGGTGCGTCGCGTGGAAGGCGAGGTGGGGGACCGCCATCGTCAGGAACCCGGCGCAGGCGGCGATGACGAGGTCGCGCCGCGGCCGCCAGGCGGCGAGCCCGAGCACCACGGCGAAGCCGAGGTAGAGCCCGCCGACGTCGGTCACCAGGTGCTCGTTATATGGGGGCAGCCGCTCGACCCAGTGGGCGAGGAAGGGGAAGTCGTCGAAGAAGACGTGGGGGACGACGGTCGCGGTGAGGCCGAGGAAGAGGCAGTAGGCGGTGAGCGCGAGCAGGGCGGCGCGGGCGATCTCCGGGCGGCGCATCGTCTCCGTCGCGGCGGGCCGCGCCTGCGGTCGGGCGGGGATCGACGCGCTCATCAGCTCGCCCCCTCCAGGCCGCGCAGCTTGTCCGGGTTGCGGACGATGTCGACGGCGACGATCCGCCCGGCGTCGATCGTCAGCGAGACGACGCTCGCCCCATCGGCTTCGACGATCACCACGCCGGGGGCGCCGTTGACCCGCGCCAGCCGTCCCGCCCTCACCTGCCCCCGACGTTCCGCCGCGCGACGCAGGCCGAGCAGCGCGCGGGCGATCCGGTCGGCGCCGTGGAGGGGCTTGCCCGCCGCGTTGGCCTTGCCGCCGCCGTCGGCCCGCAGGACCGCGTCGGGATCGAGGACGCCGAGCAGCGCCTCGTGGTCGCCCTCCTGCCAGGCGAGCGCGAAGGCGATCACGATCCGCTGCTCCTCCTCGGCGTCGGCGGGGAAGCGCGGCTTGCCCTCCTCGACGTGGGCGCGCGCCCGGGCGGCGAGCTGGCGCACCGCGGCGGGGGAGCGGCCGACGACCTCGCCGACCTTGTCGAAGGGGAGCTCGAAGACGTCGTGGAGGAGGAAGGCGGTGCGCTCGGCGGGGGAGAGGCGCTCGAGCACGAGCAGCAGCGCGGTCGAGACCGCCTCGTCGAGGGTCGGGTTGTCCTCCTCGTACTCCTCGACCAGCGGCTCGGGCAGCCACTCGCCGACGTAGCTCTCGCGGCGCGCGCGGGCGCTGCCGAGCGCGTCGAGCGCCAGCCTGCCGACCACCGTGGTGAGCCAGGCGCGCAGGTCGTCGATCGTGGCGCGGTCGACGCGGCCGAGCCGCAGCCAGGCCTCCTGGACGATGTCTTCGGCTTCGGCGAGGCTGCCGAGCATCCCGTAGGCGACCCGGGTCAGCTGCGGGCGGAGCGCCTCGAATTCGGCGGCGAGGTCGGCGCCGGGCGCGGGCGCCGCGCTGTCGTCCCGTGCCTCAGTCATGCCGCAGCCATTCCTCGAAGTCCTCGCCGCCCGCGGCGCCGTCGGGTACGCAGAGCTCGCCCGCGGCGAGCGCCTTGCCGGTCTTGCCGATCGACGGGATGCGGAGCGGCAGGCGCCAGCGGCCGCGGGCACTCGCCCAGGCTTGGCTCAGCTCGGAGATCGTCACGATCCGCGGCCCGGCGATGTCGGGCAGGCGGCCGGCGGGCGCGGCGAGGGCGGCGTCGGCGAGTCGCTCGGCCGCGACGCGCGGGTCCATCGGCTGCAGCTTGCCCGCCCCGGTCGGCCGCAGACCGACGCGCGCGGCGTAGCCGAAGGCCATGTCGAGCAGCTGGTGGAACTGGGTGGCGCGGAGGATCGACCACGGCACCGGGCCGGCTTCGACCGCCCGCTCCTGGGCGATCTTGTCGCGGTAGTAGGTGGAGGGGATGTGCTCGATGCCGACGATCGAGATCGTCAGGTGGTGGCCGACGCCGGCGGCGGCGCCCGCCTCGAGCAGCCGCGCGGTGCCCTCGACCAGCGTCTTCTTCGGCCGGCGGGTCGAGTTGACCGCGTCGACCACCGCGTCGGCGCCCGCCAACGCTCCGGCGAGACCCTCGCCGGAGGTGAGGTCGACGCGGTGGTGCTCGGCGCCGGCGGGGACCTTCGCCGCGTTGCGGGTGAGGACGCGGACGCCGGCGCCGTGGGCCAGCAGCGCGGTGACGAGCGGCGCGCCGATCGTGCCGGTCCCGCCGACGACCGCGACC
>DAIQOT010000021.1:3106-26859 GCA_036787695.1 Solirubrobacterales bacterium | reverse complement strand
TCCCGGCCGTCTCGGCCACGGCCACAGCCTGCCCGGGCCGTGGACGAGACGGCCCGCCCCTTACTGCTTTGGGCGCCAGCTTCAGGCGGCCGCGACCCGCGCGGGCTCAGTCTCCGCGACCGAACCTGCACCCTCCTTGAGCGGGAGCGCTCGCCGGCGGACGACCGCGAGGCCGCCTTTCGCCGGGGCGAAGGCAACTCCGCGGAAGCCCTCGCGCTCGCTCGGCGCGTCGGTCGGCTGTAGCTCGAAGTTCCGCAGGAGGGTCCGCAGGACGACGTCGATCTCGAACTGGGCGAACGCTGCGCCGAGGCAGCGCCGCACGCCGCCGCCAAAGGGGATCCAGGCGTAGGTGTCGGGTTTCTTGCCGACGTAGCGGTCGGGATCGAAGGCGCGGGCGGGGGCGTGGAAGCGGTCGTCGCGGTGCATCAGCGCGATCCCGGTGACGACCCGGTGGCCCGGCGGGATCCGCCACGGCCCGACATCGAACGGCTTCATCACCAGTCGCGCGGTCGCGTTGATCACCGGCCGCACCCGCAAGGTCTCCTCGGCGGTCGCCAGGCGCAGGGCGTTGCCGTCGCCGCGCGCCTCGTCTTCGAGGCGATGGAGCACCTCGGGGTGGCGGCTCAGCCGCTCGACCGTCCAGGCCAGCGCCGAGGCGGTGGTCTCGTGGCCGGCGACGAGCAGGGTGAGGAGCTCGTCGGCGGTGTCGGCGCGGTCGACCTCGCCACCTTCGTCGAGCTGCGCCCGCAGCATCAGCGCGAGGATGTCGATCCGCTCGTCGAGGTTCGGGTCGGCGAGATGGTCGTCGACCAGCTTGAAGGCGATCTGCTTGTAGCGCGCCAACATCCGACGCCAGCGTGCGCCGGGGCTGCGCTGGCCGAAGTTGCGCCGCAGGATCGGGGCGGTGACGAGCTGCTGGCCGATCGTCGTCATCGGCGGCAGCAGCTTCTCGAGTTCGGCGAGCTCACGGCCTTCGGCGCCGAAGACGGCGCGCAGGATGATCCGCAGCGTGATCGCCTGGAACGACTCGATCGAGGCGAACTCGACCCCGTCGGCCCAGCCCGCCATTCCCCGCGTCGCCTCCTCCTCGATGATCGCCTCGTAGGAGCGCATCCGCTCGCCGTGGAACGGCGGCAGCAGCATCCGCCGCTCGCGCAGGTGCCGCTCTTCGTCCATCGAGAACAGCGACCCGTGTCCGAGGACTTCGCCCAGCGGGTTCTTCCCCGCGTGGAGCACGTCGGGTTTCGCCGTGTAGACCTGTTTGACCATCTCCGGCGTGGAGACGAGGACCATCTGGCCGAACCCCGGCATCGCGATCAGCACCGAGTCCCCGTAGCGCTTCTGCAGCCGCTTGATCATCGCGTTGCGGGCGACGAGGAACGAGATCCCGTTCCACAACTTCGGCGTCTTCGGTCCGGGCGGGAGGCGGTACTCGCCGGTATCGGTCGTCATGGCCGGGCATGGTACCCACGAGTACCGCACATCGCAAGGCCCACCGAGTGAGTTCGCACTTTCCCGCGCATACGGCGGGTTTCTGCGAACGCTCTCGGGTGGGGACCCCGCCATCCAACCGGTTGGTTGTTTGGGGCCTGAATTCTGGGTAGGGGAGGGCCCATGAACTTCAAGAACATGCAGTTTTCAGGACGGCGCGGCAGGCTCTTTGTAGGAGCGGTCGCGGTATTGGCAATGACGGCGGCGGTGGCGGCGAGCTCCGCTGGCGCGGCGATGAGCAGTGGCGGTGACGGCGCGCCCGTCGTCTACGCGAAGAAGCTCGCGATGGTGGTGCCCAAGAGCAAGGAAGGGGTGGCGATGGAGGGCGGCGCCTTCGGCCCCGAAGGCGACTTCTTCTTCGACAGCATCCTCGCCAAGCCGGGCGAACCCAAAGTCATCAAATTGGACCCGAAGACGAAGAAGGTGACGACGGTCTACACCGACAAGACCGGCCTCTACTCCTCGACCCAGTTCGACTCCAAGGGCAACCTCTGGGTCACCGACTTCAACGGCGCGATCGACGAGATGAAGCCGGACGGCTCCGACTTCAAGACGGTCTACAGCGGCAAGCTGGCGAAAGGCGCCGACGACCTCGCCTTCGACAAGCAGGGCAACATGTTCATCACCGACACGACCGGCGATCCCTGGAACCCGACCGGTGACCTTCTCTGGGCGAACCCGCAGGGCAAGGGCGTGAAGGTGCTGATGAGCGGCTTCGCCGGCACCAACGGCGTCAGCTTCACCCCGAACTACGAACGACTCTGGGTCAGCGAGTACACCGGCATGAAAGAGGACCTGCTGACGCTGAACAAAGACCACACGCAGGTCGCCGAAGCGCAGGTCGGCATGCACGGCAGCCCCGGGATCGGCAAGTTCGACTCGAACATGGTCGATTCGGCCGGCAACGTCTACCAGTGCCTGAACGAAGACGGCGAGATCCTCGTCTGGAACGAACACGGCGAACTGCAGGAGACGATCAAGATCAAACAGAACCTCGGCGCGCCTGAGATGGGCGGGACGAACCTGGCGATCAAACCCGGCACCAAGACCGCGTACCTGGTGGTCGGCGGTCAGGCCGGCGGCTACGTGTACACCTTCCCGACCCTGGCGAAGGGCTACGCCGGCTCCAACGGCGGCTCGATGTAAGGACGACTCGGTAGCGTCCCGGCCCGACCTTGCCGGACTGCGACGACACCGATTACTCGACGCTCGCCGTCGACTACGCGAACGTTCGGCGCCCCGATCCGCGGATCGGGGCGCAGCTCGTCGCGGCCCTCGGCTCCGCCCGAACCGTGATCAACGTCGGCGCCGGGACCGGCTCCTACGAGCCGACCGACCGTGAGGTGATTGCGGTCGAGCCCTCCGCGGAGATGCGGGCGAAGCGCGACGCCGCACTGCCGCCGGCGATCGACGCACCGCCGACGACCTCCCCTTCGAGGACGACGCCTTCGACGCCGCGCTCGCCGTCCTCACGATCCACCATTGGCCCGACCTCGAGGCCTGCGGCCCGGTCGTGATCATGACCGCCGACCCCGAGGCGATCGCCGACCTCTGGGTGTCGGACTACTCGCCCGAGTACGAGCAGGTCCAGCGCCGTCGATACCCCTCGCTCGACCGGATCGCCGACGCCCTCGGTGGCCGGCTAGCGGTGCGCCCGCTGACGATCCCGCTCGACCGCCGCGACGGCTTCGTCGATGCCTTCACGGACGGCCCGAGGCGCTCCTCGACCCCGCCGTCCGCCGCGGCCAGTCGGGCTGGAGCTTCGTCGCCGAAGAGGCCCAGGCCGCGTTCGCCGCGCGCCTTTCCGACGACCTCGACTTCGGCGTCTGGGACGAGCGCTTCGGCCACCTCCGAACCCAGCCCGAGTTCGTCGGCTCGATCCGGATCCTTGTCGGCTGACGCCCCCGGCGCGTTCGCACTTTCCCGCGCATGGCGCGGGTTTCTGCGAACTCGATCGGGAGGGAGGGGGCTAGTCGCGGCCGAGGACGATCTGGCGCATGCGCCAGGTGATCGGGGCGGCGTCCTCGGGGGCGGTCGCCACGCGGCCGAGGCCTTTGGCGATCGTGTCGAGCTCCTCCGGCGCGTGGGCGTCGGTCACCTCGGGGCGCTCGCGCCAAGTCGTGAAGTTCATCCCGAACATGCGGGCGGCGGTGGCGGCGGGCGGCGAGAATTCGACCACCTCGCTGCTCCGCAGCCCCGGATCGTCGCCAAGGGCCACGTCGAGTTCGGTGCCGATCTTCAAGGTGTTGTCGTTGGCGTGCAGCATCTCCTCCTGCAGCTCGAGGTAGCGGGCCAACGCCAGCTCGTCGGTGGCGATCGAGTCGACCTCCTCCAGCAGCAGCACGCCGCCGGGCGCCAGCCGCTCCCGCCACAGCGCGACCGCGGCGAGCGGCTCGCGCAGGTGGGTCAGCAGCATCCGCACGAAGATCACCTCGGCGCCGCCGATCCGCTCCGGCAGGTTCAGCACGTCGGCCTCGATCACCTCGACCCCGTCGTCGCCCGCCCGCTCGCGGGTCTGCTCGACGTAGGCCGGGGAGAAGTCGACGGCGATCGTCAGCGTCGGGTGGAGCGTCTCGCGGAGCAGCACGGTCGTGTGGCCCGTCCCGCTGCCGAGGTCGACCGCCAGCGCCGGCTCGGTCGGCGCCGCCGCGCGCAGGAAATCGCGCGTCGTGTCCTGGAAGGTCGACCCCAGTAGCTCGAGCCGGCGCGCCGCCAGATCGGAGTCGCCGAAGGTGTAATCACTCTGCGGCATCAGCCACGGCCTTTCGCAGCGTCGCCGCCAGATCGCCTTTGCGCGCCACCTCTACTCCGCCAAGTCCCAGCCATTCGGCGACCAACCGTAGTTCGTCGGCCAGCTCCCGTGCCACGACGTCGGTGTCGACCTTCGGCTCGGCGAAGGCGCCGACCACCCGCAGCACCCCCGCCTGACGGTCGCTTTTGAGGTCGACGCGGGCGGCGAGCCGGTCGCCGAGCAGGAACGGGAGGACGTAGTAGCCGTGGACGCGCTTCGGCGCCGGCACGTAGATCTCGATCCGGTAGCGGAAGTCGAAGAGGCGCTCGGTGCGCTCGCGCGCCCAGACCATCGAGTCGAACGGGGTGAGCAGGGCGCGGGCGCGGATCCGCCGCGGCACCGCGAGGTCGGCGGGCGCGTAGGCGGGCGCGCTCCATCCCTCCACCGCGACCGTCCGCAGGGCGCCGGCCTCGACCAGCTCGGCGAGCCGCGCTTTCGAGTCCTTGCGGGGGAGGCGGAAGTAGTCGCCGAGGTCGGGCTCGGTCGCGACCCCGAGCCGGCGGGCGGAGAAGAGGAGGAGTTCCCGCTGCGCCTCGTCCTCGGGCGGCGTCGGCATGTCCAGCACGTGGGCGGGGAGGACCCGCTCGGGGAGGTCGTAGAGGCGCTCGAAGTTGACCCGCCGCTCGGCCGTCACCTGGCCGGTGAAGAAGAG
The DNA here is from genome assembly GCA_036787695.1 of Solirubrobacterales bacterium. Taxonomy (GTDB): domain Bacteria; phylum Actinomycetota; class Thermoleophilia; order Solirubrobacterales; family 70-9; genus VAYN01. The sequence continues at coordinate 21,925 of DAIQOT010000021.1, read as the reverse complement.
GTACTCGAGCGCTCGCTTGCCCTCGTTCCAGTTCCACATCTCGCCGGCCTGTCGCACCCGTTTGGGACCGCCGACGTCGGCGGCGCGGATCGGCCCCTGGTCGCGGACCAGCTGGAGCACCCGCGCCACCAGCTTCGGGTCGTCCTTGGCGATCCGCGCGACCCCGCCCCAGGCGAGGTCGTCGGCGCGCGCCATCCGCCATCGCATCAGCGGGTGCATGTCGACCGGGATCAGGGACGCCTCGTGGCCCCAGTACTCGAACAGCTCGCGGCGCTCGGCCGACGCCCGCCCCGCCTGCCTGTCCTGGTGCACGGTCAGCCCGTCCAGCGTCTCCCGCGGATACGGGCCGAGCCGCGAGAACAGCGGCATGTAGTGGGAGCGGCTGAAGACGTTGACCGAGTCCAGCTGGACGATCCCGAGCGCGTCGAGCGCCCGCCGCAGGTGGCGGACGTCGACGCGCCCCTTCGGCCGCGCCCGCGCCAGGCCCTGCGCCGCGATCGCCGCCCGGCGCGCCTGCGCCGCGCTCAGCTCGATGTCAGGGGCGGCGACGGCGACGGGCACGCCGCCGATTTTGGCCGACGCGGGCGCTCGGCGCCGCCCGCGTCGGCCGGGGGGCTCAGCCGCCGAGGAGCTTCAGGACCAGCGAGCTTTTCGCGCTGAGGGTCCCGGCGGCCCCGACGAGCGAGAGCGTCGAGGTTTTCTTCGCCTTCGCGGTCAGCTGGACGCGCACCGGGAGGGTCCAGAATCCGCCGGGCGCGAGGATCGGCAGCTTCTGCTTTTCGGGCTTCACGAGGACGCCGGCGGGTGCCTTCACCCGCAGCGATCCCAAGCCGGTCGGCGCGCCGCCGGTGTCGCTGACCTTCACCTTGACGGTCTTCCACTTGCCGACCTTCAACTTCAGCGGCTTCTTCGCTTTCGCGATCGAGAGCGCGGCCGGGGGCGGCGCCAGAGCGGGGGGCGCGGGCTTCGTTTCCGGAGCGCCGGCCGCGGTCTTCGTTTCGGTCGCCGGCGGTTCCGGCTTGACGGTGAGCGGGAAAAGGTCGAATTCTTGGGGGGTTCCCGAGTCCAGCACGCCGACGACGACACAGTTGTAGGGCTTGCCGATCGCCCTCGGTGACTGTGCCGTGAGCGTCGTCTTCGTCCCTTCGACGGTCTTGGTTGCGGCGCTCAGGATGCTGGGGTCACGGGTTTCGTCTTCTTTTTGGCTTTCGGCCGTGATCGCCAGCGCGAGCGGTTCCGCGTAGTGGTCTTCTAGCTCGAAGACCGGATAGCCGGCAGCCGGCACCAGCGACGCGAGGGAGCAGGCCGGGAGGGTGGCAAGACCGACGTTCAGCTGGATTCCGCTCGGTTTCCCTTCGATCTGCGCCTGCGGGACGGCCGCCGTGGTGACGGTGACGCGCAGGCTCCCGGTGGTCGAGTCGTATTCCGCCGTCGCTCCGAGGACGTTCGCTTCGGCGGGGACTCCCGAGTTCGGTGCCCCGACGTATTCGCCGACTTTCGTTTCGGCGGATGCCGTTCCGGCGAGTGCCATAAGAGCGGCAAACGCGATGAGCAGGACGGTGGGGACGAGGCGGCGTCTGTTCATGGGCGCCGGCATCGTAAACACTTTCGAACAATCCGGTTCCCTGAACCGAGGGCGCCGGACGACGCGGGCGCTCGGCGCCGCCCGCGTCCTCCGGCGGGCTCAGCCGCCGGCGCGCTTGAGGACCAGCGAGCTTTTCGCGGTGAGGGTCCCGGCGGCGCCGACCAGCGAGAGCGTCGAGGTTTTCTTCGCTTTCGCCGTGAGCTTCACCTTGTAGGAGACGGTCCACGAACCGCCCGGCAGCAGCACCGGCAGCTTCTGCTTGCCGCGTTTCACGATCACGCCTTTGGTCGCCTTCAGTTGCAGGGAGCCAGGCGAGCTCGCCGCGCCGCCGGTGTTGGTGACTTTCACCTTGACCGTCGCCCACTTTCCGACCTTCAGCTTCAGGGGCTTCTTCGACTTGGCGATCGACAGCGCCGCGACCGGGGGCGCGGGCTGAGCGTGGGCCGGCGCAGGCGTCACGGCGGGCGGCGGTTCCGGCTTCGTGGTGAGCGGGAAGAGGATCAGGTCCGGTTCTCCTGCCCCTTCGAAATTCTCTGCGGCGACCTCGGCGCAATTGAAGGTCCCGCTGCCGGCGACCGCGGGGATCGTCACGCCGACCGTGGCGGTGGTGCCGCTCAGCGATTTCGTCCCTGGAATGAAGTTTGTCGGCGCCGCGATCGCTTCGTCGCTGGTCGCGAGGACCCCATACGCCTGGGCCAGCGGCACGTCAGGGGGCGTTTCTTCGGCGGTGAGCTGTCGGTTGAACGAGAAGACCTCGACGGCGGGGAAGAAAGGTGCTTCTTTTTCTTCTTTGAGCGCTTTTTCCCCTTCGGCTTCCAGCGCTTCGCGGGTGCAGGCGGTGTGCGCGGAGATCAGAGTGCCCACGTATTGAATTTCGGGCCGTTCGGCTTCCGGGGTCGATTCCTGCGCCGCGCGGGTGGTGATTTCGAAGGAGGCGGTTCCGGTGGCGACGTCGAAGCTCGCCGTCGCCTTCAGCAGGTCGGCTTCGCCCGCCAGGGTCGGCTGTTCGGGCGAGGTGCCTTCGCCGATCTTCGTTTCGGCGGCGGCGGTCCCGGCGAAGGCCAGGAGCGCGACGGCGGCGGCGATGAGGACGGTCAGGGGGAGGAGGCGGCGGCGGGGGAGCGGCGCGCGATCACGAGCGGTAGGCATAGGGCGGGGATCTTGCCATCGAGACCGAGTCTCCACAAGGGATGCAGGTCCCCTCTCCGACCCCCGGTTCTGGGACAGGGGCGCACGGTCCCAGGACAAGAGCGCACACTTACGTGGTTTCCACTTAGTTCGCCTGGAAATGGGGTCGAAAGGTCGGTCGCGCGCACCTATTCTCGGGCCCTCACCCCAACCTTGCGATCGGAGAAGTAGAGAGATGAAGCGGCGCACCCGTAAAGACCTGGTCATCGCCCTGACCTTGGCCCTGGCCGTGGTTGGCCTGCTGCTCACGGCGGGCGGTGCCGAGGCGGCGACCTTGAACCTGAAGTGCAGCGGCAAGGGCGTCCAGAACAAGGCGCAGGAATACGAGACCGCGCAGTGCGGCGTCGAAGCGGGGAAGACGCGGAACATCGAAGGGGTTCTCCGCAACGACAAGAACAAGCCGGTCGCGGGCACGCTCAACGTCACCTTCAGCAATTGGGAACCGCAGGGCAACGGCGCCTACGACATCACCCCGTATAAGACGATCGAAGTGAAGTCGTCCGCCAACGGCAAGTTCAAGATCCCGAACGTGACCGCGAAGACCGAGGAGACCGTCTTCATCGAAGCGGTCGGCGACGGCGAAAGCGAACTCTCGACCGTCACCCAAGAAGTGAACATCCAGCGGATCGTCACGGCCACCGCGAAGGTGCTCGGCGGCGGCAAGGTGAAGGTCACGGTGAAGGGGATCGAAGGCCCGTTCAAGGTCTCGATCGGATCGGAAGGCTATCCCGTGTCCGGCGGCGCGGCCCGCAAGGCGAACAAGGCCGGAGTCACGACTTTCAACCTCGGCCATGCCTACGGAACCCTCGGCATCTTCGTCGACGCGGGCGAGCTGACCGACCTCTACTACATCGATTCGCACCCGTTCAAACTCTGATCCAGACCCCTGTGTGACGACTCTCCGGAGTCGGAACTCCGCTTTAACGGAGCGCTCGCTCCGGTTCGTGCTAGATTGCCCGGCATGAACCGGAGCGATCACCCTCACTTCAATCCTTGGCTCGCGCTGGTCGTCGTCTGCTTCGGCCAGTTCATGGTCGTGCTCGACGCGACGATCGTGAACGTCGCGCTGCCCGCCATCCAGAACGATCTCGGCTTCAGCGACAGCTCGCTGGCCTGGGTGGTGAACGCCTACACGCTGTTCTTCGGCGGCTTCCTGCTGCTCGGCGGACGCGCCGCCGACCTGTTCGGCAGGCGCACGCTGTTCATCGCCGGCGTCGTCGTCTTCTCGCTGGCCTCGCTGGCCAACGGCCTGGCGACCTCGGAGACGCAGCTGATCATCGGCCGCGCGATCCAGGGCCTCGGCGGCGCGATGCTCAGCCCGGCGGCGCTCTCGGTCATCACCACCTCCTTCGGCGAGGGCGCCGAACGCACCAAAGCGCTCTCAGTCTGGGCGGGCGTCGCCGCGGGCGGCGGCGCGGTCGGGCTGCTGCTCGGCGGCTTCCTGGTCGAAAGCCTCTCCTGGGAATGGATCTTCTTCGTCAACGTGCCGGTCGGTTTCGCGATCATCTTCGCCGCCCTGAAACTGGTCCCCAACTCGGTCCAGGAGGGCGCGATGCGCCACCTCGACCTGGCCGGGGCGGGCACCGTCACCGGCGGGCTCGTCGCCCTCGTCTACGCGATCGTCGAGGCGTCGAGCTGGGGCTGGGCCTCGGGCAAGACGCTCGGCGTCGCCGCCCTCGGCATCGCCCTGCTGGTCGCCTTCGTCTTCATCGAGCGCCGCTCGCCCGCGCCGCTGGTGCGGCTGGAGCTGTTCAAGCTGCGCTCGCTGGCGACCGGCAACGGCGTCTTCCTCCTCGTCGCCGGCGGCCTCTTCGCGATGTTCTACTTCGCCTCGCTCTACCTGCAGAACGTCCTCGGCTACTCGCCGCTGACCACCGGCCTCGCCTTCCTGCCGGTCACCTTCGGGATCGCGATCGGCGCGACCGTCGCCGAGAAATTGATCGCCCGAGTCGGCCTGCGGCCGGTGCTGATGACCGGCATGCTGGTCGCCGCCGCCGGGCTCGCGGTGCTCGCCGCGACGACCAAGGTCGGCGGCCACTACCCCGGCGTCGTCGGCGGCCTCTTCCCGATGTCGATCGGGATGGGGGCGACCTTCGTCTCGCTGACCCTGGTCGCGACGACCAACGTCGAGGAGCGCGACGCCGGGCTCGCCTCGGGGATCTTCAACACCTCGCAGCAGATCGGCGGCGCGCTCGGCCTGGCGGTGCTCTCCAGCATCGCCAACTCGAAGACCTCGAGCTTCCTCGGCGGGGTCGTTGGCAAGCCGAGCTTCCTCGATCAGCAGGAAGCGCTGGTGTCGGGATTCCAGACGGCGTTCATCGTCGCCGCGGCGCTCGTCGCCGCCGGAGCGCTGGCCACCGCGGTGCTGCTGCGGCGCAAAGACGTCGCCCGGATCGAGTCGGGCGACATCTCCGCCGCGGTCGCGGTCTAGTGCCCGACCCAGGGACGCTCTAGTGGTCGCCGCGGGCGCGCCGCGGGCGGGGGTTACTCTTCCGTCGATGGCGACGGTTGAGACTCCTGGCCTGCGGGCCGACGCGGCGCGCAACCGCGAGCGGATCGTCGCCGCCGCGGTCGAAGTCTTCGCCGAGCGCGGCCTCGAGGCCTCGACCGCGGAGATCGCCCAGCGCGCCGGCGTCGGCGAGGCGACCCTCTTCCGTCGCTTCCCGACCAAGGACGACCTGGTCACCGCGATCGTCGCGGTGATGCTCGAAGACGCCGCCGCGGTGGCGACGTCCTGTCTCGAGGAGGCCGACCCCTGGCGCGGGGTCGAACGCTTCCTCTACGAGATGGCCGAGCGCGCCTCCGAAGACCACGTGATCAGCGACTCGACCAAGGAGCAGTGCATGGCCTCGCCGGCGCTGGCGGGACCGCGCGGCCACGTCCTCGACCTCACCGCGCAGCTGGTGCGCCGGGCCCAGGCGGCCGGCGTCGTCCGCGGCGACATCGCGGGCCAGGACCTGATGTTCCTGATGGGCGCCGTCGCCTCGGTGAGCGAAGCCCCCTTCGCCGGCCTCCGCCCCGACCTCTGGAAGCGCTACCTCGGCATCGTCCTCGACGGCCTGCGCCCCGACGGCGCCTCGAAACTCCGCCCCGGCCCGCCCCCCCGCCGCCTGATCGAGCACCCCGACGTCGAGTAGCGCCGCCGGCCCGGCGCTAGGCTTTCTGCCATGGCCCAATCAGAGCTTTACGGCGACGCACACGTCCAGCGCTACATCGAGACCGATGGCGAGGAGGGGTACTCCTGGCGCAACGGGACGAAAATCCTCGTGCTCTTCACCAAGGGGCGAAAGTCCGGTGAGGAGCGCTCCAACGCGCTGATCTTCGAGCCCGATGGCGACGACTACCTGATCGTCGCGTCGAAGGGCGGCGCTCCGGCGCCCCCGGCCTGGTTCCTCAACCTCGAGGCCGAGCCGGTGGTCGAAGTGCAGGTCAAAGGGGACCGCTTCAAAGCGAACACCCGGATCGCGACCGACGAGGAGAAGCCGCGGATGTGGCAGAAGATGGTCGAGGCCTGGCCGGACTACGACGCCTACCAGGAGAAAACCGACCGCACGATCCCGATCGTCGTGCTGGAGCGGATCTAGCTCGGCGTCGGGACGTTCGCGGGGGTGTCGTCGCTGAGCAGCTGGTGGGCGAAGCGGACGACCAGGGCGCCGTCGCCGACCGCGCCGGCGACCCGGTTCGAGGCGCCCACGCGCACGTCGCCCGCGGCGAAGACGCCGGGGCGCACCGTCTCCAGCAGCGCCGGCTCGCGGGAGGACAGCGGCCAGGCGATGTGGCCGACGCACTGGTGCGCGCCGTCGCCGCAGAGCAGGAACCCCGCCTCGTCGACCGCCAGCATCCCGTCGCTGACCTCGGTGCAGGGGTCGGCGCCGATCATCACGTAGACCGCGCTGGTGTCGACGTCGTGGCGGGAGCCGTCCGGCCCCTCCAGCGTCACCGACTCGACCACCGCGCTGCCCTTGATCTCGACCACTTCGGTCTCGGTCAGGACCTCGATCCGCGGTGAACGTTCGATCCGTTCGACCAGGTAGCTCGACATCGTCGTCTTCAGCGCCGCGCCGCGGACGATGACGCGCACGCTGCGCGCCTTCTGCGAGAGGCTGACCGCCGCCTGCCCGGCGGAGTTGCCGCCGCCGATCACGACGATGTCTTTGTCGCGCGAGCGCTCGACCTCGGCCGGCATCGCCGCGTGGTAGACGCCCGCGCCGCGGAAGCGGTCGACGCCCGCCGCCTGCAGCTCGCGCCAGCGCGCGCCGGTCGCCATCACCAGCGAGCGCGCCAGCACGTGCTGGCCGTCGTCGAGGTCGATCCGCACCAGCCCTTCGGGGCCGTCGGCGAGCTCGACCGCGCGGTGGTAGCTGGAGAGCGTCGCGTCGAAGCGGCGCGCCTGCAGGGTCGCTTTGGTGGTCAGCTCGCGGCCGCTGACCCCGGTCGGAAAGCCGAGGTAGTTCTCGATCCGCGTGCTCGTCCCGGCCTGGCCGCCCGGCGCCCAGGACTCGACCACCAGCGTCCGCAGGCCCTCCGAGCCGCCGTAGACCGCCGCCGCCAGCCCGGCCGGCCCGGCACCGAGGACGACCAGATCGAAGCGCTGCCCGTCGACCTCGGCGCGCAGCCCGAGCTCACGCGCGACCTGCGCCGGCGACGGGTTCCGCATCACCGTCCGCGCGTGCAGGAGGATCGGCGTTTCCTCCTTCGGGATCTCGAGCCATTTGAGCATCTCGTCCGACTCGGGGTCGGTGTCGACGTCGTACCAGTGGACCGGGAACAGGTTGCGTTCGAGCAGGTCGCGCACTTCGAAGGACCGGCGCGAGCTCTGCGGCGCGATCAGCCGCAGCACGCCGTAGCCTTTTTCTTCGTGCCAGGCGCGCCGCGCCTGCAGCGTGCGGAAGATCTGTTCGCCGAACTCGGGCCAACCGGCGACCATCTCACGCAGCGACTCGCGCTCGAAGACGAGCGCTTCGGTCTCCTCGGTGGCGACCGCGGCGCTGATCGTCGGCTCGCCGGTGAAGGCGGCGATATCGCCGATGTAGGTGCCCGCGGTCGCGGCGGCGACGTGGACGTCCTTGCCCGGCTTGCGGTCGACGAACTCGACCCGCCCGGTCAGCAGGACGAAGAACGGCGCGTCGCGGACGGCGTGCTCGTAGAGGACGTCACCCTCCTGGAAGGTGCGGCGTTCGCCACCCTTCTTGTTCATCACCTTCTCCAGCCACTCGAGCTTGCGCTCGGTCAGCCGGGGGTAGACGACCTCATCATCGAGATCTGGAAACGGTTCGAGACGGACGACACGGACCTCTTGCATCGACCCAAAGCTACTCTCCGGGTCAACTGATGCCCGACCGCCGCCTCCTCCGCCGTGACATCCGTGACCTCGGCGACGCCCTGGGGCGCACGCTGGTGCGCCAGGAGGGCGAGGCGATGCTCGAGCGGGTGGAGATGGTGCGGCTGGCGATCCGCGACGATCGCGCCGCCGCGGCGGAGGCGCTGGCGAGCGCCGATCCCGCCACCGCGCGCCGCCTCGCGCGCGCCTTCACCACCTACTTCCACCTCGCCAACGTCGCCGAGCAGGTCCACCGCGGCCGCGACTGGGCGGCGCGCCGGCGCGAGGCCGGCGGTGGCTGGCTGGCCGAGGCGGTCGCGCGGATCGGCGCCGAGGACTCGGGCGCCGGCGACACCGCCGAGTTGCGCGAGCTGGTCGGCCGACTCCACGTGCGGCCGGTATTCACCGCGCACCCGACCGAGGCGGCGCGCCGCACCGTCCTCGCCAAGCTGCGCGAGCTGGCGGGGCTGCTCGACGATCTCGAGGCCGCCGACGGCGACGATGCCGCGACCGTCCGGACGATGACCCGGCTGGAAGAGCTGATCGACCTGCTCTGGCAGACCGACGAGATCCGCGTCGCCCGTCCCGAGGTGCTCGACGAGGCGCGCAACGCGGTCTATTACTTCGACGAGCTGGCGGCCGGTCCGATCCCCGACGTGCTCGAAGAACTGACCGTGCAGCTGCGCAAGCTCGGGCTCGAGCCGCCGCTCGACCCGGCGCCGTTCGCGCTCGGCAGCTGGATCGGCGGCGACCGCGACGGCAACCCGACCGTCGGCCCGGCCGACACCCGCGCCGTCCTGGCGCTCCAGCACGAGCACGGCGCTCGCCGCGCGGCGGCGCTGATCGACGAGCTGCGCGGCGACCTCTCGGTCTCGACCCGGATCGCCCCGGCGACGCCTGAGCTGGAGGCGTCCCTGGCCGAGGACCTCGAGGCGCTGCCCGGCCTCGACCCTCGTTACCGGCGGCTGAACGCGGAGGAGCCCTACCGGCTGAAGCTGACCTGCGTGCGCGAGAAGCTCGCCAACACCCGCCGCCGGATCGCAGCGGGCGGCGCTCACCAGCCTGGCCTCGACTACCTCGACGAGCGGGCGCTGCTCGCCGAGTTGGGGCTGATCCAGGAATCGCTCGAAGCCCACAAGGGCGGGCTCGTCGCGGCGGGCCGGGTGGCGCGGGCGATGCGGGCGATCGCCTCGACCGGGCTGCGGATGGCGACGCTCGACGTGCGCGAGGAGGCCTCGGTCCACCACGCCGCGCTCGCCCAGCTCTTCGACCGGCTCGGCGAAATCGAGGTCCCTTATATGGAGCTGGCGCGGGAGGAGCGGCGCGAAGTGCTCTCGGCGGAGCTCGCCTCGCGGCGCCCGCTGGCCCCCGACCCGCCACCTCTAGACGACGGCGCCGCCCGTACCTACGGCGCCTTCGCCGAGATCCGCCGCGCCCACGAGCTCTACGGCCCGGCCTGCGTCGAGTCCTACGTGATCTCGATGTGCCGAGGGGTCGACGACGTGCTGGCGCCGGCGCTACTCGCCCGCGAAGCGGGGCTCCTCGACCTCGGCGAGCCCGCCTTCGCCGCGCTCGGCTTCGTGCCCCTGCTGGAGACGCTCGAGGAGCTCCGCCGCGCCGACGAGTTCCTCGCCGAACTGCTCGCCGACCCGAGCTATCGACGGATCCTGGCGCTGCGCGGCGACGTGCAGGAGGTGATGCTCGGCTACTCGGACTCCAACAAGGAGGGCGGGATCACCGCGTCGAGCTGGCAGGTCCACCGCGCCCAGCAGCGCCTGCGCGACGTCGCCGCCGAGCACGGCGTGCGGCTGCGGCTCTTCCACGGGCGCGGCGGCACGGTGGCGCGCGGCGGCGGCCCGACCCACGACGCGATCCTGGCGCAGCCGCCGGGGACGCTCGACGGTGAGATCAAGGTGACCGAGCAGGGCGAGGTGATCTCCGACAAGTACCTGCTGCCCGAGCTGGCGCGGGAAAACCTCGAGCTCTCCCTCGGGGCGGCGCTGGAAGCGACGGTGCTGCACCGCCGCCCGCGGCTCGACGCGCCGACCCTGGAGCGGTGGAGTGAGACGATGGACGCGGTCGAGGGCGCCGCGTTCGACCGCTACCGCGAGTTGGTCGAGGACCCTCTGCTGCCCGATTACTTTCTCGCCTCGACCCCGGTCGAGCTGCTCGCCGAGCTCCACCTCGGCTCGCGCCCGGCGCGCCGGCCCGACTCCGGCGGCGGCATCGCCGGCCTGCGCGCGATCCCCTGGGTCTTCGGCTGGACCCAGAGCCGCCAGATCGTCCCCGGCTGGTTCGGCGTCGGCAGCGGCCTCGCGGCGGCGCGCGCCGCGGGCCTCGACGACGAGCTGGCGGCGATGGCCGGGGGAGACCGCGGCGGCTGGCGCTTCTTCACCACCTTCCTCTCCAACATCGAGATGACCCTCTTCAAGACCGACCTCGAGATCGCCGCCCACTACGTCGCCCGCCTCGTCCCCGACGACCTCAAGGGCCCCTGGGGCGTGATCCAGGAAGAGCACGAGCTGACCGTCCGCGAAGTCCTCCGCCTGACCGGCGGCGCCGAGCTCCTCGACTCGAACCCCGACCTCGCCCGCACCCTCCGCGTCCGCGACGACTACCTCGCCCCCCTCCATTACCTCCAGGTGAGCCTGCTCGAGCGCTGGCGCGAGGAGTCCTCCCGCGGCGACGCCCCCGACGAGCGCGTCCCCGACCTCGCGAGAGCCCTCCTCCTCACCGTCAACGGCATCGCGGCCGGCCTCCGCAACACCGGCTGACCCACCTCCGCCACACCCCGATGTTGATGGGCCGAAAACCTCCCTATATGTCCGGTTTTCGGCCCATCAACATGAGCGGCGCACGGAACTGAGACGACTTTGGCTCCGATTGCGGACCTAGGTTCGTCGCATGGGGAGATGGCTGAGGGTGGTGCTCGCGTCCGTCGCGATGATCGTGGTCGGGTTGGCGGCGCAGGCGCCGGGAGCGTCGGCGCATCGGCGTGACTACGACTGCGCCGACTTCGCCAATCAGGCCGAAGCCGAGGAATACCTGCTGCCCGGTGACCCGTACAACCTCGACGCCGACAGCGACGGGATCGCCTGTGAGGACCTGCCTTGTCCTTGTTCGTACTCGCCGGGCGGAACGATCGAAGAACCGCCACCTCCGGTGATCCACGAAAAGCCCAAGGCGCCCCCGAAGTTGAACAAGGCCGTCGCGAGAAGCGCGGCGACGGCGAAGGCGCGCCGCTACAACGGCCGCAACCCGCTGATCTCCCTGCTCAGCTTCCAGGGCTGCGCGCGCTCGTCCCGCTACAAGATCCGCTGCTCCTTCTACGGCCGTGGTCGCACCCAGACCTTGAGCACGGGCTGCAACATCACCGTGATCGTCAAGGGCGAAGGCAGCCTGGCGAGCACGAAGCTGCGGCCGAGCTGCCGCTCGGAACGCATCCTCTACCTGACCTTCGCGCGGGCCGAGGGGGCGATCAGCACAGCCGCCGAAGAACTGGCCGCCGAACGCGAACCTCCCGCCGGGCCGACGATCCTCCTGCGTGGAGCCCAGCGACTCAACGCGCTCGAAATTGAAGCGAGCGCCTCATGGGCGCTCCGGACGCGGTCGCCGAAGAATGCGAAGCGCGTTTCATCGCCCGCCTGAATCGCCTCGACGAAGTCCTCGTCACCGCCGGCGCGGTGCGGTGCGAACGTGCGCACCCTGTGCGCTAGGCCGCGGCCCGGAGCTCGGCGACGTGGTCGATCATCGCGTCGAGCGCCGCTTCGATCGGGGCCGGGTCGCGGCGGACCTGGGTGAGGATCAGGCCGCCCTGGTGGGCGGCGAGGAGGGCGAGGGCCAGGCGGTCGGGGTCGACGTCGGCCGGTAGCTCGCCGCGGTCGTGCATGGCGGAGATGCCGAGGGCGATCTGCTCCTCCCAGCGGGCGAAGCCGGCGGCGATGTCGGCGCGGGCGTCGGGGTCGGCCTCGGCGAGCTCCCCGGCGAGGGTGCCGATCGGGCAGCCGCCCTTGCACTGAAGCTGGATCTCGATCGCCACCGCCTGGTCGCGCCAGGCGCGCAGGGCGTCGATGCTGTCGAGCTTGCCGAGCAGCGGTTCCTGGGCGATGATCACGGCGTTCGACTGGTGCGCGATCACCGCGTGGACCAGCGCCTGCTTGTCGGCGAAGTAGTGGTAGAGCTGCGAGCTCGAGACCCCGGCCGCGTCCTTGACGTCCTCGATGCTGGTGCCGGCGACGCCGCGCTCGAAGATCAGCCCCGCCGCCGCCGAGACGATCCGCTCGCGCGTCTCTTCGCCCTTGCGGGTGAGCCGCGGTGCCGCGCTCGCGGGTGCCTCCACCGCCGGCGTCTTCTTCCTGCTCGCGGCCGCTTTCGTCTTGCCCTTCGGTGCCATCGACCAATGGTAGCGCCCATTTTGGATTTGACAATCCAGAAACGACGTGCAAGTCTGGATCGCGCAATCCAAACTTGAGTCAGACCGAAACGAAGGGATCACGATGGAACTCGAAGGCAAGAAGGCATTGGTGACGGGAGGAACTTCCGGGATCGGACGCGAGGTGGCGAAGCAGTTGGCAGGGCTCGGCGCCGAGGTTGTGATCAGCGGCCGCGACGCGGGGCGTGGGGCGGAGGTCGTCGCCGAGATCGAGGCGGCAGGCGGCAAGGCGCGCTTCATCGCCGCCGACCTCGCCGACTTCGAGGCGATCGCGGCGCTCGCCGAGGAGGCGGGCGAGATCGACATCCTCGTCAACAACGCCGGGATCTTCGACTTCAAGCCGACGCCGCAAGAGACCCGCGGCAACTTCGAGGCGATGTTCGACGTCAACGTTCGCGCCCCGTACTTCCTCACCGCGGCGCTGGCGCCGAAGATGGCCGGCCGCGGCGGCGCGATCGTCAACGTCTCGACCATGGTCGCCGAGCTCGGCATGGCCGGCAGCTCCGCCTACGCCGCCACCAAGGCTGCCCTCGCGTCCCTGACCCGCACCTGGGCCTCCGAGTTCGCCGGCTTCGGCGTCCGCGCCAACGCCGTCACCGTCGGCCCGACCGTCACCGGCGGCACCTCCTCCATGGGCGAGGACGAACTCGGCTTCGTCACCGGCCTCACCAAGCTGGGCCGCACCGCCGAGCCGAAGGAGATCGCCGAGGCGATCGTGTTTCTCGCCTCACCCCGCGCCAGCTACATCACCGGCGCGAACGTCGCTGTGGACGGGGGCGCGACCGCCGTTCTCGGCTAAGCGAAGCGGAGGGCGTCCGGGCTCCTTCCCTCACGAACTGCGGGGAGGTTCGTTCAGGAGCCCGGCCGCCCTCCGCACCCGATGCCGGACCGGGAGTTCCTCAGCGAGCGGGAGCACGGCGTCCTTCGGCTTCGGACCGGCAGCGAGATCCTGGGGACCCCCGAACGAACCTCCACGCTGTTCGTGAGTGAGGGGGTCCCCAGGATCTCGCCCTCAGAGCGCTCTAGGCGAAGTAGTGCCCGGCGGCGTAGTCGTCGATCAGGCCCGGGTGCGTGGGCTCCCAGTCGAGCAGCTCGCGGGTCTTCGCGTTGGAGGTCGGGTCGTCGAGTGTGATGAAGCCGGCGAGGAAGCTGAAGTAGTCGGCGAGGCCGTCCTCGGGGATCGATTTGACCTCGAGGCCGGTGCCGCGGCCGATCGCCTCGGCGATCTCGCGGGTCGGGACTCCTTCGTCGCCGACGCCGTGGAGGATCGTGCCGGCGGGGGCCGACTCGACCGCGCGGCGGTAGAGGGTCGCGGCGTCCAGGGTGTGGACCGCCGGCCAGCGGTTCGCGCCCTCACCGGGGTAGCCGGCGAAGCCCTTGTCGCGGGCGATGCCGATCAGGGTCGGGCCGAAGCCGTGCTTATCGAGGTCGCTGTGGACGAGGGGGGAGAGGCGGATCACGGAGGAGCGCACGCCACGGTCGGCGAGCGCCAGCGTCGCGTTTTCGACGTCGGCGCGGTGGCCGCCCGGCGAGCGGTCGTCCTCGGTGCCGGTGCGGCCGAGGTTCATCATCGCCAGCATCAGCGTGCCGCTGGTGTTGACGAAAGGCTTGTCGGTGCCGGCGAGGGCGTCGCCGAACGCCTGCGCCGCCGCCATGTCGGAACCGATCGCGCCCTCCATGTCGCCGATCGCCATCAGGTCGTGCTTGAACGCCAGGTGGATGACGCCGTCGGCCTCGCTCGCCGCCGCCTTGAGGCCGTCGAGGTCGTCGAGATCGCCGCGCCGGACCTCGGCGCCGGCCGCCTCGATCTTCGCGGCCGAGTCGTCGGAGCGGGCGAGGCCGACGACCTCGTGCCCCGCCTCGAGCAGCTCGGCGACGACGGGACTGCCGATGTGGCCGGACGCGCCGGTGACGAATACGCGCATGTTGAACCTCCAAGAATCGTGGTGGGAAGTGGTCCAGGTCGGCAGCGGGCTCCGTCGGGAGCCTCGATGTCACTTGGTGCCATCAGCGTAGCACTCCCATGTCACGCGGTGTCATCACTACAATCGGCACATGAGTAGATGGGCACCAGGTTCGAAAGGGCGGCTCGAGGAAGCGGCGATGGAGCTCTTCGGCGAGCGCGGCTACGAGGGCACCACCGTCGCCGACATCGCCGAGCGCGCCGGCCTCACCAAGCGCACCTTCTTCCGCTACTTCAGTGACAAGCGCGAGGTGCTCTTCTCCGGCTCGGAGATCTTCGAAGGGACGGTGATCAAAGGCGTCCTCGACGCGCCCGCGAAAGCCTCGCCGCTCGACGCGGTCGCCGCCGGCCTCGACGCGGCCGCCGCCATCTTCGAGCAGATCCCCGACCGCGCCGGCAAACGCCAGGCGCTCCTCGACGCCAACCCCGAGCTGCAGGAACGCGAGCGGGCGAAGCTCGCGAGCCTCTCGGGCTCCGTCGCCGCGGCGCTAGGCGAACGCGGCGTCGCCGAACCCGCCGCGGGCCTCGCCGCCGACGCCGGGATGTCGGTCCTCCGCGTCGCCTTCGATCGCTGGACCGACGACCCCCACGGCCAGGACCTGCGCAAACTCCTCCGCGACGCGCTCGCCGAGCTGAAGTCCGTCACCGCCTGACGCGACGGGCGAACGGCGGAGTCGGCCTCAGCGGCATCGGCCGCGGGCGAGCACCAGCACCGCCAGTGCCGCGAGAGGAACGCCGAGTGCGATCGCGCCGCGCCTCGCGTCGTCCCTGTCGAAGACCACTCGCGAGTCGACCCCGGCGACGGTGCCGACGATCGCGACGCCATCATCGCGCCGTTCGATCTTCCGGTAGACGAAGGGGAACTCGCCGAAGGGGGTGCCGATCTTCACCGGCCGATCTTCGCAGGCGCGTGGCCGACCTAGGCGCCCCGCCGGTCACGGTCCCCGAACTTAAAAATTGGTAGCCAGAGCTAGTGACAGCGGCTACAATCGCCCTATGCACAACCCGCTTCGTAGCGAGGCGGATGTCTTCCCCCTCGTGATCGTTCTCGTGGCAGCGGCGGCCCTGGTGGTCGCACTCACCCTGATCACGAGTCCGATCTGGGGGATCCTGCTGGCGGCGGTGCTGATCGCCGTCGGCGTCTGGTTCGCCTGGCGGGGGACGCGGGGGAGCGAGCCGCGCGAGGTCCGCACCCGGCGCAACCCCGACAGCACGCGGCGCGTCCTCGTCGTCGCCAACCAGACCGCCGCGGGCCGCGAGCTGCTCGAGGAGATCACCAACCGCTGCCGCGGCAACGAGTGCGAGGTGATGCTGGTCTGCCCGGGGATGGTCGGCTCGCGCGCCGAACGCTGGGCCTCCGACGTCGACAAGGGCATGGACGCGGCGCGGGAGCGGATGGACCGCTCGGTCGCGGCGCTGCGCGGGGTCGGGGTGGAGGTCCGCGCCGAGGTCGGCGACCCCGACCCGAACATGGCGATCGAGGACGCCCTCCGCGTCTTCCCCGCCGACGAGATCGTCATCTCGACTCTGCCACCCGGCGAGTCGCGCTGGCTCGAGCACGATGTGGTCGAGCGCACGCGCCGCGAGGTCGACCTGCCGATGACCCACGTCATCGTCGATCTCGACGCGGAGGCCGCGACCGCCGCACCAGGAGCGCGCGCCGCCTGAGCCGGCGCGGCGCCCCCCGGGCCGCGCTCAGGCGAGCAGCGCCTCCAGGTCCGCCACCTCGATCACCTCGGCCTGACGCGGGAACAGCGTCTCGGTGAGGAACTCGTGGACGCCCGGCTGCGGGTCGGCGCTCGCGTCGGCGAGGACGAGCAGCCGGTAGTCGCGGTCGTAGCCGTCGCGGACCGTCGACAGCAGCACGCCGCTGGTGCTGATCCCGGCGAGCACGAGGGTGTCGACGCCGCGCGCCCGCAGCTGCTGGTCGAGGTCGGTGGTGCCGAAGGCGCCGACCCGCACCTTGCGGACGACGATGTCGCCGGCGGCCGGCGCGACCCGCTCGTCGACCTGGGTCGCGGGCGAATCGGCGCCCATCGAGCCGGCGGGCATCGCCTTCACCCGCGCCATCCCGGCGGTCTCGGGCATCGCGTCGAGCTCCTCCTCGGTGAAGGCGACGCGGACGTAGCCGATCGTCGCGCCGGCCTCGCGCAGGGTGTCGATCGCGGCGCGCGCCTTCCCCGTCAGCGCGTCGGGATCTTCGACCCGTTCGAGGATCCCCGGCTGGTAGTCCATCACCAACAGCGCGGTGCGTTTCGGGTCGAGCTTCGGGGTGTCGGTGGTGTCGCTCATCAAGGCTCTCCTTCGGAGTCGATGGTCTGGGGGATGTCGGGCGAGGCGTGGACGATCGGGCCGCCGCCGCGCTGCCATGACGCCGCCGCCGCGATCGCCGCCAGCACCGCGGCGACGCCGAAGACGACGACGAGGCCGTCGTGGAACGGCGCCGCGATCAGCTCGGGGAAGAAGTGCTTGCCGGTGAGGAGGGCGCGGCTGGATTCGGAGATCGAGCCGAGCGCGCCTTCGACCGCGAGCAGGTGGTGGATCGGGTTGACGCCGAGGAAGGCGGCGAAGAGGGTCGACACCGGCGGCAGGCCGGCGATGTGGTGGGCGACGTTCGGCGCGACGCCGTGCTGCGTGAGGCCCGAGGAGAGCGCGCCGGAGAGGCTGCTCGACAGGCCGCCGATCATCAGCGAGAAGAAGATCCCGATCGAGAGCGCCGTGCCGGTGTTCTGGAAGGTCGAGCGCATCCCCGAGGCGGCGCCTCGCTGGGAGGCCGGGACGCTGCCCATGATCGACGACGAGTTGGGGGAGCTGAACATGCCGACGCCGATCCCGTTGGCGAAGATCAGCGCGGCGAAGGCCCAGTAGGGGAAGTTCACCGGCAGCAGCATCAGGCCGATGAAGCTGGCGCCGAAGACGACCATGCCGCCGGTCGCCAGGCCGCGCGAGCCGTAGCGGTCCGAGAGGTTCCCCGAGATCGGCCCGGCGAAGAGGAAGGCGGCGCTCAGCGGGAGGAGGTAGATGCCCGCCCAGAGCGGCGTGTCGGTGTAGCTGTAGCCGTGCAGCGGCAGCCAGATTCCCTGCAGCCAGATCACCAGGATCAGCTGCAGCCCACCGCGGGCGACCGCGGCGAGGAAGCCGGCGATGCTGCCCGCGGTGAAGGCGCGGATCTTGAACAGCGAGAGTTGGAACATCGGTTCGGCGACCCGCGTCTCGATCACCGCGAACGCCGCCAGCAGCGCCGCGCCGCCGATCAGCGTCGCCAGCACCATCGGGTTCGTCCAGCCCATCGTGTGGCCGCCGTAGGGCTGGATCCCGTAGGTGACGCCGACGAGGATCGCGCCGAGCCCGATCGCGAAGGTGAGGTTGCCCCACCAGTCCATCTTGCCGCCGCCGCGGGCGCTCGTCTCCCTCAGTTTCCAGTAGGCCCAGAGGGTGCCGAAGATGCCGACCGGGACGTTGACCCAGAAGACCAAGCGCCAGTCGACCGCCGCCAGCAGCCCGCCCGCGACGAGGCCGATGAACTGCCCCGAGATCCCCGCCACCTGGTTGGTGCCGAGGGCGAAGCCGCGCTGCTCGGCGGGGAAGGCGTCGGTGAGGATCGCCGCCGAGTTGGCGGTGAGCATCGAGCCGCCGAGCGCCTGCAGGAGTCGCCAGCCGATCAGCCAGAGCGCGCCGCTCTGCCCGGTCAGCGGGTCGAAGGAGAGGAGGATCGAGGCGCCGGTGAAGACGACGAAGCCGGCGTTGTAGATCTTCACCCGCCCGTACATGTCGCCCATCCGGCCGACGCTGACCACGAGCACCGCCTGCACCAGCCGGTACCCCATGATCATCCAGAGCAGGAAGACGATGTTTTCCGGCGCCAGCGGGTCGAGGTGGATGCCGCGGAAGATCGCCGGCATCGCGATCAGGACGATCGAGCCGTCGAGCGTCGACATGAAGACGGCGGCGGTCGTGTTGGCCAGCGCCGTCCACTTGTAGCCGTCCCCGAGGGGACGGTCGTCTGCCCGGGCCGCGGTCAAATGCTCTGGGCGAGCCGCTCGATCAGCGGCGCCGCGGCGCGCAGTCGCTCGAGCTCCTCGGCGCTGAACTCGGCGTCGAGGGCGGCGGCCATCAGTTCGGTCTTCGCGTTGCGGCGGTCGCGGAGCGCCGCGTGGCCGGCCTCGGTGGGGGAGAGGATCTGGCGCCGGCCGTCGTCAGGGTCGGCGGTCCGCTGGACCAGCCCGCGCGCCTCGAGCGCCGCGGTCGTCGCGCCCATCGACTGCGGCGAGATCTGCTCCCGCTTGGCCAGCTCCGACGCGGTCGACGGCCGCATCGAGGTGCGGGCCACC
>DAIQOT010000021.1:0-3096 GCA_036787695.1 Solirubrobacterales bacterium | reverse complement strand
GAGCCGCGCGAGCGCCGAGCCCTCCGGCAGCGTCAGGTCGTCCCCGGTCGGCGCCTGCCGCAGCCGCCGCAGCAGCATCCCGACCCCGATCCGGAGTTCGCTCGCGAGCGCCTCGGTGGTCTTCGTCGCCCGCGTCGTCGTCTTGGCCATACCTTCAGGCTAAACTAATAAGCCCAGACTTGCTTTCTAGGTGAGGGAGTCGAGACGGGACATCGCGGCGGCGGGGATCTCGAGGTCGGCCGCGGCGAGGTTCTCGCGCAGGTGCTCGGGGTCGGCGGTGCCGGGGATGAGGAGGGACTTCGGCGTGTGGGCGAGGAGCCAGGCGAGCCCGACCTGGGCCGGGGTCGCGTCGAGCTCGGCGGCGATCTCCCGGACCTCGGGGACGTCGCGGACGTGGCGCAGGCCGGCGAAGTGGGGGCTCTCGCTGAAGGCCGAGCCGAGCGGGAAGAACGGGACCCAGGCGACGCCGTTGGCGGCGCAGAGCTCGAGCACCGGCTCGTCTTTGCGGTTCAGCAGCCCGTACCAGTTCTGCACGGCCGCGATGCCCGCCGGAAGCGCCGCCTCGACCTGGGCCCGCGACACGTGGGAGAGGCCGATCGCCCGCACCTTGCCCTCGTCGCGGAGCGCCGTGAACTCGGCCAGCTGATCGTCGAGGTCGACGACCTGGTCTCCCTCGGCGATCAGCCCGGGCGCCCGGTCGACGCGGCGGATGTAGACGAGGTCGAGCGCCTCGACCCCGAGCGCGCTCAGGTTCTGCTCGACCTGCTCGCGCAGTTGCGCCGGCTTCTGCGCCGTGGCCAGGGTGCCGCCGGCGGTCTCGACCGCGCCGACCTTGGACGCGATGAGCAGGCCCTCGGGGTAGGGAGCGAGCGCCGCGTGGATCAGCCGGTTGACCTCGCCGCCGCCGTAGAACTGGGCGGTGTCGAGGTGATCGACGCCGGCGGCTACCGCGTCGCGGAGGATCGCCTCGGCGACCTCGGCCGGCGGCGACTCGCGACCGGTCACGCCGTGGAGCTGCATCGACCCGAAGCCGACCCGTCGCGCCGTCTTCCCCGCCAGCTCGTACGTCTTCTCGCCCATCGCCTACCTCCGCGTCCAGGTGTTCGGTCTAAACTGATACGGAGGAGCCTCCGCTTTCTCCTTCGACCGTAGCACGTAAGTGGAGGCACCTCCACTTCGATGCCGAGATCCGACGCACAACGCAACCGCGAGCTGCTGCTCGCCGCGGCCACCGAGGCCTTCCGCGAGGCCGACGAGCAGGTCAGCCTGGAGGCCGTCGCGAAGCGGGCCGGGGTCGGCATCGGCACGCTCTACCGCAACTTCCCGACCCGCGAGGACCTGGTCGAGGCGGTCTACCTCTCGGAGCTCGACCGCCTGCTCGCGAGCGGCGCCAAACTGCTCGCCGCCGAGCCGCCCGATCTCGCCCTGCGCGCCTGGATGGACCGCTTCGTCAAGTGGGTCCAGGGCAAGCAGGGGATGGTCGAGACGCTGCGGGCGATGTTCGCCAGCGGCGCGATCGTCCGCTCGGAGATGCAGGAGCGCCTCGCCGGGGCGATCGCCGACTTCCTCGCCGCGGGCGCCGCCGCCGGCACGCTGCGGGCCGATGTGGAGGCCGCCGACGTCCTGCGCTCGCTGATCGGCCTGATCACCGTCGGCGGCGCGAGCCCCGATCACTCGAGCCTCGACCGCACCCTCGACCTTCTGCTCGACGGCCTCCGTCCCCGCCCCGCCTGAGCGGCGAGCGTCGCGCGGACCGCCGGGCGAGGTCGGCGAACTGCTTCTCCTCTGCCTCCGCCGACCCGCCGAGGTGGACCTCCCTCCACTCCGTCGCCATCGAACGCCCCTCCCGCCGCGCTACTCGAGCTCGCCGGCGACCGGGGCGAGCGCCCAGTCGAGGGCGAAGTCGGCGACCGCCTCCCAGCCGGGCTCGCCGCAGGTGAAGTGGTCGCGGCCGGGGAAGACCTTGTGCGCGCTGAGCGCCTCGGAGTGCTTGGCGTTGCGCCGGTAGTTCCCCTCCTGGGTCGCCGGCGGCAGGATGTGGTCGCTGCCGCCCGAGATCCAGAGCAGCGGCGCCCGCTCGTCGTCGGAGTAGTCGAACGTCGTCGACGCGTGCGGGGTGAAGTTGGCGAGGCCGCCTTGGAAGAGGATCCGCCCCGACACCGGCACCTGGTAGCGGTCGTAGGCGGCTTTGGCCGGCTCCGGGTCGAGCGTGTTGGTGAAGGCGTAGTGGAACTGCTCTTCGGTGATCGGCACTGCCCGGTGCAGGTTGGCCGGGTTGTGGAGGACGTTGAAGGTCGAGTGGATCTCCGAGAGCGGCGTCGCCTTCACTCCTTTGGTCGGCGCGCCGTCGATCGAGACCCCCGCCGCTCCGTAGCCGGCACCGACCAGCAGTTGGGCGAAGGTGCCGCCGAAGGAGTGGCCCATGATGATCGGTGGGTTCTCGATCGCCGCGACCACCTCGGTCAGGTGGTCCATCACCTCGCGCACGCCCTGGTCGGCGAGCGGCGAGGGATCCTCGCGCAGTGCGGCGACGCCCTCTTCGCCCTGTCCGATCCCGGGGTAGCCTGGCGTCAGCACGTTGAATCCGCGCGCCTCGTAGCGCGGCACCCAGTGCTCCCAGGCGAGCGGCGTCATCCAGAGGCCGTGGATCAGGACGATGGTGTCGGGACGGTCTGCCACGGCGGAACCTCTTTCGGATCGGGGGGTGGGGCGCGACCGGGGTTGGCCGCGGGTGCGGCTCGAACGCTACGTCCGGGCCGGCCGTCGCGCTACGGCCCCGAGCACGAAATCCGGCCGCCGTTTCCTGTGCCGGCGCCCAACGCTCACCTCGCGCCGGACATCCCCTCCGCTTCCAGCGCCAGCAGCACCTGCGAGCGCCAGGCGACGTCGGCGAGGTCCCGCCCGGTCAACTCCTCGAAGCGCCGCAGCCGGTAGTTGACCGTGTTGCGGTGGACGAACAGCGCCTCCGCGGTGGCCGACACCGATAAGTCGTGGTCGAGCCAGGAGCGGAGCGTCGTCAGCACCGGCTCGCCACGCTCGGCCGGCAGCGCCAACACCGGCGCCAGGGTCGAGCGCGCGAGCGCGCGGGCGGCGACC
>DAIQOT010000132.1:0-10321 GCA_036787695.1 Solirubrobacterales bacterium | reverse complement strand
CCGCCTACATCGCCGGGTTCCGGCGGGCGCTCGCGGGCGGGGCGGGGCTGGTGCTGGAGATGGACTCCGACTTCTCCCACGATCCGGCCTACCTGCCGCGGCTGCTCGACGCGGCGCGGACCGCCGACCTGGTGATCGGCTCGCGCTACGTCGACGGCGGCGGGGTCAGCGACTGGGGCGTCGTGCGACGGGCGATCAGCCGTGGCGGCAGCGTCTACTCGCGGCTCGTCCTCGGGGTCGAGGTACACGACCTGACCGGCGGCTTCAAGTGCTTCCGGCGCGAGGTGCTGGAGGCGATCGACCTCGACTCGATCGAGGTGCGCGGCTACGCGTTCCAGGTCGAGATGACCTACCGCGCGATCCAGCTCGGCTTCAAGGTGGTCGAGGTGCCGATCGTCTTCCGCGACCGGCGGGCCGGCGACTCGAAGATGGACGGCGCGATCGTCGCCGAGGCCGTGCTCCAACTGCCCCGTCTGCGCTTCGGCTCCCATCACGTCCAGCGGGCCGAGCGGCCGCTCGACGAGCCGACGGTCGAAGAGGCATGAGGACCCGGCCGGCCGGGGTAAGGGCTAGCCTTGGAGCCCTTGCACGGGTAGTGGGTCAGTTTGAAAACGCGGTCTTTTTGACTCGACCGGATCGTGGCCGCCTCACTTCTGCTCCTGCTTTGGCTGGCGAGGCATTACGTTCGGAGGGTGGGCGGTCCAGGAGCCGGGCTACCATGACTTCGATGCGCAGGACCGCAATCGCTCTCACGCTCGCTGGGGTCATCATCGGCTTCGGGGGCTATTTCATCGTCAGCCACCTTCCGCTGCTGGCCTGGATCGGAGCAATCAGTGCTCTCGGCCTGGTCGTAGCCTTTGTGGTCGAGCCGGATCACGGGTTCTACGAGGCCGACGATCTCAAACGTGCCGACAAGCCTGAGGAACACCGGATGTCCGAAGGGCCGGCCCCGCCGTTCCAGAGCTAGCGGAGGTTAGTCCTCCGGAGCAAGCGCTCCGGTTTCAAACTGACCCACTACCGTTGTACGAGGGCGCTATACTTTCTGAAGTATTGAACTTCTAAACGCTTCCAACGCGATCCCAGGAGAGCGATCACCGTGAGTGGAAATCTGGCCGACGTAACCGACGCGACTTTCAAATCTGACGTAATCGACGCCTCAGGCGCCGTCCTCGTCGACTTCTGGGCCCCCTGGTGCGGCCCCTGTCGGGTCGTCCATCCCGTTCTCGAGGAGATCGACGGCGAGCGCGAGGACCTGACGATCCTCAGCCTCAACGTCGACGAGAACCAGCAGACGGCGGCGCAGTACGAAGTGCTGTCGATCCCGACGATGATCCTCTTCAAAGACGGTCAGATGACGAAGAAAATCGTCGGCGCGATGCCGAAGCGTCGTCTTGAGGCCGAACTGGAGCCGGCGCTCGCCTAACGGCGGCGCCCCTCCCGCCCATGCCATTCGTCGAGGTCCATTGGTACGAGGGTCGCTCCGATGAGCAGAAGACCGAGATCGCCAAACGCATCTCGCAGGCCCTGATGGACGTCGCCGACGTCCCGCCCGACCACTGCTGGATCAAGTTCTCGGACTCCTCAAAAACCGACTTCCTGATCAACCCGACCGGGGAGTAAGTCCCCGGTCAGGCGGCGGCCGGCGCCCCGACCTCGACCGTCACGTAGCGCATCGGCGCGGCTCGCGCCGCGGCTGCGGCGGCCTTGAGCGCGTCGATGTCGAGGTCATACTGCTTGGCCGCCACCGCGAGAAAGTGGAAGTACCTCTTGGTGTAGAGGAGCTCGACTCCCACCTTCTCGTCGTTGTCGTCGATTTCGACGAAACAGGCGGTCCCGTCGCCTTCCACATCTTCGGCATAACCGACACGTGGTGGCTCCGTGAAGTGGATTTGGAGCGCGTCGGCCTCGCTGTCATAGAAAGCTTTCATCGCCGCCTCCTGCGGTGGATGGAGATGATCAGATCTGGATCGTCGAGGGCGACCACCACTCGGCATCGCTGCCCCCCGATGAATCCACGGTAGCGCGGGTTCCCCTCATGATCGAAATCTTTTCCGAAACATTTTTCGACAACGGATTCCGCTTCCTCAGCGGTGCCTTCGATCCAAGGTAATCCGTTCTTTGCCTTTCTCGTCAACCTCACCCACGCCTAAGGGCGCGGGCAGGTTCGATTCACCCCCGGCGAGAGCTACAAAAGGCCGTCTTCGAGGAAATCGCTTTCGAGCATCGGCTCGCCTCCTCCGACTTCCTGGTCAACCCGACCGGGGAGTAATCCCAGTCAGGCGGCGCGCGCTTCGGTCCCGACGAGGCGCTTCTGGCCGATCTCGATCGTGATCTCGCGGTCGGGGGCGGCGAGCGCGGCATGGGCCGCCGCCCTCAAGCCTTCGGCGTCAAGATCGAAGGTATCGGCGGCTTCATCGAGTGCTGCGATGTCCCTGTCGGCAGAGAGCAATTGGATGCTCACCGCACGGTCGGCGCGAACCCACACGATGCATTCGCCGCCCGACAACTCCTTGACACGGTCGTAGTCCTCCGCGTCTCCAAACTCGAAGAGGAGCGATCTGCCCTCACTGTCGTAGTCGACTTTCATCCTCTCTCCTCCGGAAACACGGTGACGATCAGGTCCGGTTCGTCGCTCGCCACGACCACCCAGACGAGCACCACGGCGACGTATCCAAGGTAGCGCGGATTGCCACTCCTCCCGACACTTTTTCCGATCGGGTTTTCCACAACGGATTCGGCTTCTTTCGGCCATCCCCTCAGTTTCCGACCCCGGAGCTTGTTCCTTGCGTGGTGCGTGAACCTCACGCCCTTCTAAGGGCGCGAGGCAGCGAGGTTCTCCCCCCGGGACGAGCTACAGAAGGCCGTCTTCGCGGAAATCGCTTTCGAGCATCGGCTCGAGGGTGCGGGCGAAGGTGGCGGTGAGGTGGTCTTTGTCGCGGTAGGTGAGGGCGTTGCCGATCACGGCGCGGCAGATTTCGCCGGGGCAGATGTCGGCGATGAATGAGACGAGGTGGGTGTTGGGGGAGCGTTCGGCGGCGCGGACGTCGTATTCGCGGTCCCATTCGATCTTGCGGGGGAAGGCGCAGCGGCCGAGGTGCTCGATGTCTTCGGAGACGCAGCTGGGGACGTCTTCGGTCGAGGTCGGGTTGTCGCGGATGACGACCGTGCGCGGGCCCGCCGCCTGGATCCGTTTGATCGTTCGCAGGTAGCCGGCTTCCATCGCTTCCGCCGCGGCGTCGCCGCTCAGCTCTTCGCCTTCCGGACCGTAGGGGGTGTATTCGGTGTCCCCGCTCATGATCACGGTGGTGTTTTCGTCACCCGTTTCGATCCGTTCGAGCGCGCCCTGGCGCCATTCGTCGCACTGTGAGTACTCGCGGTCTTCGATCATGCTTTTGACTTCGAGTTCCTCCGGCGGGCATTCCGCCTTGGTCAACACGATCAGTCGCCAGTTGTGGTTTTCGACCATTTCCTCGACCGTCGGGAAGTACTGCATCGCGTGTGAGTCGCCGAAGAGCACGATCGTTTTTTCACCGTGCGGGTCGCCGTAGAAGCACCGGTTCGAGTGGGTGCTCGGGATCCCCACCATGCAGCCTTCGTAGAAGCTGCGGCCGCGGTCGGCGCGCGCCTTCAACGGGTTAGGCCGCAGGGCCGTCGCCGTTTCCTGCGGGGTCGGCTGCTGGGGCAGCGCCGCGGCGCCGGGGACGTCGGAGATCTTCGCCGTACTGATCGACGGCTGCGCGGCGCGCAGGCCGATCCCGACGCCGACCGCGATCAGCGTGCAGGCGAGGCCCAGCGCGAGCGCCCGGTTCGGCAGCCGTTTCAGCGCGGGCGCGCGGCGCACCGGGTCCTCGACCAGCATGTGGGTGAGCTGCGTCGGCACCCAGGAGGCGGCGACCGCGGCGAGGCCGGCGGCGACCCCGAGGCGCGGCCCCCAGATCGCCGCGGCGAAGACGAGGAAGGGCCAGTGCCAGAGGTACCAGGAGTAGGAGATGCGGCCGACGTAGCGGACCGGCGGCAGGGCGAGGATCCAGCCGGCCCCGGCCTTGAACCCGGTCACGCCGCCCACCGTCTCGGCCAGCGCCGTGCCGGAGAGGATCAGCGCCGCGGCGCCGAGGCATGGGATCAGCGCCGCCGTCCCCGGGAACGACGTTTCCGCGGTGAAGAAGAAGCTGGCGTAGACGATCGCCGCGACGCCGACCCAGCCGAGCGCCACCGCGCTGAGCTTCGGCAGCTTCACCACCCCGGCGAGGGCGAGCGCCGCGCCGAGCCCGAGCTCCCAGGCGCGGGCGAAGGTGTCGAAGTAGGCGAAGGCCGGTTTGTCGTCGGTGAGGACGACGCCGTAGATGAGCGAGCCCGCGAGGATCAGCGCCAGCGCGACCCAGAGCACCGGCCGCACCGATTTCCCGCGGCGGCGCCAAAACCAGGTCACGGCGAGCATCAGCCCCGGCCAGACGAGGTAGAACTGCTCCTCGATCGCCAGCGACCAGAGGTGGAGGACGGGGCTCGGTTCGAGGCCCTGGGCGAAGTAGTCGACCGACTGCGCGGCGAAGTGCCAGTTGGCGATGTAGAGCGCCGAGGCGGTGATGTCGCCGGCGACTTCGGTGTTGCGCAGCGGCGACAGCAGGATCATCGAGAGGATCCCGACGGTCGTCAGCAGGATCGCCGAGAGCGGCAGCAGGCGTTTGGCGCGACGGGCGTAGAAGCCGCGCAGGCTGATCGTGCCGCTGCGGTCGAGCTCCCCCAGCAGCAGTTTGGTGATCAGGAAGCCGGAGATGACGAAGAAGACGTCGACCCCGACGTAGCCGCCCGCCAGGAACGGCACCCCGGCATGGCAGAGGAGGACCGCGACGATCGCGATCGCGCGCAGCCCCTCGATGTCAGGCCGAAACGAGCGGCCCGACTCTGCTTCGTCGGGATTCTTTCTTGACTCCATGGGTCAACTTTAAGGGGTAGGGGAAACGGGCGGCGTGGCTCGACTCGTCACGCCCATGTTGTGCTGCGCGATCTGCGCCAACCAGTGCATCGCCCGCGAGACCAGGAACGGACGGGCGCGATCGGTGGTGTGGCCGCCCGCCACCTTCCACAGGGTTACCCGTGGGAAGCGTTCGGCGAACGCCGCGTTCATTTCCGGCGGCACGATGCCGTCGGACTGGCCCTGGATCACGAGCAACGGCTCGCGCTCTGGTCTCAGCATAGGCGAGAGCCGTTCGCGGCCCGCCAGATCGAGGCCGAGGTTGGTCCAATATTCGGGGCCGTACTTTTCGGTCGGCCAGCCCCAGCTGGAGAGGTTGGTGATCGGTGCCTTGGCCACCGCGGCGCTGACCAGGCCGTCGCCGGAGAGCAGCGCGACCAGGGTGCCGCCGGCCGAGGAGCCGTAGGCGTAGACCCGGTCGAGGCCGAACTTCTGGCGCAGGCGGGCCGCTTCGGCGCGGACCCGGTCGACCGCGGCAGGGATGCTGTCGAGCGGATAGGTGACGTAGTGGGGGACGAATCCGGCGTCGATCGCGCGCTGGCGGGTCAGCGGTTCGAAGTAGGGGTCTTCGTAGAGGAACGAGCCGCCGTGGATGAGGAGCAGCTGCGGGCGCTGGGTCGAGCCGACCAGGCCGCCGGCGCCTTCTTCTTCCGAGCCGCCTTCGATCGTCCCCGTACCTTCGGGCGCGCCGGTTTCCGCCGGGACGCTCGTCCCCGCTTCGGCCGCGCCGGCGACGGCGGGCAGGGCGACCGCGACGCAGAGCGCGGCGATCAGCAGCGCCAAGGCGGGCGCCGCGACGTGCCGGGCGCGGGTCAAACCGCGCGGCGGACCGAGATCTTGAGTTGCAGGCCCTCGATCGTCGTCTCACTGACGCGCCCGGTGCCGTCTCCCGCGGCGCCGTCGAGGTTGAAGTCGGTAGCCAAGGTCTCGCCGACGATGTAGGCCTCGTGCTCGCGGGCGACCGCGAGCATCTCGGCGTCCCCGGTCAGCCCGAGCGCGATCCGGTCGGTGACCTCGAGGCCCGCCTCTTTGCGGGCGAGCTGGACGGCGCGGACGATCTCGCGCGCCAGGCCCTCACGGCGGAGCTCCTCGTCGATCTCCAGCTGCAGGGCGACCGCGTGGCCGGCCTCGGCCTCGACCTCGTAGCCGTCGAGCGGCTTCAGCGCCATCGTGATGTCGTCGGGCCCGAGCGTGTGGTCGTGGCCGTCGATCGAGATCCCGACCTCGCCGCCGGCGGCCAGCGTCGCCGCCACCCGGGCCGGGTCGAGCGCCGCCAGCGCGGCCGCCACCTGCGGCATGTTCTTGCCGAAGCGCGGCCCGAGGGCGCGGTAGTTCGGCTTGATCTCGTAGCTGACCAGGTCGCCGGTCTCGGAGACGAAGTCGAGCTCCTTCACGTTCAGCTCGGCGGTGACCAGGTCGGCGCGCGCTTCGATCGCCGCCCGCTCGTCCTCGTTGGCGACGACGACGGCGCGGCGCAGCGGCTGGCGCAGTTTCACCTTGCTCGCGGCGCGGGCGGCGAGGCCGAGGCTGACCGTGCGGCGCACCGCGGCCATCCCCGCTTCGAGGTCGGGGTCGCGGAGCGCCTCGTCGACCTGGGGGAAGTCGCGCAGGTGGACCGAGTCGGGCGCGTCGCCGAACTCGCCGTCGGCGCCGCCCGCGAGGTTGCGGTACATCTCGTCGGCGAGGAACGGCGTGAACGGCGCGAGCATCGTCGCCGTCTCCAGCAGGCAGGTGCGAAGGGTCGCGAAGGCCGCCCGATCCCCCTGCCAGAAGCGCGGCCGCGACACCCTCACGTACCAGTTGGAGAGCTCCTCGACAAAGTCGGCGATCGCCCGGCCGGCGGTGGTGCAGTCGAAGTCGTCCATCCGCTCCCGGACGGTCGCCACCGTGGCCTGGAGGCGGGAGAGCGCCCAGCGGTCGATGTCGGTGAGGTCGGCTGGACCTTTTTCGTCCCCAGAGGACGAAAAGTGTCCACTCGCCTCGTCGACACCGATCCCCTCGGCGTTCGCGTAGAGCACCCAGAACGAGTACGTGTTCCAGAGCTGCAGCATGAAGGTGCGGACCGATTCGCCGACCGTCTCGAGCGAGAAGCGGTACCCGGCCCAGGGCTGCTGGGTGGTCAGGTAGTACCAGCGGAAGGCGTCGGCGCCGTGCTCGGCGAGGACGTCCCAGGGGTCGACGACGTTGCCTTTGCTCTTCGACATCTTCTGCCCGTCGGGGTCGAGGATCAGCCCGAGGCAGACGCAGTTCTTGAAGCTCGACTCGTCGAAGAGCAGGGTCGACTCGGCGAGCAGCGTGTAGAACCAGCCGCGGGTCTGGTCCTGGGCCTCGCAGATGTAGTCGGCGGGGAAGCGCTCCTTGAACTCCTCCTGCCCCTCGAAGGGGTAGTGGAACTGGGCGAAGGGCATCGCGCCGCTGTCGTACCAGGTGTCGATCACCGAGCTGACCCGGTGCATGTTGCCGCCGCAGTCCTCGCAGCGCAGGGTGACTTCGTCGATGTAGGGACGGTGGAGGTCGTCGGGGACGCTGCCGCCGTGCTTGACCAGGTCGTC
Source organism: Solirubrobacterales bacterium (assembly GCA_036787695.1). Taxonomy (GTDB): domain Bacteria; phylum Actinomycetota; class Thermoleophilia; order Solirubrobacterales; family 70-9; genus VAYN01. Next base: position 2,797 of record DAIQOT010000132.1, on the reverse strand, counting down.
TTTGGAGCCGACGCAGATCACGCCGTCGCACCCGTCGCTCTCGCACTCCCAGATCGGCAGCGGCGTCCCCCAGTAGCGGTTGCGCGAGAGCGCCCAGTCGACGTTGTTCTCGAGCCATTTGCCGAAGCGGCCGTGCTTGACGTGCTCGGGATGCCAGCCGATCGTCTCGTTGTTGGCGAGCAGCTGATCGCGGGCGGCGGAAGTGGCGACGTACCAGCTCGAGGTCGCGTAGTAGAGCAGCGGCGTGCCGCAGCGCCAGCAGTGCGGATAGGCGTGCTCGTAGGCCTGCTCGCGGAAGAGCAGCCCACGGTCTTCGAGCTGGGTGATGAGTCGGCGCGTCGTATCACTGCCTTTTACGAACTCGCCGGCGAATCCGATGACTCGGTCGTCAAATCTTCCATCGGAGCGGACCGGGTTGTAGAGCGTGCTCGCGACGGTCGGGTCGAAGAGGCCATTCTCGGCGCCGACCCGGTAGTCGTCCTCGCCGAAGGGCGGGGCGATGTGGACCAGCCCGGTGCCGTCCTCGGTGGTGACGAAGTCCCCGGCGACGACCACGAACGGCGAGGAGCCCTCGAGTGCGGTCGGACCACCGTCGGCGAGCTCGAAGACCGGGCCCTTGTAGCGGCGGCCGACGAGGCCCGAGCCCTTCATCCGCTCGAGCACCTCGGCGCCCTCGCCGAGCACCTTCTCGACCAGCGGCGCGGCGACGATCAGGACCTCGTCGTCGACCTTCGCCCGGACGTACTCGACCTCCGGCGCCACTGCGACGGCGACGTTGCCCGGCAGCGTCCAGGGCGTCGTCGTCCAGACGAGCAGCGATTCGTCCTCGGTGCCGGTCAGCGGGAAGCGCACGTAGATCGAGGCGTCGATGACGTCCTGGTATCCCTGCGCGACCTCGTGCGAGGAGAGCGGCGTGCCGTCGCGCGGGCAGTAGGGGACGACCTTGTGGCCCTCGTAGAGGCGGCCTTTCTTGAAGAGCTCCGACAGCGACCACCAGACCGACTCGATGTAGCGGTCCTGCAGGGTCACGTAGGGGTCGTCGAGGTCGACCCAGTAGGCGATCCGCTCGGTCAGCCGGTTCCACTCCTCGACGTACTCGAAGACCGACTCGCGGCAGCGCTGGTTGAACTCGGCGATGCCGAAGTCCTCGACCTCTTCCTTGGAGGAGATGCCGAGCTGTTTTTCGACCTCGAGCTCGACCGGCAGGCCGTGGCAGTCCCAGCCCGCTTTGCGCGGCACCCGGTACCCGGTCATCGTGCGGTAGCGCGGGTAGATGTCCTTGAAGACGCGGGCGAGGACGTGGTGGGAGCCGGGGCGGCCGTTGGCGGTCGGCGGGCCCTCGTAGAAGCTCCAGATCGGCGCGTCGGCGCGCTCGGCGAGGGAGCGGGCGAAGAGGTCCTGCTCGCGCCAGCGCTCGAGCGTGCGCTGCTCGAGGTCGGGGAAGGACTGCTTCGGGTCGACTGGGGCGAATCCGGACATGGCGGTCGATTCTAGGAGTGGAGGGAAGCCGGGCCGTGGCCGGGTGGTGACCGCGGGCGCGGTGGTGCGCGCCGGTACTCGCAGGTACCCCGCGCAGCAATCGTGCCTGCGAGCCAATATGGTTACACCGATGCCTGCATTCGATCTGAACGGCAAGGTGGCGCTGGTGACCGGCGCGGCGAGGGGGATCGGCTACGAGACCGCTCGTCAGATGCAGATGCGCGGCGCCTCGGTCGCCGTCCTCGACCTCGATCCGCAGCAGGCCGCCGACGCGGCCGAGCGGATTGGCGAGCGAGCGATCGGGATCGGCGCCGACGTCACCGACCAGGGGGCGATGATGGCCGCTGTAGCTCACGTCGTGGAGGAGTTCGGCGGCCTCGACTGCGTCGTCGCCAACGCCGGGATCGCCCAGAAACAGCTGGCGACGGTCTACGGGATGTCCGGCGAGGAATGGGAACGGGTGCTCGAGGTCGACCTCCTCGGCGTCTTCCGCACCGTCCGCGCCGCCCTCCCCCAGATCGTCGAGCGGCGCGGCCAGGTCGCCATGGTCTCCTCCGTCTACGCCTTCGCCAACGGCTTCGGCAACAGCCCCTACGCGGTCGCCAAGCCGGGCGTCGAGGCCTTCGGCCGCGGCCTGCGGGTGGAGCTCGCCCATCACGGCGCCTCGGCGACCGTCGCCTACTTCGGCTGGGTCGACACGACGATGGTCCAGGACGCCCTCTCCCAGCCCGACGCCGAGCGCCTCAACAAGACGACCCCCAAGTTCCTCCTCAAGCGCATCCAGCCCGAGGAGGCGGCGGCGGCCTTCGTCCGCGGCATCGAGGAGCGCGCCCCGCGCGTCTTCGCCCCCAAGTGGTGGCGCTACTACTCCGCCTTCCGCGGCTTGATCAACCCGCTGCTCGACAAGCGGATGGAGCGCGACGCCAACGCCCAGGCCCTGCTCCGTGACATCGACGCGCGAGTGACGTCACACCCCCCGGTTGACGGGCCGAAAACTAAAGCCTGACTGGAGTTTTCGGCCCACCAACACGGTGGGCGCGCGTCACTGTGACGGGCGGGTGGCGCGCTCCAGGGCGTTGATGACGGACTCGTAGTCCTTGCCGGTGGCGCGGGACATGCCGATCTCGCAGGTGCGGTTGCTCGAGAGGTAGGCGTCGAAGTGGCGGTCGGCTAGCTCGCTCGCCTCGGCCTTGGTCGCGGACGCGGTCAGCTTCGCAGCGCACGACCGGCGAAGCTGAGCATCTCCCGCAGGTGCGCCTCGATCGGCGCGAAGGCGTGCTCGCCGGGGTAGACGGCACTCTGCGCCTTGGCGCCGGCG
>DAIQOT010000327.1:0-3053 GCA_036787695.1 Solirubrobacterales bacterium | reverse complement strand
CCTGCCAGTCGGCGGCCGGGATGCCCTCGCCGCCGAGCGGCTGGAAGCAGACCTGGTTCGCGCCGGCCTCGCGGTGGGCGCGGGCGGCGGCGGCGACGTCGGCGGCGCTGCCGTGCGGGATCACGTGGTCGATCAGGCGGTCGCTGCCGCCGTCCTCGATGTCCGACTGCTCGAAGCCGTGCTGGAGCAGCGCGTTCGTGTAGTTGAGGAGGCCGAGGTAGAGCTCGGCGTACTTGCGGGCGGTCGCGCGGGCGCGCTCGACGTCCTCGTCGACGACGCAGGCGAGCTCGGCGATGAGGTCCGCGTCCGGCCCGATCTGCTCGCGCGCCCAGCGGGTGTGGTCGACCGAGGTGAAGTAGGGGATCGTGCCGAGGCTGCGGCGGGCGCTCGTCGCGAGCATCTTCGGCGCGAGCGCGGCGAGGATGCGGCGGTCGGTGGGGATCGGCCGCGGCGCCGCGTCGATCCCGTCGAGGAACTTTTCCACCGCGCTCAGCGGCCGCTTGTAGTCGCTGGTCGCCTCCGGGTGGCCGACCCCGATCCCGACGCAGACGCGGCCGGGGAAGTCGGCCTCGAGTTCGTGGAATTCCCGCGCCAGGTCCACCGGGTCGTAGCCCCAGATGTTGACGATCGAGGTGCCGATGACGAGCTTCTCGGAGCCCTCGAGCAACCCGCGGACCTGCGCCAGGCGGGGCGAGCCGCCGAGCCAGAAGGTGCCGTAGCCGGCGGCCTCCGCGACCGCCGCGGCCTCGCCCGCGTCGGCTTCGTCGATCCGATTGAAGGAAGTCCAGACGCCCCACTCTCCGAAGTTCATCGCCCCAGCTTAGGGAGGGTCGATCCTCGGCCCGCCCGCCCGATCCCCCGAAGCGGGGGACCTGCCGAGACCGCCGCCGGCGTGTGCTTCAATTCTTGGACCAGAGAAAGGAGGTGGTCCTAATTTTGAGTCACATGCTTGAAGGGACTCTGGAGGTGCAGGGCCGCTAGGCGCCGCACTGGTTTGGGCGCCCGGCGTAATCCACCCCGGGCACCGGCGTGCACGTGGAGGTCGGACTTAGTCCCGCCCGACCGCAGTGTCACGAGCACGTTCCATGCACCAGCTAGAGGGCCGTCCTTCGGGGCGGCCCTCTTTCTTTTGGTGCTCTCACGTGATGTTGGGCTGCCCTGTCACTATCTATTGCGTTTTCGCAACTATTAACGCAACTATTGCGTTAGCGCTATAGTTATTGATATGGCTTCGGCGATAGCTCCACTGATCTCCGTTCCCGATGCCGCGGAGGCATTGGGGCTCAGTCCTGCGCGTGTGCGACTTTTGGCCGCGAACGGTGGCCTTCCTGCCCAGAAGATCGGTGGCCGCTGGGTGGTCGAGCGGGGCGGAGTTGAGAAGCGTCGCTCGCGCGGCTCGGCGGGAGGCCGGCCGTTCGCCCCTCGGAATGCTTGGGCGGTGCTTGGCCTGGCGTCCGGGGACGAGGTGGCGGGCATCGACCCTGTGGTCCGCTCGCGGCTTCGGCGGGCCCTTGCGTTGGAGGGACTCAGTGCCCTTGCGCTCCGGCTCGAGGGTCGTGCTGAGGTGCATCGCTATTCGGGCCATCCTGGGGAGATCCCCTACGTCCTTGCCGACAAAAGGCTGGTCGCTTCGGGCGTCAGCGCGGCCCGGGAGATTGGCCTCGACCTACTGTCGGGGAACGAGGCGGACGGTTATGTCAGCGATTCGGACCTCGACGGGTTCGTTCACGATCACGCCCTCTTGCCCGCCGCCCCGCTTGACAGGAACGTCGTCCTGCGACTCGTCCGCGACGACGTCTGGGTTGATTTCCTCGAGGGCCGGACTCACGCGTCGGAAGCGGCTATCGCTCTTGACCTCGCCGAAGACGTCGACTCGCGTTCGCGAGCGGCGGGAAAGAATCTCCTTCGACGCCTTGACCGGGCGCGGTGACTTAGTCGCCTACGCACCGTCCAACGACGGTGACTTCAGAACTTTGTGGAGAAATAGGTATTCCGCCGGAGGCTTCGGGAAACTCGAACGGTGGCCCTCGAAGTCGAATACCCGCAGCCCATTCTGGAGGCCGGCATCGCCGCGGCTCCGCTGATTGCGCGTCCGGGGACGTGGATCAACCGCCGCGTCGAGACCATCCGGCTGTTGTCTCACGAGGAAACGCGCCGGCAGGTGTCGATTGATTTCACGCTGTCCGGTGCCCAGAGGTCTGAGCTCACGGTCGACCACGGTGTCGTCGTTCCGATCTCCGTCATGACCAAGGAGGCCCGTCGGAACTTCGATCTGCGGGACGAGTCCGGCTCCGCGGTCCCGGTGCTCGGAAAGAGAGAGAACGGAGCGCTCGCACACGTCGCGGTCATGAGCGAAGCTCTGGATGCCGTCACGGGGGCGCCGAATCAGGATGAGTTCGACCTCGTATGGACGGAGTTAAGGGAGGTCGTCAGCTCAGAGCCGAAGGTGGCCGCCGAAGCGTTGAGCAACTTCGTCGGAAAAGCGGAGGACGGTGATCCACTCCGTTCGATCATCTGGGCCAACTCGTCATGTCGGACCATGCTGGAGGTTCTTCAGGCGAATTACGTCCTGTTTGCCGTAGTCGAGCGTAACTGCGCCGATCGCCGAATTCTCAAATGCAGTTTCAGCGAGGACTTCAGATTCGACAAGGAGCAATCCCCGACGTTGGCTGAACGTATGGCGCCTTCTGCCGTCTTCGACAGAATTTGGAACCCGGGGCGGAGGACGTTTCAACTCCTCTGTCCTGGTGGTTGGCGAGCGGACAGCTTCCATGTCGAGGTCGTCATTCCAGAGGAGTTGCGTATAGACCTGGCCGTGCTCTACGACTTCGGCCGGGAAGAAGTCCTGTCAATGCCCGACCGCGATCGGAACAGGGCATCGTTGTATCCGGACACCCCGATCACTCCGGACCTCGACGCGGTCACGTATGTCGTCATTGCGGCCGAGCGGCGAGGAGGGATGGTTCAGGCCGCGATTACGGGCGTGATCGTCTCGAGCTTGATTTGGGTTGGGGTCATCTCGGGTCTGGATTTCAAGAACCCGGACGCGCCCG
>DAIQOT010000326.1:1348-3065 GCA_036787695.1 Solirubrobacterales bacterium | reverse complement strand
GCGGTCATGGCCGGGTCATTTTCTTTGCCCACTACGCGGCCGCCGTTCTGTACAACGGACTCGGACGGCACGCCGACGCGCTCGCTCACGCCAGGCAGGTGATCGAGTCGGACGCGCTGGGCTTTCAGACGTTCGCCGCCGCCGAACTGGCCGAAGCGGCCTCCCGGGTGGGCGACACCGACCTGCTGTCGAATACATCCGCCTGGATGCGGGTACGCGCCGCGGCGACTCCCACCGAGTGGGCGCTCGGGACGGCTGCCCGGATCGAGGCGCTCGGCGCCCGCGACGCCGACGCGGACGCCTGGTACCAGGAGTCGATCGCGCACTTCGGCCAGACCAGGCTCCGGATCGAGCTCGCGCGTTCGCAGCTGCTGTACGGCGAATGGCTGCGGCGGCAGCGCCGGCCGCTCGACGCCCGCGTCCAGTTGCGAACGGCGCTCCGCCTCTTCCGCGACTTCGGCGTGGAGGCCTTCGCCAACCGGGCGCGGCTCGAGCTCGAGGCGACCGGCGAGCGCACCCGCCCGCCCGCCGGGGATTCGGAGGCCCAGCTCACCCCGCAGGAATCTCAGGTCGCCCGGCTGGCGGCGGAAGGCCATACCAACCGGGAGATCGCCGCGCGCCTCTTCGTCGGCGAGAGCACCGTGGAGTACCACCTGGTCAAGGTGTTCCGCAAACTCGGGGTCAAGTCCCGTACCCAGCTGGCGCACCTGAGGCTCTAGGCGTCCCGCACGAGCACACGAGCACGAGCGCGCGAGCGCGCGGCGATCCTGATCCGGCGTGACGTGCTCAGCCCGCGGGGCCGTCGCCCTGCAGCACCGCCTCCACGTCGAGGTTGATGGTGACGGCATCACTCAACAGCATCGCGTTGGCGAGGCCGGGGATCGGCGCGTTGAAGCTGACGCCGTAGTCGTTCCGGTCGATCGTGGTGGTCGCGCTGAACGACGCACGGGTCGCGCCGAAGGTGTCGGGGGAAAAGCCGTTCACGGTGAGGTCGAGGGTCACCGGGCGCGTGGTCCCGCGGATCGTGAGGTCACCGTCGACCAAGTAGCGGCCCTTCTCCGCCCGCACCGCCGTCGACGCGAAGGTGATGTTCGGGAAGTGCTCGGCGTCGAGAAAGTCGGCCGAGCGAACCTGGTTGTCGCGCACGGGCAGGTGCGTGTTCACCGAGGCCGCCTCGATCGACACGTTGACCGACGCACGGGCGAGGTCCTCGTCCGTCACGACCGTCCCGCTGAAGGCGTCAAAGCGCCCGTGAACCTTGCTCATGACCAGGTGGCCGACGACGAAGCCGACGTCGGAGTGAGCGGGGTCGAGTTTCCACGTCCCGGCGATGAAGCCGGGGATCTGGGCGATGCCGTCGGTCATCGGTTCTCCTATCTGAATGGGCAGGCAAGGGGCGAACGGGGGCGCCTTTCGATCACCCCGGCGCGCCGGGGTTCTCGACGAACTCGAGCAGGTTCCCGTCGGGGTCCCGGGCCAGCAGGCTCGATCCGCCGCCGAGCGCGCCCTCGGTCGTCCAGCCGCCTGCCCGCAACTCGGCCGCCGCTTCCGACAGCGACCCGACGAAGACCGTCGCCCGCAGATCCGCGAGCGCTGCGAGCGCTGACGCGGGCCCGGCGAGGACCGAGACGCCGGGGAAGACCGAGACGGTGAGGTCGCGACCGTCGATCGGGAACTCGTGCAGCGGCGGCGCCCCGAAAATCGCGGCGAAGCGGCC
>DAIQOT010000326.1:0-1338 GCA_036787695.1 Solirubrobacterales bacterium | reverse complement strand
CGCGCCAGCGCGGTCGGTGCTGCGGACGATCGCGGACGAGCCGAGGACGTTCACCGCGCCGCCGCGGCGGCGCGGTACGGAACGACGAGTTCGCCGCTCGCGTAACTCGCCGGCGCAACGACTACTCGCGCCTCCGGCTTGGCGAAGTCGGCGATGTCCGCTGAGCCGATACCGCGGAATTGCACCGTCAGCACGCGCGGCGCCGCCCACTCGCCCAGCCGCCCGAACGCGACGTCCCCGACGACGGTGGCGAAAGTCGCCTCTCGCGCGTAGTCGGCGAGCTCCGCGTCGCCCAGCCCGCCCGTCGCCTCGACCGCCTGCTCGAGCACCTGGGCCTGCGCGTACGCGAGCGGCGCGACGTAGTAACCGAGCTCATCGGCGGGGGTGCCCTTGGCGCGGCGCTGATAGTCCGTGATCAGATCCCGGACGCCGGGGAAGCTCATCGCCGGAACCGGCAGCCAGTACTCGTAGTTGACGATGCCGTTGATCACGGGGCCGAGTTGGGTTTGCACCGCGCTGCTCTGCGGGCCGATCATCGCCCCGCCGGCCATCAGCGGGTTCATGCCGGACTCGGCGATCGCCCGGATCAGCCCGACCGAGTCGTTCAGGTACGAGCAGTAGAAGACGATGTCCGGCGCGGACCGCCGGGCCTCGGCCAGGTACGGCGCGAAGTCCGTCGTCGTCAGCGGGTACTTGGTCTCCGAGACGATCTGGAGTCCGTGCTTGGCCGCGTTCGCCCGGGCGCCCAGGGTCGGGTTCTTCGAGAACGGGGCGTCCGCCGCGACGATCGCGACCGTCGCTGGCCGCGGCGTCTGCTGCGCGGCCGTCTCGAAGAACCCCTCGGTCAGCGCCGAGTTCGGATCGGTGCCGGTCGGGATCATGGCGAAGAGGCGGTCGTATCCGAACTCGATGTTGACCCCGAGGCCCATCAGGCCGACGAGGAACCTTCCGTTTTCCATCACCAGCGGCATCGCCGGGCTGATCGAGTTGTTGCCGTACCCGCCCAGTAGCAGGTCGACCTTCTCCTCGGCGAGGAGCTTCTCGTAGATGCCGGCCACGGTCGTCGCGTCGGACTTGTCGTCGACGCAGATGAGCTCGACCTCGCGGCCGAGCAGTCCGCCGCCTGCGTTCACGCGCTCGCGCCAGATCTGGTGCGCGAGGCGGGCGGTCTGGCCGTTGGCCGCCAGGCCGCCGGTGAGGGAAAGGCAGTAGCCGACCTTGATCGGGGTGCTCGACATGGGGCGCTCCTCGCCGTGGGGCCGATGTGACCGCGCTATTCGAAGGCGGCGCTGAGGTTCTCGAGGACGCCGAGCTGGGTCAGCACGACGGTGCCGGACG
>DAIQOT010000325.1:0-3076 GCA_036787695.1 Solirubrobacterales bacterium | reverse complement strand
ACGCGACCGCGCTGACCGAGGCCGGCTACGTCGGCGAGGACGTCGAGAACATCCTCCTCAAGCTGATCCAGGCCGCCGACTTCGACGTCAAAAAGGCCGAGACGGGGATCATCTACATCGACGAGATCGACAAGATCGCGCGCAAAGCCGACAACCCGTCGATCACCCGTGACGTCTCCGGCGAAGGCGTGCAGCAGGCGCTGCTGAAGATCCTCGAGGGGACGACGGCGTCGGTGCCGCCGCAGGGCGGGCGCAAGCACCCGCACCAGGAGTTCCTGACGATCGACACCACGAACATCCTCTTCATCTGCGGAGGCTCCTTCGCCGAACTCGACAAGATCATCGAGCGGCGGGTCGGGGACCGGGGAGTCGGCTTCGGCGCGGCGATCGCCTCGCGGACCGAAAAAGACACCGGCGAATGGTTCGAGCAGGTGCTCCCCGAGGACCTGATCGACTACGGCCTGATCCCCGAGTTCATCGGCCGCCTGCCGGTGATCACGGCGATCCACCAGCTGAGCCGCGACGACCTCACCACGATCCTCACCGAGCCCAAACACGCGCTGACGCGCCAGTTCCAGCGCTTCTTCGAGTTCGACGACATCGAGCTGGTCTTCGCGCCCGACAGCCTCGAGGCGATCGCCGACAAGGCGATCGCACGGGAGACCGGCGCCCGCGGCCTGCGCTCGATCCTCGAGGAGACCCTCCTCGACGTCCAGTTCGAGCTGCCCTCGCGGGTCGACGTCACCAAGTGCGTGGTGACCAAGGAGACGATCCTCCAGGGACGCCGCCCGACGCTCGTCACCGAGGCGGCCCAGCAGGACATCGGCCCCGCCGAGGAGCGCAGGCTCGGCGAGGAAACCGCCTAGCGCGTCTGGTTAGGCCGACGCGACGATCGCGTCGGCCTCGATCTCGACCCTCCAGCGGGGGTCGAGGAAGGCGCTGACGGCAAGCGCGGTGGCGGCAGGACGCGCCTCGCCGAAGAACTCGGCGTGGACCGGGCCGACGACGTCGATGTCGGCCGGGTCGAGGAGGTAGATGCGCGTGCGGACGACGTGCTCGGGGCGAGCGCCGAGCTCCGCGAGTGCCTCGACGATGATCTCGAGGCAGCGCCGCGCCTGAGCCGCGGGGTCGGCGTCGAACGACCCGTCCTCCCAGATCGGACCGGTGCCGGACACGTACACGTGGTCCCCGACCCGAGTGGCGCGGCTGAACCCGATCTTCGGTTCGAACCGCGACCCGCTGCTGTAGTGGCGACGCTCGGTCATCTCGCGGAGCTTAGGCCGTGGAACCTTTCCGTCGCATAGGACCGGTTTCTCTCCACAGCGATGCGAGGGGCGGGTCGTCGGACCCCTTCTCTCACGAACTGCGGGGAGGTTCGTTCAGGGGTCCGACGACCCGCCCATCAGGGCGAGCGCAGAGAGGCCGCCGAGTACGAGAGCGGCGGCGCTGAAGGTGAGGGCGGTGGTGATCGAGGCGAGGCCGCCGATCAGGGCGACGCCGATCGCGCCGCCGACCTGGCGCGAGGTGTTGTTCACGGCCGAGGCGATGCCCGCTCGGTCGGGTCCGAGGGCCTCGGTCGCGCCGGCGACCAGGCCGGGGACGGCGATGCCCATGCCCGCTCCGGCGATCGCGAGGAACGCCCAACCGATGGGCGAGTCGATCGACGATGCTCCGACCAACGCCGTGCCGAGGTAGCCGACCCCGCTGACGACCAGACCTAGGCCGGCGGGGAGGCGCGGACCGACGCGGCCGACCAGTTGCCCCGTGAACGGCGTCAGCGCGGCGAGGGGGAGGGCGAGCGGCACCAGAGCCAAGCCCGCTTCGAGAGGGGAGAGGCCTTCGCCTTGCTGGAGATAGAGGCCGAGGGCGAACAGTCCGCCCAGGGTCCCGAGGTTCATCAGTCCCGCGCCCGCATTGGCCCCGCAGAACTCGGGCCGGCGGAACCACGCGAGGTCGAGGAGCGGCCGCGCGGTGGACGCCGATCCGCGTGGTGCCCCGACCGTCGGATCCGCGCGATCTTCAGAGGTCGCCCGCATTACGGCGGCGCTCCCAGTCCCCGCCCCATTCGCCCCCTTAATTGCCACTGAGGGGGCGAATGGGGCGGGGACGCCGGCGACGGCCTGATCTTCGTCCGTAGCGGCTCTCGACAGTCGCCGCTCGACCGCAACGAAGCCGCCGAAGGCCAACAGGGCCACCACGATTCCCGCCACCGCGGGTCCGCTCGCGAAGCCGCCCTTGCCGCCCTCGATAAGGGCGAAGACGAGGGCGGCGAGGGCGGCCGTTCCGAGTCCCTGACCCAGCCAGTCGGGGCGCGTGCCTTTGGCGGTCGATCCCTCGGGGAGCGTCGCCAGCGCTCCGATCAACGCCGCGACGACCAACGGCACGTTCAGCCAGAAGATCGCTCGCCATCCCAGGGGGCCGACCAAGATGCCGCCGAGGATCGGGCCGAGGACGAGGGCCGATCCACCGAGTCCGGCCCAGATGCCGATCGCCCTCGGGCGCTCCTCGGCGTCGGGGAAGAGCTGGTTCACGATCGCTAGGGAGCTCGGGAGGATCGCGGCCGCTCCCAGTCCCTGAACCGCTCGGGCGCCGATCAGCACGCCGGCGTCGGGGGCGATCGCACAGAGGGTCGAGGCGGCGCCGAACAGCACCAGGCCCGCGAGGAAGAGGCGGCGGGAGCCAGTGCGGTCGGAGAGGTCGCCCGCTCCGAGCATCCCCGCCGCCAACACCAAGGCGTAGGCGTCGACCACCCACTGCAGCTCTGACCTCGACCCGCCCAACCCGCTGCCGATGCGGGCCAGGGCGACGTTGACGATGGTCACGTCGAGGAGCACGAAGAAGTAGCCGGCCGAGGCCACGGCGAGTGCCGGGGTGCGACCGCGGGGTGCGTCTGGGGAAGCCATGACTCGACCGTAGGCGCCAGACGATTCGGTGGCCGCCGAATCCTCAGCGTCCTAACCTGGAGGCATGGCAAACGCCGCGACCAAGCCGAAATTCGGCACGGAGATCGACGTCGAGGCCCCGCTCGAGGGCGATGTCGACATCGCCGCCGCGGCGGCGTTGATGGCCGATCCGA
>DAIQOT010000131.1:0-10518 GCA_036787695.1 Solirubrobacterales bacterium | reverse complement strand
TGCGCGAGCGCTATGGCGCGTCCGCTCGCAGCCAGATGCTCAAGTACCACATTCAGACCTCCGGCCGGAGCCTGCACGCGCAGGAGATCAGCTTCAACGACATCCGCACCACGCTGCAGGCGCTGTACGCGATCTTCGACAACACGAACAGCCTCCACACCAACGCCTACGACGAGGCGATCACGACGCCGACCGAAGAGTCCGTGCGCCGGGCCGTCGCGATCCAGTTGATCATCAACCGTGAGCTCGGCCTCAACTTCACCGAGAACCCGTGGCAGGGCTCCTTCGCGATCGAGTCGCTGACCGACCTGGTCGAGGACGCCGTCTACGAGGAGTTCGAGCGGATCTCCGAGCGCGGCGGCGTGCTTGGCGCGATGGACACGATGTACCAGCGCGGGAAGATCCAGGAAGAGTCGATGTACTACGAGCGGCGCAAGCACGACGGCTCGCTGCCGCTGATCGGCGTCAACACCTACCTGCCGCCCGAGGGCCAGGAGGAGAAGACCGACTCGCTCGAGCTGATGCGCTCCTCCGACGAGGAGAAGGACGACCAGATCGCCTCGGTGCGCGCCTTCCAGGAGCTCGGCGCCGACCGCCGCGACGCGGCGCTGTCGCACCTGCGCGACGTCGCCCGCCGCCGCGAGAACGTCTTCGAGGCGCTGATGGACGCCGTCGGCATCGCCTCGCTCGGCCAGATCTCGAACGCCCTCTACGAGGTGGGCGGCGAGTATCGCCGCAATATGTAGTTTCAGTCGATGCCGCGCATCGTCTGTCTCGTCCCCAGCATCACCGAGCTTCTCTGTGACCTAGGGCTGTCAGAGCAGATCGTCGGACGCACCGGCTTCTGCATCCACCCCTGGGAGACGGTGAAGTCGATCCCCAAGGTGGGAGGGACCAAGGACCTGAAGTTCGACCGGATCCGGGAGCTCGAACCGACCCACGTCGTCGTCAACGTCGACGAGAACCGCAAAGAGGACGCGGAGGCGCTGGCGGAGTTCGTCCCCAACGTCGTCGTGACCCATCCGCTCGAGCCGCGCGACAACCTCGCGCTCTACCGTCAGATGGGGGAGACCTTCGGAGTCGAGACCAACGCCGAGAAGCTGTGCGGAGAGTTCGAGGCTGCCTACGAGCGAGCGGTCGCGAACCGAGGCCGCGAGCAGAGCGTGCTCTACCTGATCTGGCGCGATCCCTGGATGACCGTCGCCGGGGAGACCTACATCTCCCAGACCCTGGCTCTCTTCAATTGGCAGACCCAACCCTTAGACCTTGGTAGCCCACAGGGCGACAAAGGGCTAAAGGTTCGCTACCCCGAGGTCGATCTCGCCGACTTCTCCGATGTCGACCGCGTCCTGCTCAGCTCCGAGCCCTTCCACTTCAAGGAGCAGCACGTGCGTGAGGTCGAGGGACTGGTCCCCGGCGCTACCGTCTCCTTGATCGACGGTGAGATGACCTCCTGGTACGGGTCGCGGGCGATCCGCGGCCTCGATTACTTGGCGAAGTTCAGCGCCTGAGATACGCTGTATTCCTACTATCTGTAGACCACTTAAAGTGGAGGGAGCACCGATGAGCGTCGAGAAGGTCGCGGTCCTGGGCGGAGGCTTGATGGGTTCGGGGATCGCCGAGTCGGTGGCGCGTGCCGGCCTCGAGGTGACGATCCGCGATGTCGACGAGGCCGCGGTCGCGGGCGCCGGGACGAGGATCGGTGCCTCGCTCCACCGCGCGGTCGCAGGCGGCAAGCTGACCTCCGAGGACGCCGAGGAGATGCGGCAGCGGATCATCCTCACCCATGACTTCGAGCGGATCGCCGACGCCGACCTGGTGATCGAGGCGGTGCCCGAGAACGCCGAGCTGAAGGCGAACATCCTCGCCCAGGTCGCGGGGCTCATCTCCGAGGACGCGCTGATCGCCTCCAACACCTCCTCGATCCCGATCGCCCAGCTGGCCGCCGGGCTCCCCAGGCCGGACCGCGTCCTCGGCCTCCACTTCTTCAGCCCGGTGCCGGTGATGCCGCTGGTCGAGGTCGTGACCGCGCTCGACACCTCCGAGGAGACGCTCGAGACCGCCAAGGGCTTCGCCGAGGCGATCGGCAAACGCGCGATCGTCACCAAGGACCGCTCGGGCTTCATCGTCAACATGCTGCTCGTCCCCTACCTGATGGCGGCGGTGCGGATGTACGAAGAAGGGTTCGCCAGCGCCGAGGACATCGACGAGGGGATGAAGCTGGGCTGCGGCCACCCGATGGGCCCGCTGACGCTCGCCGACTTCATCGGCCTCGACGTCCTCTACGCGATCGGCGACTCCCTCTACGAGGAGTTCAAGCAGACCGAGTACGCGCCGCCGCCGCTGCTTAAGCGGATGGTCGCCTCGGGGCGGATCGGGCGCAAGTCCGGCCGCGGCATCTACGAGTACTCGGGCAACCGCGAGGCCGCCCGCGCCTGAGCCTCCGGTCGCGTTCGCGGCGCGCGCCGCGTCAGGTCGTCTTCAGCCCGAGCTCTTCGCTGGCGGCGAGGTGCCCTTCGTAGGGCAGCACGGCGAAGTACATCAGCGAGGGCAGCAGGGCCGGCAGGTCGTCCATCTGCCCCTTGTTGAGCCGCCCATAGAGCATCGATTCGACCCCGCCGACGACGCCCGAGGCGGTCACCGACGAGTGCGCCGTGCCCGCCGGCAGGAGCTCGCGGACTTTGGTGTCGATGCAGTTGGCGAATTCGTCGATCAGGGCGACGCGGCGCAGGGCGGCGTCGGGGGTGGCGGCACGGGCCTCGACGATCACGACCCGCGCCGCGTCGGGCTCGGCGTCGGCGAAGGCGAGGAGGGCGTCGAAGCCGAGGCGCAGTCGGTCCCGCCAGCAGTCGCCGCCCTGGTCGGCGGCGGTCGCGACCTGGGCGCGCAGGCGCGCCGCCGAGGTGTCGAAAGCCGCGAGGAAGCAGTCATCTTTGTTCGAGAAGTGCTCGTAGAAGGTCGGCCGCGAGACGCCCGCCCGCTCGATCACGTCCTGGACGTTGGTCACCCGGTAGCCGAGCTCGGCTACCGCGCGCAGCATCCCGACCAGCAGGCGCTCGCGCTGGATCGCCCGGACGAGGTCACCGGGGAGGCGCCGCGGGCCGGATGGGAAGCGACTCTCGCTGTCGGCGAGCATCTCCGCCGCGGTCTGGATCAGGTCCGGCGGCCATTCGTCGCCCAAGGCGCCGATCAAGAGCTCCCGGTTGATCTGATTTCTGTCGACGGAGACCAAGACACTGACCTGCAGGAAGGGGTCGTGGGCTCCCGGCCGGGGCTGTCGGGACACCACTGAGTTCCTATAGGGGACGATCGATGTTTCTCACCGTACCAGAAGAATTCTTGAGCGGAGCACATATTTGCTGACACTGGGTATCCTTAGGCCCATGCTCCCCAACCGACTTCGGGAGCATCCGTGACCACTGCCCGGCCTCAACTTCCCCCCGAGTTCATCGCCGCCCACAAGCGGCGGCGGATGATCGACGCGATGGCCGAACTCTGCGCCGAGCAGGGCTACGAGGCGACCAAGATCGCCGACGTCGTCCGCCGCGCCCACGTCGCACGGAAAACGCTCTACGACAATTTCTCCGGCAAGGAGGAGCTCTTCCTCGCCGCCTTCGACTCGGCCGTCGCCGAAGCCGACGCGGTGGTGGCCGAGGCCTGCGAGCCGATCGCCGCCGCCGAGTGGGAGGAGCGCACCGAAGCCGGCCTGCGGGCGCTGCTCGAGTACGCCGCCGCCCACCCGGCGCAAGCGCGCCTCTGCCTGGTCGAGGCGCCCGCCGCGAGCGCCTCCTCGTCGGCGCGCTACGACGTCGCCGTCGACACATACATCGAGCGCCTGCGCGTGGCGGCGCCCTCGGGGGTCGGCCGGCCCGCCACGCTCGTCGAGGCGCTGGTCGGCGGGACCCTCTGGATCGTCCAGCGACACGTCCGCCGCGGCGGCGCGGAGGATGCCGTCGACCTGCTCCCCGAGCTGCTCGAGTTCGTTATTTCTCCGTACCGGAGTGTAGGAAAAAGGTGAGAGACCACTTAGGAACTAATGTGGTCTTTCGATGGCACAATTTGATGATCAGATGGACCGCCTGCCTCGTGGCCGCCACGGCTTGTCACCCGAGTTCGTCGCGCGCAACCAGCGCGAGCGACTGATCGCGGCGCTGATCCTCACCCTCGACGAGGTCGGCTACCAGAAGACCACGGTCTCGATGATCGGCCAGCGCGCGGCGGTCTCGAAGTCGGACTTCTACAAGCACTTCGAGAGCAAGGACGACTGCTTTCTCGCCGCCTATGACTACGCGATCGAGGAGCTGCGCTCGGCCGTCCTCGATGCCTGCGCGGCGGCCGAGGCGGAAGAGTGGCCGGTCCGCGTCCGCGCGGGCATCGGCGCGATGCTCGGCCTGCTCGCCGCCGAGCCGCCGCTCGCCTCGATCCTGCTCGCCGAGGGACTGCGCGCCGGCCGCGGTATCTACGACCGCTATCAGGCCGCGGTCGAGGGCTTCGTGCCGCTCCTGCGCCGCGGCGCGCCGGACCCGCCCGGGGGCCCCGAGGTCCCGGCGGCGACCGACGAAGCGGTGGTCGGCGGGATCGCCTCGCTGCTCAGCCGCCGGACGATCGCCGGCGAAGCCGCCTCCCTGGCGGCGCTCACACCCGACGTGCTCGAGTTCGCGCTCACCCCGCACCTCGGCACCGAGGCGGCGCGGCGAATAATCTCCGCTGGATGAGCGAGGTCCAGAGCGCGGTCGGGGCGTCCCCGCAGGCGGGTGACGCGGGCCCGAGCGCGGGCGTCTTCCCGTCGCAGGCGCTGGCCGAGGCGATCGAGCGCGAGTGGGTCAGCTCGGGCGAGTACCGGATCCGCCCGGAGGCGATCCAGCCCGCCAGCATCGACCTGCGCCTCGGCGACGAAGCCTGGGCGCTGCGCTGCTCCTTCCTCCCCGACGTCGACTCGACGGTCGAGGAAAAGGTCGAGGACATCGCCTTCCAGAAAGTCGACCTGCGCGACGGCGCCGTGCTCGAGCGCGACCGGCCCTACCTGGTGCCTCTGATCGAGCGCCTCGCGCTGCCGCAGGACGTGCGTGCCCGCGCCAACCCGAAGAGCTCGACCGGCCGGCTCGACGTCTTCACCCGCGTGATCACCGACCGCCACAACCGCTTCGACGACATCCGCCCCGGCTACGAGGGCAAGCTCTACCTCGAGGTCGTGCCGCGCTCCTTCGCCGTCCAGGTGCGGACCGGCCTCTCGCTCAACCAGCTACGGCTGGCGCGCGGCGACGTCCGCCTGCCCGACGCGCGGATCCGTGAGCTCCAGGAGGAGGAGCCGCTCGTCTACCTCGACTCCGACCCGGTCGCCGCGACCGAGCTGGCGCTGTCGGACGGCGTCTTCCTCAGCCTCGACGTCTCCGGGCCGAGCGACCGCGTGGTCGGCTACCGGGCGAAGAAGAACAGCCTGCCGGTCGACCTCTCGAAGATCCGCGCCTACCGCTGGAGCGACTTCTGGGACCCGGTCTACCCCGAGGCGGGCGGCAAGATCGTGCTCGAGCCGGAGATCTTCTACCTGCTGCTCTCGGCCGAGGGCGTCGCGATCCCGCCGCAGATCGCCGCCGAGATGATGGCCTACGACCCGACCGCGGGCGAGCTGCGCACCCACTACGCGGGCTTCTTCGACCCCGGCTTCGGCTATGACCCGGCGGGCAAGCGGCCCGGCAGCCGCGCCGCGCTCGAGGTCCGCGCCCGCGACGTGCCGTTCATGGTCGAGCACCGCCAGCCGGTCTGCAAGCTCGGCCTCGAGTGGATGGAGGCGCCGGCGGCCCGGCTCTACGGCGCCGACCTCAACTCCAATTACCAAGGCCAGGTGACGATGCTCTCCAAGCACTTCGAGGAGCAGACCGCCGGCATCTGACCCCGGGCAGCGCGGCCCCCGGGTGAGTTCGCACTTTCCCGCGCTATACGGGGGGAAAGTGCGAACGCGCTAGGCGGTGGCGGGCTCGTCTTCGAGCTCGCGCAGGCGGCGGCCGATTCTCGCGCGGCGCTCCAGCAGCTCGGCTTCGAGGGCGGCGATCTCGTCGCGCCGGGCGCGGACCATCTTCAGCTGCCGCTCGGCGTGGTCGTCGAGGGACTCGAGGATCTCGCGGCGGCGGACCGGGTCGGGGACGCCCTCGTGCCACTCGCGGCGCAGCGCCTCGCGGTTGTCTTCGGCTTCGACCAGTTCCTTCAGCCCGTCGAGCGAGACGCCGAGCAGGGTCCGCAGCCGCATCACCTCGATCAGCCGGTCGACGTCGGCTTGCGAGTAAGTCCGGTGAGCGCCCGGCTCGCGGCCGCCCGAGGCGGGGAGGAGGCCGATCTCCTCGTAGTAGCGGATCGTCCGCGGCGTCGTCCCGGCCAGCTTGGCGACGTCGCCGATGCGGAGCGGGGCGGAGGCGTCGGCGCTCATGGCGTCGCCTCGACCTCCTCGGCGATCGCCTCCTCGATCACCGCCGCGCGCGGCTCGGGCCGCCGATCCCCGGCCGTCGCCTTCTCGCTCGGGCGCAGCATCGAGACGCCCGCGCCGACCACCGAGATCCCGGCCAGGATCCAGAGCGCCGTGTGCATGTTGGTGATGAACGGGTCGAGCTGGGCGCTGGTCAGGCCGGAGGCGAGGCCGGAGAAGATCTTGAAGAGGACGTTGGTCGGGACCGCCGCGGTGATGATCGCGAGGACGAAGGCGATCGAGAGGATCGCGCCGGTGTTCTGCAGCATCGTCCGCGCGCCCGCCGCGATGCCGCGGCGCTCGGTCGGCACGGTGCCCATCATCGCCGCCGTGTTGGGCGAGTTGAACATCCCCGAGCCGACCCCGACGAGGAAGAGGTAGAGCCCGCCGGCCCAGTAGCCGGTGCCCGCCTGGAGGGTGGTCATCAGGGCGAGGCCGAGGGCGGTCACCAGCATCCCCATCGCGGCGAGGAACTTCGACCCGTGGCGGTCGGCGTAGACGCCGGCGATCGGCGACGCGATCAGCATCCCGATCGCCATCGGCGCCAGCTTCAGGCCGGCGAGGATCGGGTCGTCGCCCTGGGCGCCCTGGTAGTAGAAGACGAAGATGAACATCAGCGCGAAGCGCGACAGCCCGCTGATGAAGGCGGCCGCGGTGGCGGCGGCGAAGAGGCGGTTCTTGAAGATCGAGAGGTCGAGCATCGGGGCCTTGGAGCGCGCCTCGATCAGGACGAAGAGGGGGAGCAGGACGGCGCCGACGATCAGGCTGCCGATCACCAGCGAGTCGTTCCAGCCGGAGATGCCGCCGCGCGAGATCCCGTAGACGAGCCCGGTCAGGCCGACGACGAAGGTCAGCGTGCCGGGGACGTCGAAGCCGCGGTGGGCGTCGGGGGTCGCGAGCTCGCGCAGGACGGTTCCGGCCCAGAAGGCGCCGAGCAAGGCGAGCGGGACGTTGAACCAGAAGACCCAGTGCCAGGAGATGCCGACCAGGGCGCCGCCGAGGACGGGGCCGATGACGAGGCCGACCGCGGCGACCATCGTGTTGGTGCCCATCGCCATCCCGAGCTGCTCGCGGGGGAAGGCGTCGGTGACGAGGGCGGGGCCGTTGGCGAAGATGAAGGCGCCGCCGATGCCCTGGAGGACGCGCCAGACGATCAGCTGGGTGCCGTTGGCAGCGAATCCCGCGCCGAGGCTGGCGGCGCCGAAGATCAGGAAGGCGGCGACGAAGGCGGTCTTGCGGCCGAACAGGTCGGAGAGACGACCGGCGCTGAGGACCAGCACGGTCGAGGAGATCATGTAGGCGAGGATCACCCAGACCAGGGTCAGCAGGCTGGTGCCGAGCGCCCGCTCGAGGTCGGGCAGGGCGATGATCAGCGTCCCCGAGTTGGTGGCGACGAGCAGCATGCCGAGGCTGGTGCAGGACAGGGCCCACCACTTGTAGTTGGCGTGGTCGGCGCTGACGCCCCTCATTCGCTGAACCTCTTTCTTACGTTCACGTCAATTAGGTTACACACCGACAATATGCGAACATATGTTCGTATGAGGTGGGACGAGCAACGCGTCGAGAAGGACCTGCGCCTCCCCGGCATAGGCGACGGCACCGTCGTCCGCACCTTCGACGCCCCCGAGGCGATGGGCATCAACTTCCACGAGGTCCGCGCCCGCTCGGCCCTCAACCACGTCCCCGGCGAAAGCTTCGGCTTCTCTTGGACGATCAACCCGTACCGCGGATGCACCCACGCCTGTGTCTTCTGCCTGGACGGCGCGACCCCGATCCTGCTCGCCGATGGCCGCTCGAAACCCCTCGCCGACGTCCGCGTCGGTGACGCGATCTACGGGACGGTCAAACGGGGGAACTACCGGCGCTACGAGGTGACCGAGGTGCTCGCCCACTGGGCGACCCGCAAGCCGGGCTACCGCATCACTCTGGAGGACGGCACCGAGCTGATCGCAAGCGGCGACCACCGTTTCCTTACCGACCGCGGCTGGAGGTACGTCACCGGCACCGAAGCGGGTCCGGGTCAGCGCCCGTTCCTGACTACGAACAACAAGCTCATGGGAATCGGCTCGCTCGGCAGGCCCGGCGAAGAGAACAAGGAGTATCGACGCGGCTACCTCTGCGGGATGATCCGGGGCGATGGATCGATTGGCAGCTACTCATACGAGCGGCCCGGACGCACGCGCGACGACCACCACAGATTCCGGTTGGCACTGACCGATGCCGAGGCTTTGGGCCGGTCACGCGACTACCTGGCCGCCGCAGGAATCCGCACCGACGAATTCGAGTTTCTCCGCGGCAGCGACCGGCACCGACCGATGCGGGCAATTCGCACCAGCTCTCACGAAGATGTCGGCCGTGTCCGCGGCCTGATCGAGCGCCCGCGTGATCCGAGCGCGGACTGGCACCGTGGATTCCTCGCCGGAACCTTCGACGCCGGGGGCTCGATCGCGGGAATCGCGCTCAAGTCGCCCGCCAAGCTTGGTGTCGTCTCGATCGAGCCGCTGGGCAAGGAGGTCGAGATGTTCGACATCTCGACCGGGACCGAAGACTTCATCGCCGACGGTGTCGTCAGCCACAACTGCTTCGCCCGAAAGACTCATACCTATCTCGACATGGACGCCGGGCGGGACTTTGAGCGGGAGATCGTCGTCAAGGTGAACGTGCCGGAACTGGTGCGGGCGGAGCTGGCGCGGCCTAGTTGGAAACGGGACCTCGTTGCGCTGGGGACCAACACCGATCCGTATCAGTGGTGTGAGGGGCGGTACCGGATGTTGCCGGAGATTCTTGAGGCGCTGCTGGCGGCGGAGACTCCCGTCTCGGTGCTGACCAAGTCGCCGCTGGTGATGCGGGACATCGAGATCTTCGAACGCTTTCGGGACGCCGGGCTGCGGGTGTCGGTGAACCTCTCGGTCCCGACCCTCGACGAGAAGGCCTGGCGGCTGACCGAGCCGCACACGCCGAGCCCGAGCGCGCGGCTCGACGCGGTCGCCGAGCTGCGGAAGCGGGGGATCGACTCGGGGATCCTGATCGCTCCGCTGATGCCCGGCATCAACGATCAGCCCGAGCAGGTCGAGCCGATCATCGCCCGCGCCCGCGAGGCCGGCGCGACCTTCCTCGGCGGGGTGGCCCTGCACCTGCGCGGTGAGGTCAAGGACGTCTACTTCGGCTGGCTGCGCGAAAAACGTCCCGACCTCGTGCCGGAGTACGAACGCCTCTACGGCCGCCGCGCCTACATGCGCCCCGAGGACCGAAAGAAGACGACCCGGGCCCTCCGCGGCTGGGGCCAGCAGCGAATGCGGAGCAACTACATCGAGGGCGCCCAGAAAACCGAGGTCGGGGCGGAAAAGAAGACCAGCGGGCCGTTCGCCCGGGCGCCGAAGGAGCCGGCGCAGAGCAAGCTCTTCTAGGCGCGCGCCGCTTCGCGGTCATGTGCTTCGGGCTAGGACCCTTCGTCCAATTGCTCGAACTTGCAATCAGTCGGCGTTTTGTCATCGCGGAAGCTGTGGAACCTCGCGCCGTGGCGGATCCGGCCGCCGGCCGCGTGGTCGTAGCCGACCTCGATCACCAGCTCGGGCCGCAGCTCGACCCACTCGAGCTCCCGGCCGCCGGTCCAGCGGCTCGGCTCGGCGGTCCCGGCTTCGCCCGTCTCGAGCGGCGCGAGCATCGCGCGCATGCTGCGTTTCGCCGCCGCGCTGAAGCCCGAGATGTGGCCGACGGTGCGCAGCTCGTCGCCGTCGTAGAGGCCGAGGATCAGCGAGCCGACCGTGCCCTCCTCTTTGCCCGGCCGCCAGCCCATCACCACGCAGTCGATCGTCCGCTCCCGCTTCACCTTCGCCATCCCCTTGCGTTTGCCGGGGATGTAGGGGGCGTCGAGCTGCTTCGCCATCACGCCCTCGATCGAGGCCAGCCACTTCTCCGCCTGCGCGGCGTCCGGGACCAGGGGGGTCAGCTCGATGCCGGCGTCGGCGCCGATCCGCTCGAGGCGCGCGCGGCGCTTCGAGAGCGGCGCGCCGAGCAGCGACTCGTCGCCCTCGGCGAGCAGGTCGAAGGCGATGTAGGTG
>DAIQOT010000020.1:0-27508 GCA_036787695.1 Solirubrobacterales bacterium | reverse complement strand
AGGTACTTGAGGCCGGCTTCGGTGGCGCGGACGATCTGCGCCTTCTGCTGCCCCGGGAAGACGCGCAGCTCGAGCTTGCCGCCGCCGCCCGCCCGCAGCTGCATCGCGAGGAAGGCTTTCTTCGCCACTTTCGGCGGAGTCGCCGTGCTGATCTGGCCGGTGGCGGCGATTTCGAGGTTCTGGCCGACCACCGGGGTCTTGAAGGCGCACTCTTCGGTCAGCTTGCCGACCGTGACCAACAGCGTCGTCTTGGCGCCGCCGCGAGTGCATTCTTTGCCCGCCAGTTTCGTCACTTCGCTCCGCTGGGCGGTCGTTTCGAGCGCGTTGCGGTAGATCGCGACGAAGGCGGCGGATGCGACGCCCGCGACGACGAGCCCGACGACGGCGAAAACGGCGGTAAAGAGAAGGATCTTGGTCTTCATGCGATCGCCAACCTAAACACAGCCCAGGGCCGATGTTGCGCGGATCGCCGACTTGGGCGTCCGATCCCAAATATCATCTGCGACATGAGCGACCATCGACTTCCCGAGCGCGACCGCCCCTGGGTGATGCGCACCTACGCCGGCCACTCCGACGCGAAGCGCTCCAACGAGCTCTACCGCGGCAACCTGGCGAAGGGCCAGACCGGCCTCTCGATCGCCTTCGACCTGCCGACCCAGACCGGCTACGACCCCGACCACGTCCTCGCCCGCGGCGAGGTCGGCAAGGTCGGCGTCTCGGTCGCCCACAAGGGCGACATGCACCAGCTGCTCGACGGCATCCCGCTCGACGAGATGAACACCTCGATGACGATCAACGCGACGGCCGCCTGGCTGCTCGGCCTCTACGTCACGGTCGCCGAGGAGAGTGGCGTCGATCGCTCCGCCCTCTCCGGGACGACCCAGAACGACATCATCAAGGAGTACCTCTCGCGCGGCACCTACGCCTTCCCGCCCGAGCCCAGCCTGCGGCTGATCGCCGACATGGTCGCCTTCAGCGTCAACGAGGTGCCGCGCTGGAACCCGACCAACATCTGCAGCTACCACCTGCAGGAGGCGGGGGCGACGCCGGTCCAGGAGATCGCCTACGCGATGTCGACCGCGATCGCCGTGCTCGACGAGGTGAAAGCGCGCGGCCAGGTCGCCGAGGAGGACTTCCCCAAGGTCTTCGGCCGCATCTCCTTCTTCGTCAACGCCGGCATCCGGCTGGTCGAGGAGATCGCGAAGCTGCGGACGATGGGCGCGCTGTGGGAGCAGATCGGGCGCGAGCGCTACGGCGTCACCGACGAGAAGATGCTGCGCTTCCGCTACGGCGTCCAGGTCAACAGCCTGGGGCTGACCGAGGCCCAGCCGGAGAACAACATCCAGCGGATCGTGCTCGAGGCGCTGGCGGTGACGATGAGCCGCGACGCCCGCGCCCGCGCCCTGCAGCTGCCCGCCTGGAACGAGGCGATGGGCCTCCCCCGCCCCTGGGACCAGCAGTGGTCGCTGCGGATCCAGCAGGTGCTGGCCGAGGAGACCGACCTGCTCGAGTACCCCGACATCTTCG
The DNA here is from genome assembly GCA_036787695.1 of Solirubrobacterales bacterium. Classification (GTDB taxonomy): domain Bacteria; phylum Actinomycetota; class Thermoleophilia; order Solirubrobacterales; family 70-9; genus VAYN01. The sequence continues at coordinate 25,981 of DAIQOT010000020.1, read as the reverse complement.
AGGGCTCGGTGGTCATGGACGGACTGGTCGAGGAGCTCTCGGCCGGGGCGCGCGAGGAGATGGAGGTCGTCGAAAAGCAGGGCGGCGCGGTCAAGGCGGTGCCGTACATGAAGGCGCGCCTGGTCGAGTCCCACCGCGAGCGCGTCGGCCGGATCGAGCGCGGCGAGCAGAAGGTGATCGGCCAGAACAGCTTCACCGAGACCGCCGAGTCACCGCTCACCGCGGGCGCCGACGGCGGCATCATGACCCCCGACCCCGAGGTCGAACGCGAGCTGATCGCGGCGCTCGAACGGTGGCGGGAGACCCGCGACCAGGACGCGGTCGACGCGGCGCTGGCGGAGCTCGCCCGGGTCGCCGCCAACGACGGCGAGAACATCATGCCCGCGACGATCGCCGCCGCCAAGGCGGGGGCGACGACGGGCGAGTGGGCGGAGACGATGCGCGAGGTCTTCGGCGCCTACCGCGGGCCAACCGGCGTCGATGGCGCCACCGCGTCCAACAACCCCGGCCAGCTCGAGGAGATCCGCGCGCAGGTCCTCGAGACCGAGAAGCGGATCGGCCACCCGATCAAGATCCTGGTCGGCAAGCCCGGCCTCGACGGCCACTCCAACGGCGCCGAGCAGATCGCCCTGCGCGCCCGCGATGTCGGCATGGAGGTCATCTACCAGGGCATCCGCCTGACCCCGGCGGAGATCGCCACCTCGGCCCTGCAGGAGGACGTCGACGTGGTCGGCCTCTCGATCCTCTCCGGCTCCCACCTCGAGCTGATCCCCGAGGTCGTTCGGCTGCTGAACGAGGAGGGCCTCGAGATCCCTGTCGTGGTCGGCGGCATCATCCCCGTCGCCGACGCCAAGCGCCTGCGCGAGGCCGGCGTCGCCGGCGTCTACACGCCGAAGGACTTCGACATCAACTCGATCATGTCCGAGATCGTCGAGCTGGTCGGCGACCGCCACGCCGCCGGCGCCGCCGCATAAGAGCACTCACTCCGCCAGCGGCACGCGCCCGCGAGGGCGCTTATGTACGGAATATTGTCGTTTTTCGGCTCTTATGTACGGATTATTTACAATCCGAACCATGTCGGCCGTCCTTAAGCCCGCTTTTCCGTTCGACGATCTCCCAGAGGTCTTCCTCAGCAATGCCGCGATTTCGCGGAAAGTGGGCGCCGCCGTCAAGGCCGGGGGGGCGAGAAAGCTCGGCCCACGGCTTTACACGAGGAACATGGCCGCATCCCTCGAGCAAGTCGGCCGGCGCAATTGGCACCGGATCGCCGCCGGGTACTTCCCCGGCGCGGTGGTCGTCGACCGCAGCGCCTTCGACGCCAAACCCGGCAAGGACGGTTCGATCTTCCTCGACGTCGGCAGTCGCGGCCGCCGCGAGACGGTGAAGCTGCCCGGGCTGATCCTTCGACCGCGCTCCGGTCCCGGCCCGGTCGAGGGCGACATGCCGTTCATGGACGGTCTCTACTTCGCGGGCCCGGCACGGAAGTTCCTCGACAACATGCGCCCGTCCCGTCCTCGCAACGGAGACGTCTCGCGGACGCTCTCGCGTGACGAGATAGAGAAGGAGCTCGCTCGCATGGTCGCGTTGCGCGGCAAGGACGCCCTGAACGAGTTGCGCGACAAGGCCCGCCGCGTCGCCCCGGCCCTCGGCGCCGACGCGGAGATGGCGGCCTTGGAGGATCTGGTCGGCGCCGTCCTCGGCACCCGCGAAGCGACCTTGGCGTCCGCGGTCGCCCGCGCCCACGGCAGAGGCGAGGGCTTCGACCCCCGGCGTTCCGAGCTGTTCGAGGCACTACAGGCGCGCCTCCTCGACGTTGCCCCACTTCCCGAACGCCCGCAGCAACCGGAGGAGGGAGCGGCCTTGCCGTTCATCGAGGCCTACTTCTCCAACTACATCGAGGGGACCGAGTTCAGACTGTGGGAAGCCGAAGAAATCGTCTTCAACAAGGCCGTCCCCGACCAACGATTCGAAGACGCGCACGACGTGCTCGGCACCTATGAACTGATTGCGGACCCGGATAAGAGGGGCCGCGTTCCGAAGGACGCGCCCGACCTGATCGGCCTCCTGCGCTCCCATCACGCGATCATGCTGGCGCAGCGCCCCAGGGCCAGGCCCGGCGGGTTCAAGACGAGGGCGAACCAGGCGGGTGGAACCAGCTTCGTCCACCCCGACCTCGTCGTCGGCACCCTCACCGAGGGGTTCCGTTTCTACGAGGCCCTGCCACCGGGACTTGCGCGAGCGATCTTCATGATGTTCCTGGTCGCCGAGGTACACCCGTTCACCGACGGCAACGGCCGCGTCGCCCGGGTGTTGATGAACGCCGAGCTGACGGCCGCCGGGCTCCAGCGGATCGTGATCCCACTGCCGTATCGGCGTGACTACCTCCAAGGCCTGCGAGCGTTGTCGCGCGGGGCCGACACGCGACCGCTCATCCGCGTCCTCGACTACGCCCAGGAATACGCGGCCGAGATCTTCTGGGGCGACCTCCGCATCGCCGAGGAGGGGCTGAACTCGACCAACGCGTTCATCCCCGAAGACGAGGCGGAAGCGCTGGGTATCCGCCTGGAACTTCCCTCCTACGGAGCCGAGTGAGACGCCGACTTGGCCCGAGCGCGAGAATAAAGACATGAGCGATTTTCAAGACGAACGCTCGGCCTGGCTGCGGTGTTATCGCTGCTGGTCGCAGAACCTCGAGATCCAGATTCATTACGACGCGATCCGCCGGGTGGATCCGGAGTCGGGGGCGTTGGCGGAAGGGGTCGACGAGGTGCAGGAAGCGGTCGTGCAGTGCCTCGACTGCATGCACGACCAGCCGCACCTGACCTTCGAGGACGACCGGGTCCGGCCGATCGACGAGCGCTGGCCGCGGATGGTCGCGGGGACGCCCTGGGTCGCGTCGTGCACGGTGACGATCGACGCCGACCGGGTCGAGAGCTGCTCCGGCCCCGAGGCCGCCGAGTTCCTCACCTACGGCGCCTTCGGCGATGCCGGGGTGCGCGAGTTCTTCACCCACGTCCGCTTCCACAAGCACGACGAGGAGCAGATCGTCGTCCACCTGCTGGTCGAGCTCTACGCGCGCTCCGCCCAGGAGGCGACCGAGGTGCTCGAGGAAGCCGCCGAGGGGATCCTGGAGATCACCTCGCTGGCCGAGGAGTCACGCCCGCCGGCCCACGCGTCGGGCGACGTCCATTAGCCAAACGGGCGAACCGGGCGAATTCCCGACTGGCGTCCACCGCGCCGCGCGCATAGCCTCCCCCTCTTGACGACCCCGGACCGGACCTCCGCACCCCCTGCCGAGTGCGACATCGTCGTCGTCGGCGGCGGCATCGTCGGCCAGGCGGTCGCGCGTGAGCTGCTCGCGCGCCGGCCCGGCGCGCGCCTCGCGGTGATCGAGGCCGAACCGAAGATCGGCCTGCACCAGACCGGCCGCTCGAGCGGCGTCATCCACGCCGGCATCTACTACGAGCCCGGCTCGTTGAAGGCCCAGCTCTGCGTCGAAGGCTCGCGGGCGCTCTATGACTACTGCGACGAGCACGGCGTCCAGTACTCCAAGTCGGGCAAGCTCGTGGTCGCGGTCGATGAGGGCGAACTGGGCCGACTCGACGAGCTCGAACGGCGCGGGACGCTGAACGAGGTGCGCGAGCTGCGCCGCGTCGGCGCCGACGAGATCGCCGCGATCGAGCCCAACGCGCGCGGCGTCGCCGCCCTCCACTCGCCCCACACCGGGGTCACCGACTTCGTCGCCGTCGCCGAGTCCTATGCCGCCGACGTCGAGGCGGCGGGCGGCACGCTCCACCTCGGCACCAGCGTCCGCGGCGCCCGCCCGGTCGGCGGCCCCGGGACCACCAACAAGCTCACGATCGAGCACTCGCGCGGCACCACCGTCGCCGCCGAGGCGGTCTTCTGCGCCGGCCTCTGGTCGGACCGACTCGCGGTCGCCTGCGGCGCCCCCGCCGACCCCCGCATCGTCCCCTTCCGCGGCGGCTACCTGAAGCTGGCGCCGGCCGACGCCGAGCTGGTCCGCGCCAACGTCTACCCGGTGCCCGACCCCGACCTCCCCTTCCTCGGCGCCCACCTCACCCGCAACTTCGCCGGCGACGTGCTGATCGGGCCGAGCGCGCTGATGGCGCCCGCCCGCGACGCCTACGACCTCACCCACGTCCGCCGCCGCGACCTCGGCGAAACGCTGCGCTGGCCGGGCACCTGGAAGATGATGGCCAGCCACTGGCGCGCCGGGCTGATCGAGATGCGGAACGCCGCCAGCCCCGCCAGCTTCGTCGCCGAGGCGGCCCGCATGGTCCCCGCCCTGGCGGGCGCCAAGGCGACCGCGGGCCCGGCCGGGATCCGCGCTCAGGCCCTCGGCCGCGACGGCAAGCTGGTCGACGACTTCGTCGTCCACCGCACCGAGCATGCCGTCCACGTCCGCAACGCCCCCTCCCCCGCCGCGACCTCCTCGCTGGCGATCTCGAAGCTGATCGCCGACCGCCTCGAGCAGGCGGCCTGAGCCTCAGCCCCGCGGCGCGGGTTCCTCGAGCAGCTCGCGGAGCTGGCGGAGGCCGCGGTAGATCCGGCCTTCGGCGGTCGAGACCTTGACGCCGAGGGTCTTTGCCACTTCGGCTACCGAGAGGTCGGAGCCGTAGCGGAGGGCGACGGCCTCGCGCTCGTCCTCGTCGAGGCGGGCGAGGGCGGCGGCGACCGTGCCGCGTTCCTCGACGCGGTCGGTGTCGAGGGCCGCTTCGGGGGCGCCCGCGTCGTGGCGCTGGAAGGCCCGCGACTCGGCGTCGCGTTTGCGCATCACGTCGCGCAGGCGGTTGAGGGCGATCGAGTAGATCCAGGTCTTGGCGCTCGCCTTCCGCGGGTTGAAAGCTTTGCGCGAGCGGAGGACGCGCTCGAAGGTGTCGGCGAGGACTTCCTCGGCCAGCGCCCGGTCCCCGGTCCGGTACACGAGGAAGCCGAGCAGCGCCTCGGCGTGCTCCTCATACAACTGCTCGAACCCGTCTTTTTTCATCCGTTTGAAAGTTCCAGTTGGGAAATGCCGTTGTGCTTCGTATAAGGCATTAAATGGACAGCAACTCGAACCGCGACGGCATTCCAGCCGAGTTTCATGACATCGAGGAGACCCTCCGCGCCAATCGGCCCGAGACCTCCCCGTTGGAGCTCGACCGGATCAAGCTTCAGGCGATCCGCCAGGCCGCACAAGGGCGACCGAGTTTTGTTGCACGTCAAAAAGGAGCTTTTATGAAGTCGAGACTCGCAATGATGCTCGTGATCGCGGCAGGTTTCATGCTCAGCACCACCGGTGCGGGCCTCGCGATCAGCGGTAGCTCGAGCAGCGGCAGCGCCGCCGAAAGCCAGTACACCCCCGCCGGCGTCGAAGAACACGGCGGCCATCACTCCGAAAACCAGGGCGTGAAGGGTGCCGCGACCAAGGGCGGCAACAAGTGCTCTGAAAACGGCAACGGCAACGGCACCAACGGCGGTGGCGGCAACTCCGGTAACTCCGGCGCCAACGGCAGCAACTGCAACGAGCCCGCCGAAACCGAACCGGCCCCGGCCGAAGTCGAAGTTGCCCCGGTGCCCGCCGAACAGCAGGCCGTCGTCAGCAGCGGCAGCAGCCTTCCGTTCACCGGTTTCGTCGCCATTCCGCTCTTGATCATCGGCGTCCTGATGGTTGTCGGCGGCGCGATGCTCCGCTTCAAATCGCGCAAGGAACACACCGCCTAGCGCGGAGCGCTTCGCGACAGTCGCCCAGGCGACGGTTTTCAGTTGATGGGAAGGCGGGCCGTTTCGGCCCGCCTTTTCCATTTCTTGGGGTTGCCGCGGGTGAACAGGTCCTTGCCCTCTTCGGCCAGCGGTTCGCGTGGGGCCAACTCGTAGGCCTTCTTCGCCGCCGCCCGCGGGTCCTGGCCGGCGGCGGCCTGGACGACGGCGAGCCCGTACCAGGATTCCCATTCGCCTTCGTCGCGATTCACCGCGGTCTGCAGCATCGAGACGGCCAGTTCGTCCTGGCCTTCGAGCATGTCGCAGAAGCCGATCACCTGGTACGGGTCGGGCCGCACAGAGAGGACGTGGATCGAGTCGAGCGCCTCCTGTGAGGCGCCGCCGCAGTTGCCTTCCCTGAACTTCGTCACCGCCGAGTTGAGCATCCCCTGCGAAACGGCCACCAGCGCCGGGGTGACGACCAGGACGAGGCAGCCGACGCCGAGCGCGAGGCGGGCGAACCGCTGCGGGGCGCGCGGCGCCCAGACCGAGGCGTGGCCCCGCTCGGCGGCGATCGCCAACCCGCCCAGGCCGAAGAAGAAGAAGCCGGTGGCGGGCATCTCCCAGTCCCAGTCGACCCCGGCGTGCGCGGCCCAGGCGAGCGAGGCGGCGAAGAGCGCCGCGTAGAGGACGCGGTCGGGCCCGCGGATCCGCATGCCGAGGCCGACGAAGATTGCGACGATCGCGACGACGAGCAGGAGCAGGCCCGGCAGGCCCAGCTCGGCCAGCATCTCCATATAGAGCGAGTGCGCGTTGACGACCTTGAATTCGGCGCCTTCGTGCGCCCAGATCCGGGCGAAGGTGCCCGCCCCGGCGCCGTCGAGCGGATGGCGGTCGAAGACTTCGAGCGCCAGTTCCCACTGCTGCAGCCTGCCGTTGCTGTTCAGGTCGGTGAGGCGGTCCTGCAGTTCTTCCGGGTCGCTCGGCGGCTTGGATTCGGTGAACTTTTCGAAGCCGTGGCTGATCTTGTGGGGCGCGTCGACCGCGACCGAGCCGACGACGATGACCACCGCGGCGACGCCGACGAAGGTGATCCAGGCCCGCTTGCGCGTCGCCGCCGTGATCTCGATCTCGGCGAGCCGGCGGTCGAGCGGCCGCAGGACGTAACGCAGGAGCCCCGCCGCGACCGCGCAGGCGAGCAGCTCCCAGGCGAGGGTCTTGCCTTCGCTGACCCCGGCGGGGTCGGCGAAGCTGTCGCTCGAGAGGACGTGGGTGCCGAGCGCGATCAGAACCGCGACGACGGTCGGCGGCAGCACCGCCAGGGCCGCCGGGATCAGGTCGCGCCGCGCCGCGATCAGGACGAAGGCGGCGACGCCGATCACCAGGACGCCGATCGCTCCGCGCGAGAACGAGTAGTAGAGGGTGACGACGAGGATCGGGATCGCCGCCGCGGCGAGGCTCTGGGCGACCGGATGTTCCTCGCTGCGGGTGGCGAGGCCGGCGCAGAGCAGGATCGCGACCGAGTCGAAGAGGCCAAGCGCGTTCCAATAGGTCAGCGGGTAGCTCAGGCGGTTGTTTTCGATCGTCGCCGGGATCGAGTGGATGCCGGGCAGGATCCGGGTGATCAGGGCCATGATCGCGACCGCGAGCATCGTCGCCGCGAGGATCCGCACCGCCCAGACGAAGCGCTCGCGGGTCCAGCCGAAGGAGCCGAAGAAGACGAGCGCCAGCCAGTACATGAGGACGCGGTCGAACTCGATCAGCGCCTGCGCCGGAGCGTGCGACCAGAGCGTCGAGACCAAGGTCCAGACCGCGAACAGGCCGAGCGCGACCGCAGCGCAGATCAGGGCCGGGCCGAACCCTTCGAAGGGGTTCTCGGCGAGGACCAGGCGCAGCATCAGGGCGACGCCGAGGACCACCGCGACGATCGCCGGCGCCCCCGCGAAGTAGCCGCCCGAGCGGAAGGCGAGGTACCCGGTGATCGCCGCCGGGCCGCAGACGGCGACGCCGACCAGGATCGACGCGGAGGATGAACTCAGAGACCGACGGTCCTGCGCGGCTTCCGGGTTGTCCGGCGAACTCGGGTCCACGAACGGCGCACCATAGTGGCCCGCGTGGACCGTGAGCGAGGCTCGGGGGCGCCGACGACTGAGAACATCCGTCCAGTCGGGGAGAGATTGCAACCGCCGATTCAGTCGAGAAGGGGTCGGATGCCGATGTCGACCCTAGATAGCGGTGAACCTTCCTGGGCGAGACATAATGTGGAACCTCGGGTGCCGCTGCGGCCTTGTCGTCCAGCAGCCGGTACCTTACGTACTAAGTATTAAGTAGGTAGATGGTGGAGTCTTCGACTGTAGATCACTCAGAACGCGCCCACGGCGAATCGCGTCGCGATTCGCTGTCGCTCGGGCCGCGCTCGGAGCGCAGCAGACCGCGCCACCGCGGCGTCGTGATGGCGAAAATGATGTTCGCCGGCGACGTGATCGCCGCGCTGCTGGCGGCCACCGCCGCCCTGGTGATCCTCGACGGCCCGGTGACCGACAGCCCGCTGTTCGTGATCGCCGTCGCCCTGCTCTGGCCCTTGCTCGCCTTCAGCATCGGCCTCTACCGCGCCGATCAGCTCTCCTCCTGGGCCTCGGCGGTCCCCGAGGTCCCGCGCGGGGTCGTCGCGATCATGCTGATGACCTGGCCGATCTTCGGCCTCGCCGCGCTGATGGGGATCGGGCCGGCGATCGCGACCGCCTTCGTCACCGTCGGCGCGATGGCGATCCTCGCCGGCATCGCCCGCACGGTCGTCCGCGCCACCCTCCACCGCAACCCCGCCCTGCGCCAGCGGACGCTGATCCTCGGCTCCGGCGTCGTCGCCGGCCAGGTGGTCGAGAAGATCCGCACCAACCAGCAGTTCGGGCTCGACCCGGTCGGCCTCGTCGACAACGTCGTCCACGACATCGGCACCCCGGACCTCCCCCGCTTCGGCGGCTTCGCCGACCTCGGGAAGATCATCGAGATGCAGAGCATCGATCGGGTGATCATCGCCTTCTCCCGGGTCAGCCACGAGGAGCTGCTCGAGGCGATCCGCGCCTGCCGCGACGCCGGCGTCGCCGTCGACGTGGTGCCGCGGCTGTTCGAGTTCCTCGACGGCGTCCGCTCGCTCGACCAGATCGGCGGCCTGCCGCTGATCTCGATCGGCGCCCCGGCCCTCGGCTCGACCATGGTCGCCGCCAAGCGGGTGCTCGACATCATCGGCTCGGCCGCCCTGCTGTTGATCTTCTCGCCGGTGCTCGTCACCACCGCGATCGCGATCAAGCTCGAGTCCAAGGGCCCCGTCTTCTTCCTCCAGTCCCGCGCGGGCCGCGGCAACCGGAGCTTCAACCTGATCAAGTTCCGCTCGATGTACATCGACGCCGAGCAGCGCAAGGCGGACCTCGACGCGATGAACGAAAGCGACGACGGGGTGATGTTCAAGATTCGCGACGACCCCCGGATCACCCGGGTCGGCGCCTTCATCCGCCGCTTCTCGATCGACGAGCTGCCGCAGCTCTTCAACGTCCTCAAGGGCGAGATGAGCCTGGTCGGCCCGCGCCCGCTGATCTTCAGCGAGACCGCCGCGCTGGAAGAGCGCTGGCACCTCCGCCGCCTCGAGCTGCGCCCTGGCATGACCGGCCCGTGGCAGGTCTACGGCCGCTCCGACAGCCCCTTCCAGGAGATGGTCCGCTTCGATTACCAGTACGTCGCCGGCTGGTCCCTGGCCCGCGACGTCGAGCTGCTTCTCGCGACGATCCCCGCGGTCGCCTCGGGACGAGGCGCGTATTGAGCGTCGGCCCGGCCGGCCGGCCGCCGCGCGTCCTGCACGTCTCCGAGGCGTTCGGCGGCGGCGTCCAGGAGATGGTCACGACGCTTTCCGAGCGACTGGCGGCGGCGGGCTACCCGGTCGCGATTGCCTACGGGCGGCGGCCCGAGACCCCGGTCGACGTCCGGGAGCGGGTCGCCGACGAGATCGACCTCTTCTCGCTCGGCTGGGAACGACGGACGCTGCCCGAACAGGTCCGCGCCTGCCGGCGGCTGCGCCGGGTCGTGCGGACCTGGCGCCCTGACGTCGTCCACCTCCACTCCTCCTTCGCCGGGCTGATCGGATCGACGGCGCTGGCGGGGCTCGGCGTCCCGACCGTCTACACGCCCCACGGCTACTCGTTCACGATGGGCCACCAGAGCCCCGTCCGCCGGCTCGCGTTCCGCCTCGCCGAGCGGCTGACGGCGCGCGGCGTCACCGTCGTCGTCACCGTCTCGGAGGCCGAGGCGGAGGCCGCCCGCACGGTCGCCCCCGCGGCCAAGGTGAAGGTCGTGCGCAACGGGATCCCGGAGCTCGACGACGTCGGCGTCGACGAGCCGCTGCCGCGCCGCGCCGATCCCCCTCGCGTGATCGCGATGGGCCGGGTCGTCCCGCAACACCTGCCGCTCGAATCGGCCCGCCTGCTCGCCTCCGTCGCCGACCGCGCCGCGGTCGAATGGATCGGCGGCGGCGGGACCGGCGAGATCCCGGTCTCGGTGGTCACCGACGAGGGCGTCCCGATCAGCGGCTGGGTCGACCGCGCCAGCGCGCTGTCGAAGCTCGCCGAGGCGACCGTGCTCCTACATTGGACCGGCTGGGACGGCCTGCCTCTCTCGGTGCTCGAGGCGCTGGCCGACGACGTCGTCGTGATCGGCCACGACATCGCCGCGGTGCGGGAGATCGTCGGGCCTGGTCAGGTCCGGGCGACCGAGGCCGAGGGCCGTGAGCTGCTCCGCCGCGTGGTCGAGAGCCCGTCGCTGCGCGAGGAGATGCTGAGGGAGCAGCGCCGCCGGCGGCCGGCCTACGGCGCGGCGAAGATGACCGAGGGCTGGAAAGAGCTCTACGCCTCGCTGCTCGAAACGGCGCCAAGTGGCGGCCCGATGCGGTCCGGCGCCGGTTCTGCAGAAGATGATGCGTACGCTCATGCCGGCGCCGATCGCGACCGATAAGCCCCCGGTGACCACTCTAGGATTGAGCTGATGGAATTCCGGGAGCTACTTCAACTCTTCTGGCGGCGACGCTGGCTGATCGTCCTGGTGGTCGTCGCGACCACCGCGCTGGCCGCGGCCTTCGCCCTGACCCGGACCGACGAATACGAATCGGTCTCGACGATCGCGATGACGCCGAGCACCGCCGGCGCCGGCTTCGTCACCCCGGACACCCTCGACGCGCTCCTCGGCACCTACGCCCAGACCGCCCAGTCGGAAAAAATGCGGGTCGAAGCCGAAAGCGAAACCGGCGAAGAAATCGAAGGCAAGGTCGAAACCGGCACCCACGCCGGCACCGGGATCCTCGAAATCACCGGTGTCGCCGACTCGCCGGCCGCGGCCGAGGAAACCTCGGTGGCGATCTCGCGGGCCTTCGTCAACTACATCGGCTACAACAAACTCTTCGATCCGGAAATCGTCGACCCGGCGAGCCTGCCGACCTCGCCGGCCGGTCCGAGCGACGCTCTGATCATCGCGATCGGCATCCTCCTCGGGCTGATCGCCGGCGCGATGCTGGCCTACGCGGTCGAGCAGGTCCGCGGCCGGATCGAACGCGCCTCCGACGTCGCCGCGGTCACCGCGCTGCCGATCATCGGCGTGCTGCCGCGCGAGCGCAAGCTCTCCCGTTCACCCTCGCGCCTGATCTGGGAGGACCTCAACCTCAGCGGCCTCCAGGAAGGGATCCGCGCGCTGCGGACCAATCTCGAGCTGCTGATGGAGGACGGGACGGCCGTCGTCCAGGTGACCAGCCCGGTCGCCGGCGAGGGCAAGTCGATGATCGTCGCCAACCTCGGCGTCGCCCTGGCCCAGATCGGGGTCGAGACGCTGATCGTCGACGCCGACCTGCGGCGCCCCTCCCAGCACGAGATCTTCAACGTCAGCAACGACCTCGGCGTGTCGAACCTGCTGACCGGTGGGTCCCACACCAAAGTCCGCCGCGCCACCACCCCCTACGAGAACCTGACCCTGCTGCCGAGCGGGCCGCAGCTGCCGAACTCGACCGAGATGCTCCACGTCCGTGGCCGCTCGCTGATCGAGACGCTGCGTGGGACCGGCGCCTTCGTGCTGGTCGACTCGCCGCCGCTGCTGCCGGTCTCCGACGCCCGCATCCTCGCCGGTCGCGCCGACCACGTGATCCTCACGGTCTCCGCCAACAAAGAGAAGCCGAGCACCCTGCGCAGCGCGATCGAGTCGCTGCAGTTCGCCGGCGCCTCGATCCTCGGCGTCGTCCTGAACCAGGCGATGGAGGACACGCAGGGGTACGACTACTACCGGCCGACCACGCCGAAGAAGAAGCAGCAGCAGCCCGCCGTCAACTCGACGAGCTGATGTCCTTCCGCCGCTTCGGAGGCGGCGACATCGTCGCCGTCGCGCTCCTCGTCTCGCTCGCGATGGCCTACGGAGCGGTCCACTCGCCGCTGATCGCGGTCGCCCTGCTGGTCGCGATCGTCTTCGCCGGCTGGGTCATCATGCGACCCGACCTGGTGTTGCTGGTCGTGGTCGCCGCCCTTCCCTGGCAGGACAAGCTGCAGTACCCGAACGCCACCCTCTCGCTGGTCAAGCTGCTCGGCCTGGCGCTGGTCGCCGCCTATCTCCTGCGCGCGGTTCGCCGCAACGACACCGTCAGGCTGCCTCCGGTCCTCGGCTTCGCGCTCGGCCTCGGCCTCGTCGTCGGCGTGGCGCTGATCGCCTCCCCCGAACCGAGCGCCGGCCTGTCGAAAGCCTTCCGCTACGTCTTCTTCATCCTCTTCCTCTTCCTGATGATCCAGATGATCGACAACCGCGCGCAGGCGATCCGGCTGCTGCGCGTCCTCGTCGCCTCCTGCGCCGCCGCCTCCCTCTACGGCTGCGTCAGCTTCATCACCGGGGCGGTCGAACGCGCCTCCGGGCCGATCGCCGACCCCAACGACTTCGCCTACATGATGGCCGCGGTGCTGCCCTTCGCGATCTTCCTCTGCGTCGAGGATCGACGCTGGCGGTTGGCCTGGGTTGCGTCGACGCTGCTGCTGATCGCGGCTACCTTCGCCACGCTCTCGCGCGGCGCGATCGTCGGGCTCGCCGCCCTACTGCTCTGGGCGGTGATCACCAGGCGGATCGGGGTCGGCGGCACCTTCGCGGTCGTCGCCGCCGCGCTGCTGATCGTCGCCGCCGCCTTCACCTTCTGGGCGTCGACGGTCGAAGAACGGCTCACCGAGAAGACCAGCATCGCCGCCGCGAACACCGAATCGCGCGCCGCCTTCTGGATGGCCGCCGAGGAAATGTGGGAAGACCATCCGATCTTCGGGGTCGGCCCGGCGCGGTTCGGGATCGAAGCGAAGAACTACGTCAAAAACAGCCCGATCGAGCTCGAAGATCCGGTCGTCCACAACAGCTACCTGGAGATCCTCGTCGAGGCCGGGCCGTTGGCGCTGCTGCTCTTCCTCGGCATGCTCTCGAGCGCCTGGCTGGGAGCCACCAGGGCCGCCCGCCAGGCGCGATCGCTGCGCGACGAGACCACGATCCGACTCGTCGCGGCGACCAAGGGGTCCCTGCTCGTCGCGATCGTCTCCGGGCTCTTCCTCTCCGAGCAGGTCGCGCCGCCGTTCTGGATCGCCTGCGCGCTGGTCGGCAGCGGCGCCCTCTACGTCGCCCGCGAACGGACCGAGCGCGTCGGTGGAGAGGCTCAGGCGCCCCAAGGGGTCCAGGCGGTCCTACCCGGCGCCGCGTGAAGGTCCTGCTCGCCACCTCGCTGCGGCGCGGTGGCCCGATCGAGCACGCGCTGACCCTGGCGCGGGCGCTGGGTCAGGCCGGGGTCGAGGTCGAGGCGAGCTGCGCCGACCCCGAGCTGGCCGCGCGGTTCGCCGCCGCCGGCGCCACCCCCCACGTCCTGCCGCTCGAGCGCACCGCCGACCCGGGCGGCGCCAGGCGGCTCGCCGACCTCGCCCGCGGCGCCGACGTCGTCCACGCCCAGGATCGCCGCACCGGCCTGCTCACCCGCGTCTGGCGGCCCGACGGGACCCCGCGCGTCTACACGGTCCACGGGCTGCCCGATCCCTACCTGCCGATCCCGGCCAACCGCGGCCGGCGCCCGGGGCTCCGCAACCAGCTCGCCTACCGTGGCCTCGACGCCTGGCTCGCGCGGCGCTCCGACGCCCTCGTCGTCGCGTCCCACGCGCTCGCCGAGCAACTGCGCCGGCGGCTCGGCTTCCCCGCCGCGCGGATCGAGGTGATCCCGAACGGGGTCGAGCCGGTGCCGGCGACCGAGGGCGGCGAGCTGGTCGCGTCGATCTCGGTCCTCGAGCCGGTCAAGGGCCTCGACGCCTTCGTCGGCGCGGCGGCGGAGCTCGGCGGGGCCGGCGCCCGGTTCGCGATCTTCGGCTCCGGCCCCGCCGACGGCGAACTCCGCTCGCTCGCCGACGACCTCGGCGCGCCGGTCGAGTTCCCCGGGCACGTCCCCGCCGACGAGCTGCTGCCGCTGCTGCGGATCTTCGTCCTCACCTCGTGGTTCGAGAACTGCCCGATGGCCCTGCTGGAGGCGATGATGGCCGGCGTCCCGGCGGTCGTCACCGCGGTCGGCGGCGTGCCGGAGCTGGTCGGCGACACGGCGCTGATGGTGGCCCCCGGCGACCCGGCGGCCCTGGCGGCGGCGCTCCGCCGGCTGCTCGGCGATCCGGCGCTCGCCGCGCACCTCGGCGGCCGCGCCCGCGAGCGCGCCCTCGCCCACTTCACCGCCGCGCGCAACGCCGATCGCCTGATCGACCTCTACGAGCGGGTCATCTGAGGTACCGATGCGGCTCGAGTTCGTGATCTCGGAGATGGGCGTCGGCGGGGCCGAGCGCGTCGTCGTCGACCTCGCCCGCGACGCCGCCCGGCGCGGCGATGAGCTGCTGCTGCTCGGCGCTCCCGGCCGCAACGATCAGGACCTGATCGGGACCGGGGTCCGTCGGGTCGCTCTCCCCACCGGACGCACGCCGCTCGAGCTCGCCCGCTCGGTCGGTCGCGCGACGCGGGCGACGCGCGGCTTCTCCCCCGCCCTGATCCACTCGCACAACGTCAAGGTGACGGCGGTGGCGCGCGTCGCCTCGCGCCTCGCCGGGCCGGGCCGCCGGCCGCCGCTGCTGACGACCTACCACGGCGTCCCCCACGAGGAGGTCGACTCGGCCGCTCGCATCCTCCGCCTCGCCGACCTGGTCGCCTGCGTCTCCGAGGACCTGATGGAGCAGCTCGCCGCCCGCGGCGTGCCGGAGGGCCGCCTCGCCGTGGTCCCGAACGGGGTCCCCGATGCCGAGCCGACCAGTGAGGCGACGCTGCGCGCGCTCGACGCGGAGCTCGGCCTCGACCCCGCCGCCCCGGTGGTCAGCGTCGTCGGTCGGCTGGTCCCGCAGAAGGCCCACGACCGCTTCCTGCGGGCGGCGAGGATCGTGCGCGAGAGCGTTCCCGAGGCCAGGTTCCTGATCGTCGGCGACGGCGAGCTGCGGGCCTCGACCGAAGCGCTCGCCGCCGAGCTCGGCCTCGCCGACGCGGTCATCTTCACCGGGATCCGCGGCGACGCCACGACGATCATCGCGCGCTCCGACCTGCTCGTCTTCTCCTCCACCTGGGAGGGCCTCTCGATCGCCGCGCTCGAGGCGCTGGCGCGCGGCGTGCCGGTCGTCTCGACCGCCGTCGAGGGCACCCGCGAGCTGCTCAGCGAAGGGGCGGGCGTCGTCGTCCCCCACGACGACGAGGCGCTGGCGGCGGCGATCGTCGAGTGCCTGGGCGACCCGGCGCTACGGAGCGACCTCGGCGCGACCGGGCGGCGCCTCCATCGCGAGCGGTTCTCCACCGCCCGGATGGCCGCGGCCTACCGGACCTTGTACGAGCGGCTCTTGGCCGACTGAGTCGCGCCGGCGGCGCGGACCTTGAAGGTCTTCGAGCGGGCGACGACCTTGCCGCGCTTGTCGTAGCCGACGACCTCGAGTGAACTGGCGCGCTTCTTGGCGAGCCCGTCGACGCGCTGGTGGCGCTTGCGCGTGGTGGCGACGTTCTTCGAGTTCTTCACCACCTTGAAGGTGGCCGCGCCCGAGCCCTGCGGCGGGGTCCAGGCGAGTTCGGCGCTGTGTTCGCCGACGGTGACGACCACTTCGATCGGCAACGGCGTCGGGTGGACGGGCAAGGTCGGCGGGGTGGGTGCGACGGGCGGCGCCGGCGAGATCGGCGCTTCCGGCGCGACCGGGGCCGCGGTCCCGGTCAGGACCAGGGCGCTGTGGGCGGGCATCGTCGCGCCGGTGGCGCTTTCGAGCCCGGAGCCGGAGTAGGTGCCGCCGAAGCTGACGGTCTGGCTCGATTCGGTCGGGTTGACCAGGACCAGGCCGTCTTCGAACTGGCGCCGGTGGACGCCGTCGGAGTCGGCGCTCTCGGCGCCCGCGGGGCTGCCGATTTCGTATTCGTATTCCGGCAGCCAAGTACCTTCGGTGTAGTTCGGGGTGAACGCGTAGGAGGCGTGATCGTCGCCACCGAGCAGGACCGAGGCGTAGCCGTAGCGAGCGGCCTGCGTCTCGCCGACCGCGCCCTGGGTGAAGCCGATGAAGATCTTGCCGGTGGCGGCGGCGTATTCGGCCTCCGCGACCTGGTCTTCCCACTGCCAGGCGGGACGGTACCCTTCGCCCGCGTTTCGGCCCCACTTGGCGAACATCTCGTCGAGGCCGCCGCTCAGGTATCCGAGCCAGCGGTCGTAGGTCCCCGGCGCTTCCACCCATTGGGCGAAGTTGGCGATCGCCAGCTTGCCGCGGGCCTGGACCTTCGGCCCGATGTAGGCGAGCGCCGATTCCATCGCCGCCGAGTAGGAGGCGTCGTTCGGGTACTTCGCCACCGCGGAGGGGTCGTAGGCGAACTTCATGCTCGCGTTGGCGTCGTCGATGAAGACGCCGTCCCAGCCCTGGGTTTCGACTTCGCCGATCACGTTTTCGTACCAACGCTGCTGGTAGGCGGCCGACCCGACGTCCATCGCCCAGAGCCAGTCGTAGGCTTCCGAGGTGAACTTCTTGCCGGCGGTGTTCTTCAGATACCAGGATTCAGGCGCTTCGCTCGCCGACACCCCGCTGGCCGAGGTGGCGTCGGAGCCTTCGCCGGGGCCGCTGAAGGCGAGGTCCTTGTAGACCAGCACCTTGACGCTCGGGTTGGCGGCCTTCAGTTCGTGCAGCCGCTTCGTTTCCCAGGACTGCAGGATCACGTAGCCGTCGTGCTGCGGGACGCCCGAGAAGTCGGCACTCGAGGAGGCGCTGTCGAGGGCGGGCAGGACGTGTCCGAGGGGGCTCGCGGCGGCCGATCCGGCGCTGATGCCGAGGATCGCGACGAGGGCGCAGAGGACGGCGGAGAAGTGTGCGAGGGGGGCCTTCACACGTAGTTGATCGGTCGCCCGTGCCCCCCGGCGACACATGCGCCCCGCACTGGACGTCTGTCGTAGAGGGATTCCGATCAGCCGTCCAAGGGGGGCCGCGACCGGCCCCGTTGAAATACTCCGCGGATGCGAAAATCGGCTCTACGAAGCCTTCCCGCGCGTGTCCAGAGGCGCCTGGACGCGGAGCGGCGCGAGCTCGTCGAACGGCGCTTCCGGCCCTCGGTGACCGCCGATCCGGCGGCTCCGGCGCTGCTGCTCGCACCCCACTTCGACGACGCCGCGCTCTGCGCCTGGGGCCTGCTCTCGGGCGAGCGCGACCTGCAGGTGGCGACGGTCTTCGGCGGCCTCCCCGAGCCCGGCGTGCTGACCCGCTGGGACGCGCTCACCGGGGCCACCGAATCGCTCGCCCGGGCGAGGGAGCGGATCGCCGAGGACGACGCCGCCCTGGGCATGGTGGGCAAGCGGGCGAGGCGGCTCGACCTGCTCGACGGCGAGTACCGCGAGCCCGAGCCGCCCTACTCAATGACCACCGTGGACGGGGTCGTCAGCGCCGCCTTCCCGCGGCTCTCGGCCGTCTACGCGCCGGCCGGGATCGGCGGCAACCAGGATCACCAGTTGGTGCGTTGGTACGCGCGGATGCTGTCGCGGGTGGGGATCGAGGTCCACCTGTACGCCGACTTCCCCTATTGCGTCGCCCACGGTTGGCCGGGCTGGGTCGACGGGCGCGAGGCCGATCCGCACCGTGACGTCGACGTCTTCTGGAACTCGTTCCTGGTCGCCGTCCCGGAGATGCCGCCGCTACGCGAGGCGACCGTGACCCGGCTCGACCGGGCCGAGGCGGCGGCGAAGCTCGCCGCGCTCGACCGCTACTCCTCTCAGCTGTCCGCGCTCAGCCCCGGCGGTCGCGACCTCCTGCGCGAGCCCGAGATCCACCGCTACGAGGTGCGGTGGAGGCTCCGCGCCGGCTGAGCCTCCGCCAGCTCACGGAACAGCGCTTCCGCCGGGGCGAGCGCCCGCGACCAGCGGAAGTCCTCGGCCAGCGATCGCCCGGCGGCGGCCATGCCGACGGCGCGCTCGCGGTCGGCGAGCAGCTCGTCGAGGCCGGCAGAGAGTGACCCCGGCGTGTCGCGGACCAGCCCGTGGACGCCGTCCTCGAACCCGATCCCTTCGACGCCGAGGCCGGTGCCGACGATCGGCACCGCGGCCGCCATCGCCTCGAGCACCTTGAGGCGGGTCCCGCCGCCGGCCCACAGCGGCACGACGAGGGCGTCGCTCGCCGCCAGCTCGGCGACCAGGTCCTCGACGAAGCCGACCACTTCGACGCCTGGAGCCGCCGTGGCCGCCCCCCGCAGCTCGGCCGAGGCGCCGCCGCCGACCAGACGCAGGCGGGCGTCCGGGCGCCGCTGGTGGAGGAGCGGCCAGCCCTCGCGCAGGAAGCGGTCGAAGCCGAGCGCGTTCGGCTCGTAGTCGAGCCTGCCGAAGAAGAGGAGGCGCGGCGGGCCGGCGGCGGCCGGCGGACGGGCGGCGGCGAAGAAGTCGTCGTCGATCCCGTTGGGGCTGAGGACCACGCGCCGGCTCACCGCGCCGAAGGTCCGCCGGTCGTTCTCGGAGACGCAGAGGACGGCGGTCGCGGCGGCGCCCGCGCGGCGCTCGACCGCGCGCATCGCCTGCCAGCGGTTCCAGTCGCGCAGCCAGCCGGCGGTGAGCGGCCGGCGGCTTTCGGCGAGCGTCCGCATCAGCTGCGAGTCGACGTTGTGGACCGAGAGGATCCAGGGCGCGCCCGCGAGTGCGTCGGCGTAGTAGGCGCTCTGGGTGTGCTCGACCTGGACCAGGGTCGGCGCCTCGGCGACGAGCTCCCGCAGCCGCGCCTCGAGCCGTGGCTGGTACGGGCTCGGGAGCCGCCGGAGCTGCTGGCGCAGGCGCGCGCGCGGATCGCCCGGCGGCGGCTCGAGCAGCTCGACCGTCCAGCCGCGCCCGCGCAGCGCCCCGACGCCCTCCGGGTTGGCGCCGTCGGCGGTCAGGATGTGGGGCACCAGCCCGACCCGCTCGGCCGCCTCGAGAAGCCGCAGGGTGCGCTTGCGGCCGCCATCGGCCGGAGGCCACGGAACCAGCGGACAAACCGCGACCATGCGACGCATTGCCATCGCCTAGAGTCTTACGGATACATCGGTGGTGACGACTTGCCCGACCTCCCTTCCCTCGACATCGCGGTGGTCATCCCGACCTACAACCGGCGCGCGCTGCTCGAGCAGACGCTGCGCACCGTCTTCGACCAGTCGGCCCCGCCCGCCGAGGTGATCGTCGTCGACGACGGCTCCGACGACGGCACCCTCGAGTACCTCGAGGGCCTGCCGGTCACGGTGGTCGCCAATCCGACCGGTGGCTGGGGACCCTCGCGGGCCCGCAACGAGGGCCTCGACCGGGTCAAGGCGCGGCTCGTCGCCTTCCTCGATTCCGATGACCTCCTCCTGCCCAGGGCGCTGGAGGTCCTTGGCTCGGCTCTCGTCGCCGACGCCCGCCCGACCTTCGCCTTCGGCCGCTGCCTCCTCGCCGAACGCGAGGCGTCGGGCTGGCGCATCGAAGGCGAGATGAGCCCCGAGCCGGCCGACCTGCTCGACCCGCTGCCGAGCCTCTACGCGCGCAACTTCGTCCCCTCGGTCGGGACCGTCGTCCGCACCGCCGCCGCCTTCGCCGTCGGCGGCTTCCCCCAGGTCACCACCTTCGCCGAGGACCACTACTTCTGGCTGCTGCTGGCGCGCGACGCCGATCCGGCCTTCGTCCCCGAGCTGACCGGCGTCCACCGCACCCACGCCGGCAACCGCCACGCGCCGGACCGCGCCGAAGCCGAACTGGAGGCGTTCCTCGCCCTGGCGGTCGAGGACAAGCGCCTCGAAGCGGCGATCCCGGACCGCCTCGGGGTCAGCCTGGCCGAGTCGTTGGGACCGGCGGTGAAGAGCGGCGACCTTCGCGCCACGGCCGGTGCACTGCGGACCAATCTGCTCTCCCGCCCCTACAAGACTGCGATCCTTAGGCGGGCGGGGCACCACGTGCGCAGCCGGCGCCACCGCGAGGCACAGACTCGCGCCCTCCGCTCCGAAGATGACCAACTCACCGCCTGGCTCTCCGACCACTGATCCCGAGCCAGTAGTGCGCGACGCGGCGGCCGAGACGACCGGCAGCTCGGTCCTCCGCGGCAGCTTCTGGAACGTCGCCAGCACGATCCTGCCGCAGCTCTTCGTGCTGATCATGTCGGTGGTCGCCGCCCGCTTCCTCGGGCCCGACGACATGGGCCGGCAGAGCTTCATCGCCTTCATCTCACTGTCTGCCACCTCGCTCTTCGGCGGCGGCATCGCCTCGACCCTGATGCGCTACGTCGGCGAGATGCTCGGCGGCGGCCGGCCGGGGGTGGCGCGCGACCTCGCCCACTGGGCCTGGGGCATCGCCGGGATCGCGGCCGCGATCGGCACCGCGGCGATGGCCGGGACCGGCCTCCTCGGCGCGACCCCGGAGGCGGCCTGGATCCTCGCCGGGATCGGCTGCGGGCTCGGCATCCTGCAGTCGATCCCCAACGCCGTGCTGGTCGGCGCCCAGGAGTGGCGGCGGGCGTCGATGGTCGGGCTGGTCACCGGCACGATCGGCGTGCCGTTGGTGATCGGGGTGCTCGCCGCGGGCGGCGGCATCGTCGGCATGTTCGCGGTCGACGTCGCGGTCATCGGGGCCAACGTCATCTGGTCCGGCTCGCTCTCCATGGGAGCCCTGCGCCGGATGGCCGCGCGCCGGGAAAGGGACCCGAAGGTGCGCCGCGCCGCCGGCGCCTACGCGCGCTGGGCGCTGCTCTCGATGCTGCTCTCGACGATCGTCTTCAAGCGCTCCGAGTTCTTCTTCCTCAACCACTACGCGAGCGACCGCGACATCGCGATCTACTCGATCTCCTTCGCCGCCGTCTACGCGATCACGACCCTCTCCGAATCGCTTTCGCAGGTGCTGCTGCCCGCCTTCGCGACGCTCTTCGGCGGCGGCGCCCGCGACCGGATCGAAGCGGGCTTCGACCGCGCCCAGCGGCTGGTCCTGATGCTCTCCTTGCCGTTGACCGGGGCGACCGTCGCCCTCGGGCCCGAAGCGCTGAAGCTGGTCTACGGGCAGCCCTACTCGGCGACCGGCCAGATCATCCAGATCATGGCGATCGGCATCCCCCTGCTGGCGATGATGAACCTCGCCCACGCCTTCATGATCGGCCTCGGGAAAGTGAAAGCCCTGCTCGCCGTCGACACCACCGCGGCGGTGGTCAACCTCGCCCTCGCCTTCATCCTGATCCCGCCGCTGCACGACCTCGGCGCCGCCTTGGCGAACCTGGTCGGCCAGTGCGTGGTGGCCGTGATCGTCCTGGTCTACGCGCTGCGGTCGATGGAGAACGTGCGGGTGCCGATCCGCCAGATCATCACCACCGCGATCGCCGCCGGAGCGGGCGCCCTCACCGCCTACCTGGTGGTCGAAGCGCTCACCGGGGTCGTCGGCCTGGCCGCCGGGCTGCTCGTCGGGATCGTCTTCTTCGTCGCCTTCGGCAGCCTGCTGAAGATCATCCGCCACGACGACGCCGACTGGCTGGTCGGCTCGACCTCGGGAACTCCGGCGGCGCGCCCGGTCGGCCTTCTCTGTCGCCTCTTCTCCACCCGTCCAAGGGGCGCCGCATGAACGCGCGCACGCCAAGCTTCGCGGTGATCGTGCCCGCCTATGAAGCCGAGAAGACGATCGCCGAAGCGCTCGAGTCGGCCTTCGCCCAGACCCTGCCCCCGGCCGAGATCATCGTCTGCGACGACGGCTCAGCCGACCGGACGTCGGAGGTCGTCGAGGGCTTCGGCGACCGGGTGACGCTGATCCGCCAGGCGAACCAGGGGCCGTCCGCCGCCCGCAACGCGGCGATCGGCGCCGCCACCGCCGAATGGGTGGTCAATCTCGACGCCGACGACCTCCTCCTCCCCGACAACCTGGCGGCCCGCGTCGACCTGCTCGCCCGCGAACCGGACCTCGAGATCATCGCGTCCGACGGCCTGGTCGAGGTCGACGGGATCGTGCGACGGAACCTCTACGGGCCGACCTGGCGGTTCGAGCCGGGCGACCAGCGCCGGGCGATCCTCGAACGCTGCTTCATCGTCTGCTGGGCGATCCGGCGCGACAGCTTCCTCCTCGCCGGCGGCTTCGACCCCGGGCTCGGCCACGCCGAGGACTGGGAGTGCCTGATCCGGTTGATCCTCGGCGGCGCCCGGGCCGGCTTCGTCGATGAGCCACTGATGCGCTACCGCCTGCGCGCGGGCAGCCTGAGCAACCAGACGGTCGAGCTGCAGCTCGGCCACGTCCTGGCGATGCGGAAGACCGCCGACGACCCGCGGCTGACCGCGGCCGAGCGCGATCGGGTGATCACGGCGATGAGCGGCTACGAAGCGGACCTGCGCCTCGCCCGGCTGCGCGAGGCGGTGCTCGCGGGCGGCGCGGTCGCGCGGGCCGAGGCGCGCAAGGCGCTGCGGCGCGCCGACACCCCGCTGCCGACCCGGGCGAAGGCGGGCCTCGCGCTCGTCGCTCCGGGGCTGGCGCGGCGGGCGGCGGCGCGACGCGGGCGCGAGACGGGTGCGGGGGTCACCCTGCCGATCGAATGACGCCGGCGACCGACAACGGGGCCTCGCGGCCGATCCGCCTCGCGGTCAGCTCGCGGGCGACGATGATCGGCGGCGCCGAGCACACGCTCGGCACCCTGCTCGCCAACCTCGACGACCGCTTCTCGGTGTCGCTGGTGACGGCGAGCGCCGAGGTCGCCGAGTTTCTCGCCGCGCGCCGCGCGCCGAGCCGGGTCACCGTGGTGCCCAAGCGCGGCGACCAGGACCCGCACTCGACCCTGCCGCGGCTGCGGGCGGCGCTCGCCAAGGGCGACCCCGACATCGTCCACGTGAACCGCGCCTGGCTCTGGGACCGGCCGGTCGACATCGCCGCCGCGACCCTGGTCCGTGGCGCCAAGGTCGTCGTCGTCGAACACACCCAGTCGCTGCCGAGCCGCAGCCGACGGCAGCGACAGGTCCGCAGGCGGCTTTCGGACCGGGTGGACGCGATGGTCTCGGTCAGCGACGCGGCCGCCCGCGAGGCCGAGCGCAACATCGGCCTCCCGCCCGGCACCATCCGCACGATCCACAACGGGGTCGAGCCCGCGGTTCCGCTCCCGGTCGATCGACCGCTGGGGCGGCCGGTGACGGTCGGGGCGGTCGGACGCCTCTCCTGGGAGAAGGGCTTCGAGTACGTGCCCGCGGTCCTGCGCCGGCTCGGCGACGTCGAGGCACTGATCGTCGGCGACGGTCCCGACCGCGAGAAGCTCTCGCGGCTGGCGCTCGCGGAGGGAGTCGCCGACCGCTTCCGGATGGTCGGCTGGCAGGAGGACGTCAACAACTGGTTCCCCCGCTTCGACCTGCTCCTCGCCCCGTCGCGCTCAGAGGGCTCGCCGCCGCTGGCGGCCCTGCAGGCGATGATGGTCGGGGTGCCGGTGGTGGCCGCCGACGTCGGCGGGATCCCCGAGGCGATCGACGATCACGAGACCGGGATGCTCGTCCCGCCCGCCGACGTCGCGGCGATGGCCGCCGCGATCGACGAGCTGATCGTCGACGACGGCCTCCGCCACCGCGTCGCCTCGGCCGCCCGCGAGCGGGTCGACCGCGACTTCGCCGCGCCGATGATGGCGCGGCGCTTCGAAGGGCTCTACGCCGAGATCAACCCGCGGCTGCCGGGTTTTTGCGAGGCACCAGCACCAGCCGCTTGAACTCGGCGACGAGGACGCCGTCCTGGTTCAGGACCCGGGTGTGGACCTTGACCGTGCCGCGGTCGCCTTTCGAACGCGACTCTTTGACCTCCAGCACCTCGGTCTCGCAGAACAGCGTGTCGCCGTGGAAGACCGGGTTGGGGTGGCTCAGTTCTTCGGTCGCCAGGTTGGCGATCGCCTTACCGGAGACGTCGGAGACCGACATGCCCAGGGCGAGCGAGTACACCAGCGGCCCGACCACGACATTTTTCCCCTGCTGCGAGTTTTTGGCGTACACATCGTTGATGTGCAGAGGGTGATGATTCATCGTGATCAAACAGAAGAGGTGGTCGTCGGACTCGGTGACCGTCTTCGCGGGCCAATGCTTGTAGATGTCGCCGACCTCGAACTCCTCGAGGTAGCGGCCGTACGGATGGGCGCCCGTCGCCTCGCGCTCGGCCTGGTCCGTCGTCACCGTCTGGGTCTCACTCATGACTGCTCGCTGCCTCCTCTTCGGTTGCGGCGGGGCACTCTATATGGAGACAACCGAGAAGCGCCCCGAGGACGTCTAGAGTGCCAGCGATGAAAGTCGCGATCATCGGTCTCGGTTACGTCGGCCTCCCCCTCGCGGTGGCGTTCGCGGAGGAGGGGAACGACGTCGTCTGCTTCGACCTCGACGCCAACAAGACGGCGGCGCTGGCCGAAGGGCGCAGCTACATCGAGGACATCGACGACGCCACCCTGGGCGCGATCAAGGATCGGCTCCACCCCACCTCGCGCCACGCCGACCTGGCGACCTGCGACGCGATCATCATCTGCGTCCCGACGCCGCTGACCAGCGCCCGCGAACCGGACCTCACCTACCTGCTGAGCGCCGCGACCTCGGTCGCCGGAGTCCTGCAGCCGGGCCAGCTCGTCGTGCTCGAGTCGACCACCTACCCGGGGACGACCCGCGACCAGGTGGCGCCGATCCTCGAGGAGTCCGGCCTCAGCGTCGGCCGTGACTTCCACCTCGCCTTCTCCCCCGAGCGGATCGACCCCGGCCGCACCGACTACACCGTCCGCACCACGCCGAAGCTCGTCGGCGGCCTGACCCCCGAGTGCACCGAGCGCGCCCGCGCCCTCTACGCCGAGATCTGCGAGACGGTCGTCGTCCTCTCCTCGCCGGAGACGGCCGAGCTCTCGAAGCTGCTCGAGAACATCTTCCGCTCGGTCAACATCGCCCTGGTCAACGAGCTGGCGCAGCTCTGCGACCGCCTCGACATCGACGTCTGGGAGGTGATCGACGCCGCCTCGACCAAGCCCTTCGGCTTCATGCGCTTCGAGCCGGGGCCGGGGATGGGCGGCCACTGCCTGCCGGTCGACCCCTTCTACCTCGCCTTCAAGGCCCGCGAGCACGACTTCTACCCGGAGTTCATCGAGCTCGCCGGCAAGGTCAACCAGGCCCAGCCCGCCTACTGCGTGGAGCGCATCGAGCGCGCCCTGAACCGCGCCGGCAAACCGGTCAACGGCTCCAAGGTCCTGATCCTCGGCGCCGCCTACAAGGGCGGCTCGGGCGATACCCGCGAGTCCCCCGCCCTGAAGATCATGAAACTGCTCGGCGTCCTCGAAGCCGACCTCTCCTACCACGACCCCTACGTCCCCGAGCTGAAGGACCTGGGCCTGCGCTCGGTCGACCTCGACGCGGCGCTCCAAGAGGCCGACGTCGTCGCGATCGTCACCGCGCACAAGGAGATCGACTACGCCGAGGTCGTCGAGACCGCCCCGCTGGTCGTCGACTTCCGCGGCGTCACCCGCGGCATCACCGCCGACAACCTCGTCCGGCTGTAGCCGCCTAGCGGCCGGCGCTGGGCCGCTGCGGCCGTCCGAGTTGCGTTCGGCCGTCTCGACCACGGCCCTGGCAGGCTGTGGCCGTGGTCGAAACGGCCGGGAGTGCGGGAAGTGATGAAGCTTCGTGACGAGCGCCGCGGAGCGTGCGCGTCTCTCCACGAACTGCGCGTGTCCCGTGACGAAGGCTCATGAAACCTCGCCGATCCCGAGCGGTCGAGATCACGCTGTCGACTTTGACCCCCCTATAGGGGCCCTAAAGTCGACTTCGCGTCCCAGCCTGT
>DAIQOT010000130.1:0-10551 GCA_036787695.1 Solirubrobacterales bacterium | reverse complement strand
TGACCTTCCCGGCGAAACCCTCACGTCCCGGGCGTCTCGTGGCGGCCACAGCCTGCCCGGGCCGCCACGAGACGCCCGGGACGGAACTCGGACGGCCGGACCGGCCCCGAAGTACGCCGCAGCGAACCTCAGCTACGAAGGCTGGACGCCGGCGACCTGGAAGCGGTTTGCCGGGCCGTCGGGGCTCGCGGTCTCGGCGATTCGTGACTCGAGGGCGAGCTCTTTCTCGAAGTCGGCCGCCTCGCCGTGCTGGAAGGAGACGTCTTTGCCCTCGAGCAGCTCGATGAAGACCTCGACGAAGCGGGCGTCGAGCTGGGCGCCTGCGACGCGGCGGAGCTCGGTGATCGCGTCCTGGCTCGACATCGGCGTCCGGTAGGAGTCGCGGGCGGTCATCACGTCGTAGGTGTCGGAGACGGAGATGATCCGCGCCAGCTCCGGGATTTCGTCGCCTTTCAGCCCGCGCGGGTAGCCCTTGCCGTCGATCCGCTCGTGGTGGGCGAGGATGATGTCGGCGACCGGCCCGTAGCCGTCGAGCGAGGAGACGACCCGGGCGCCCTGCTGCGGGTGGCGCTTGATCAGCATCCAGTCCTCGTCGGTGAGCGGCACGTTCGCCTTCAGGATCCGGTCGGGGAGGATGAACTTGCCGATGTCATGGAGCAGCGCGGCGATGTGCACGAGCTCCTCCTCCTGGCGCGAGAAGCCGGCCCGCTGGGCGATCGCCCGCGAGTAACGGGCCACCGCGGCCGAGTGCCGCGCCGTCATCTGGTCCCGCAGGTCGAGCGTCCGCAGCAGCGCCGACAACATCCCGACCTGGAAGCTGGCCAGCTGGTTGGAGCGCGTCTCCAGCTCTTTCGCCCGCTGTTTGGACACCAGCAGCGCGCCGAGCAGGTACTGGAAGGTGATCAGCACGATGCCGAAGAGCGCGACCCCGGCGATCCCGACCTTGACGTAGAGGAAGGCGACGCCGACCGCCATCAGCGCGGCCATGAGCTCCGAGGGCAGCAGCGGGATCAGCGCCGTCCGCACCTGTTTGAGGAACGTTTCCCCTTTCAGGTAACGGGCGTAGATCGCGATCAGCGAGAAGTTGATCGCCAGCGCCAGCAGGAAGATCCCGAAGACGAGGACGTAGAAGCCGGGGTCGGTGTTTTCCAGCGCGGTGTTGTCGTAGATCGTGTGGAAGACGATGCCGCCGACCAGCGGGAAGAGCGAGTAGTTGAGGAGGTTGTGGATGAGGAAGTGCGTCTCCTCGTGCCAGCGCAGCCAGCCGACGATCATCGTCATCAGGCCGATCAGCGCGGCGGGGGCGCCGCCGAGGAAGACCATCGAGAGGACCAGGGCGAGGAAGCTGCCCGAGATCGAGATCCCTTCGCCGGTGTCGGTCGCGGTCAGGTCGCTGAAGATCGAGAAGCCGAGCAGGATGCCGAAGAGCGCCGGGTCCCAGTTCGAGGAGGGCGCGTCGATCGCGACGCCGATGAGCACGACGACGAGACCGGCGAGTTGGCCGGCGACGACTGGTCTGGTGGGGCGATCGGTACCCATGGCGGGCGGGGAGGGCTGTGCGTCCACCCCGAAAGTTTCCTTATCCGGATGCGGTCACCTGCTCGGCCGTGGCTGATCAGGCAATTTGCAGGATAAAGCCGAAAAATTGCCCAACAAGCCCCGATGGCCGAATGGCCCTGGAATTGCAAGGGTGCCGTCCGGCTCGGTACGCAATGGTACGCCCATCAAAACGCGAAAGGCGCCTCAATTAGGCGCCTCGCGTGAAGTTCTGTCGAGCAGGTCAAGCCTGCTCTAGTGATTAGTTGAAGCGGTAGCCCATTTCATGCCCCTTTCCACGTTGAAGCCCGCAATCTTGTGCAGCGCATAAATAAAACTTCCAAAAGCGACACGGAAGTTGTAGCACAGGTTTGCGGAAACTTGTGCAACTGCAGGAAAACTTGTGCATAAACTAGGTAAACCGGTGCGTAGCCATGCGTGATCAGGGGCTCAGAGCGCCGTTGCGAAAACCGCTGTTCAGGCGGCTGCTGGCGACCTACTCGATCAATGAGATGGGCGATTGGATGGGGATCGTCGCCCTGTCGGTGCTCGTCTATGAAGCGACGCACAGCCCTTTCGCGACCGCGGCGCTCTTCTTCGGCACCCGCTTTCTGCCCGCGATATTTGCCCCGCTGCTGGTCACCCGGGTGGAGAAGCCGCCGCCGCGGCTGGTCCTGCCGCTGATCTATTGCCTCGAGACGGCGGCCTTCGGCGCGCTGGCGCTGCTGGTCTCCAACTTCTCGCTGCCGGCGGTGGTCGTGGTCGCGACGATCGACGGCGCGCTGGCGCTGGCCGGGCGGGCGCTGACCCGCGCGAGCGTCGTCAGCCTGCTCAGCGACCCGGGGGAACTGCGCGCCGGCAACGCGCTGCTGAACGTCGCCTTCACCGCCGGCGCCGCGGTCGGCCCGGCGCTGGCCGGGCTGGTCGTCGCTGCGCTCGGCCTTCAGGCGGCGCTGTTCGCCAACGCGGCGTCCTTCTATCTGGTCGCCTGGATCCTCGTCACCGCCGGGCCGATCCCGCACGCGGAGGCCGAAGAGGGCGGCACGCGCGAGCGGGTGCGCGCCGGATTCGCCTACGTGCGCCGCAACATGCCGCTGCGCCGCATCCTCCTCGCGCAGGCTCTCGCCTTCGTCTTCTTCTCCGCCGTCTCGCCGATCGAGGTCATCTACGCGAAGGAATCGCTGGGGACCACCGACACCGGCTACGGCGTGATGCTCGCCGCCTGGGGGGTCGGCATGTTGTGCGGCAGCCTCGTCTTCGCCGGCGCCAAAAAGGTCCCGCTGGCAGCGCTTTTCGTCCTCTCGACCCTGGTCATCGGGGCGAGCTACCTAGGATTGGCGATAGCGCCGAATCTGGCGATCGCGTGCGTCGCATCGGTAATCGGGGGTACCGGGAACGGAGTCCAATGGGTTTCTGCGATCAGCTCGGTTCAAGAGTTGACGGAGGCGGGTATGCAGGCGCGGGTCATGGCAGTCCTGGAGTCGATAGGCGCGGCGATGCCCGGTCTCGGGTTCGCGATCGGTGGCTTGATAGCTGCGATTGCGACGCCGCGCGCGACTTTTCTGGTCGCCGGACTGGGCGTATTGGCGATCGTCGCCCTGGCCATTCCGTTGCTTCGCGGAGGCCGAGGTAGGCCACTCACCGGGTCGGGGGGATTTCCGCTTGACGAAAGTGACGCCGTTGTGCTGGAGTTGCTGCCTGGAGGCATGCCAATACCTAATTCGGAGGTCGAGCTTTGAAGAAGTTCTCTGTATTTCTTACGATCGCTGTGTTCGCAGCGGTCATGGCGGTCGTGTTGGCCGCTTGCGGCGGTGGGAGCAGCAGCAGTAGCTCCGGCTCGTCGTCGACGACCTCTGAAGAACCGAGCACCGGCGGCGGTGCGTCGCCTGAAACCGAAGGCGAAGGCAACGAAGGCGGCACGCTGAAAGGCGCCTACACCTCGTTCCCGGACTACATGGATCCGCAGATCTCGTACACGGCCGAGGGTTGGACCGCGATGCGTCCGGTCTACATCCCCCTGCTGACCTACAAAGCGGCTCCGGAAGCGGAAGGCTCGGAAATCATCCCCGGCCTCGCCAAAGAACTTCCGAAAGTCACGAACGGCGGCAAGACCTACACGCTGTTCCTGCGCCCCGGCCTCAAATACTCCAACGGCGAACCGATCAAAGCCGGTGACTTCAAATTCGCCGTCGAACGCGCCTTCATCACCAACTCCGGCGGTTCCCCCTTCTACACCGACATCGTCGGCGCCGAAAAGTTCGCCGAAACGAAGAAGGGCGGCATCCCCGGCATCAAGACGAACGAAAAGACCGGCGAAATCGTCATCAACCTCGAAAAACCGCGAGGCACGTTCAACAACGAGCTCGCGCTGATGTTCGTCGCCCCGGTCCCGCAGAGCACGCCGGAGGAAGATCAGTCGGCCAACCCGCCGCCCGCGTCGGGCCCGTACATGATCACCAAATCCGAGCCGGGTCGCGGTTGGGATTACGAACGCAACCCGTACTGGGCCAAAGACAACGGGAAAGAAATCGAAATCCCGGCCGGCCACGTCGACAAGATCGAAATCGAAGTCAACCGCAACCAGTCGACCCAGGTCAACGACATCGAATCGGGCAAACTCAACTGGATCTTCGATCCGCCCCCGACCGACCGTTACCAGGAAGTCAAAGAAAAATTCGAAGGCACGCAGTTCAAGGAAGAGCCGACGATTTCGACGTACTACTTCTGGATGAACCAGACCCAGGAACCGTTCAACAACCTGAAAGTCCGTGAAGCGGTCAACTACGCGGTCGACCCGGCGGCGCTGGAACGCGTCTACACCGGCCAGATCAAAGGCACGCAGCAGATCCTGCCTCCCGGAATGCCCGGTTACGAAAAATTCGAACTGTTCCCGCATAACGTCGCGAAGGCGAAGGAACTGGTCGCCGAATCCGGCATCAAAGACAAAGAAGTCACCGTCTGGACCGATTCGGAGAGCCCGAACAACGACGCGGGCACCTACTACGCGGGTGTTCTCAACGAAATCGGCCTCAAGGCGGAACTCAAAATCCTGAACCCCGACAACTACTTCACGGTTATCGGCAACACGTCGACCCCGAATCTGGATACCGGGTTCGCCGACTGGTTCCAGGACTATCCGCACCCGAACGATTTCCTCTTCCTGCTCAACGGGGAAAACATCCAGTCGACCAACAACCAGAACTTTGGTCAGACCAACATCCCGGCTCTGAACAAAAAAGTTGATCAGCTGGCTACCGAACAGCTCGGCCCCAAACAGGAAAAGGAATACGCCGAACTCGACAAATCGTTCATGGAAGAAGCGGCCTGGGCCCCGTACGGGACCCGCACCCTCTCCCTGTTCGTTTCGGAAAACGTCAACCTGGAAACCGCGATCTGGAATCCGACCTTCGAGACTGAACTCACCAGTCTCGAATTGAAGGAATAAGTCGAGTCGCTTTGCTGATTGCGTTACGTGTCACCCGAGTCTGAGATGAACGACTTCGAGGCGGTGTCCCCCGGCGGGGACGCCGCCTCGGAAGTCGGCTCGGGGCTTGACTCCGATGGTTCCCGCGTCGTCGATGCCGACGGCGGTGACGGGCGCCAGTCGGGCGGGCCGTGGGCGATCGCGTGGCGACGCCTGCGTCGCAACAAGTTCGCCCTGTTCGCCCTCTTCGTCTTCTTCCTGATCCTGATCTGCTGCCTGCTCGCTCCGGTCTGGGCCGACCACGTCGCCGACACCGGTCCGAACACGACCCACACCCTCGAGAAACTCCACGAGGGAAGCGAAGTCAAGGAAGTCGTCGAACCGAGCGGTAAAGCGATCGGCCCGCAGTGGTTCAGCGCCGGCGGCAAGTTCTTCCTCGGCGCCGACGGCCACCTCGGCCGCGACGAGATGGTCCGGCTCCTCTACGGCGGCCGCTCCTCACTCTTCATCGGCATCGTCGCCGCGATCATCACCACCTTCCTGGCGGTGGTCTTCGGCCTTCTTTCGGGCTTCTACGGCGGCTTCACCGACACCGTCATCTCGCGGGCGATGGACGTGATCTGGGCCTTCCCGGTGGTGCTCCTGGCGATCGCCATCGGCATCGTCTTAGCCGTCGGCGGTCTGGTGATCGGGCCGCTCCACGTCAAGTCGAGCTCGCTGTGGATCCCGACCTTGATCATCGGCTTCGTCTATACGCCCTATATGGCGAGACCCTTGCGCGGTGAAGTCCTCGCCCTCCGCGAAAAAGAGTTCATCGAGGCCGCGGTGGCCCAGGGCGCGGGGGCGTTCCGGATCATGTTCATCGAGCTCCTGCCGAACCTGATCTCGACGATCATCGTCTTCTTCACCCTCAACATCGCCAACAACATGCTGCTCGAGGCGGTGCTCTCGTACCTCGGCGCCGGGGTCCAGCCGCCGAGCTCATCCTGGGGAACGATGATCTCCGAAGGCTTCGAAGCGCTGTACAGCCAGCCGCTGCTGACGATCATCCCCGGCACCGCGATCCTGCTCACCGTGCTCTCGGTGAACATCTTCGGCGACGGCCTGCGCGACGCGCTCGACCCGAAATCGAAAGTCCGCTTCGAGGCGCGCGCCGGCACCAGCGACCCCGATGCGATCGGACCGGTCTGAGCCATGCTTCGCTTCCTCATCAGGCGGGTGCTCGGCGCGATCGCGGTCATCTTCGCGATCTCGATCCTCGTCTTCCTGATCTTCAACGTGGTCCCGGCGACCAACCCGGCGCAGCGGATCGCGGGCAAGAACGCGACCCCGACGCTGATCAAGAACGTCGAAAAGGAATGGGGCTTCGACAAGTCGCTGCCGGAGCAGTACTGGACGCAGATGAAGCTGATCTTCACCGGCAAGGTGACGTCGTACTCGCAGGCCCACATCAACGTCGACAAGCGGATCGAGGAAGGCATCCCGGCGACCGCGTCCTTGTGTATCGGGGCGGCGGTGATCTGGCTCACCTTCGGGTTCATCTTCGGCTACTTCTCGGCGATCAGAGCGGGCGGATATACCGACAAGGCGCTGACCGTGCTGGCGCTGGTCGGGATCTCGATGCCGGTCTTCTGGCTGGCCTCGCTGATGCTCTACTACTTCACCTACAAGTTAGAAATCTTCCCCAACAGTGGGTACGTGTCGCTTTCAAACCCCTGGCAATGGTTCACCCACCTGGTCCTGCCGTGGATCAGCCTCGCGATCCTCTACGCCGGCTTCTACAGCCGGGTGCTGCGATCGAGCATGCTCGACGTGATGAACGAGGACTACGTGCGGACCGCGCGCGCCAAGGGGCTCAGCCAGCGCAAGGTGATGACCCGGCACGTGCTGAGGAACTCGCTGATCCCGGTGATCACCCTGTTCGGGCTCGACTTCGGCGTGCTGATCGGCGGCGGCGCGATCGTCACCGAGTCCCTGTTCAACATCGAAGGCGTCGGCCTGTTCACCGCGGAAGCGCTGAAACAGCAGGACTTCCCGTCGATCATGGCGATCACCCTCTTCGGCGCCTTCTTCATCGTCCTCTTCAACATCCTGGTCGACGTCGCCTACGCCTACCTCGACCCGCGCATCCGACTGGGGGCGTCAGCCACGTGAGCGCCACTCCTGAGACCGCACCCGTCATGCCTGGCGCCGGCGGCGGCCCGCTGCTCAGCGTCGACGATCTGCGAGTCGGGTTCGCCACCGAAGACGGCCGCGTGCAGGCCGTCGACGGGGTCTCCTTCCAGCTCGAACCGGGCGAAGTGCTGGCGATCGTCGGCGAGTCCGGGTCGGGGAAGAGCGTCACCGCGCAGACGATCATCGGCCTCACCCGCGGGCCCAACTCGCGGATCGAGGGCTCGGTGAAGCTGAGTGGCGAAGAGCTGACGACGAAGAGCGAATCGCAGTTGCAGAGCGTGCGCGGCTCGAAGATCGCGATGATCTTCCAGGATCCGATGACCTCGATGAACCCGGTCTACACGGTCGGCAAGCAGATCATCGAGGCGATGCGCGCGCACGATCACTCGATCGGCAAGAAGGACGGGCATCGGCGGGCGATCGAGCTGCTCGAAGCGGTCGGCATCCCCGACGCGGACCGCCGCGTCGACAGCTATCCACACGAATTCTCCGGCGGGATGCGGCAGCGGGCGATGATCGCGATGGGGCTGGCGCTCGAGCCGAGCGTGCTGATCGCCGACGAGCCGACCACCGCGCTCGACGTGACGATCCAGGCCCAGATCCTCGATCTGATCCAGGACCTCAACAAGAGCCGCGGGCTGGCGACGATCCTGATCACCCATGACCTCGGCGTCGTTGCCGAAGTCGCCGACCGCGTCCTGGTCATGTACGGCGGCAAGGTGGTCGAGCGCGGGACCCTCGACGACATCTTCTACGACCCGCAGCACCCCTACACCTGGGGCCTGCTCGGCTCGTTGACCCGGATCGACCAGCCGCGGCCGCACCGGCTGCCGCAGATCTCCGGGGCGCCGCCGTCGCTGCTGAACCTGCCGAGCGGCTGCGCCTTCCGGCCCCGCTGCCCGCATGAGTTCGCGAAATGCGCCGAGGTGCCGGGGCTCGAGGCGCGCCTGCCCGCGGACCCCAACCACCGCGACCGCTGCTGGCTGACGCCGGAACAGAAGAAGACCCTGCGCGAGGTCGAGCCGGGCCGGATCGGGTTGGAGGAGCCGAAATGAGCGACGACTTCGCCGCCTCCGGCGCGCCGCTGCTCGACGTCACCGACCTCGTCAAGCACTTCCCGATCAAGAGCGGGCTCCTCATCGACCGCACGGTCGACCACGTCCGGGCGGTCGACGGGATCAGCTTCCACGTCAACAAAGGCGAAACGCTGGGACTCGTCGGCGAGTCGGGCTCGGGCAAGTCGACCACCTGCCGGGTCGTCCTGCAGCTGCTGAAGCCGACCTCCGGCTCGGTCAAGTTCGAGGGCCGGGAGATCGCCGGGCTCAAGCGGCGGGAGCTGCGGCCGCTGCGGCGCGAGATGCAGATGATCTTCCAGGACCCCTACGCGTCGCTCAACCCGCGCAAGCGGATCGGTCAGATCGTCGGCGACCAGCTGAAGGTGCAGAAGGTGGCGAGCGGAAAGGAGCTGCGCACGCGGGTCGAAGGCCTGCTCGAGCGCGTCGGGCTCTCACCGGAGCACTACAACCGCTTCCCGCACGAATTCTCCGGCGGCCAGCGGCAGCGGATCGGCATCGCCCGGGCGCTGGCGCTGGAACCGAAGCTGATCTTCTGCGACGAGCCGGTGTCGGCGCTCGACGTCTCGATCCAGGCGCAGATCGTCAACCTGCTCGATGACCTCCAGGACGAAATGGGCCTCACCTACGTCTTCGTCGCCCACGACATCGGCGTCGTCCGCCACATCTCCGACCGGATCGCGGTGATGAACCACGGCCAGATCGTCGAGACCGGCGACGCCGACCAGGTCTGCGAGCACCCGCGCGACGAGTACACGAAAAAACTCCTCTCCGCAGTGCCGATCCCGGACCCCCGCGAGTCCGCCGCCCGCCGCCGCGAACGCGTCGGCGGCATCAACTAGCCCCGCTCGCCCGCGGCGTTCGCACTTTCCCGCGGATAGCGCGGGTTTCTGCGAACGCGCCTAGCGCGCCGGGTGGGGGTGAGCTCGCGGCGGACGAGGGGGGCGACCTCGGTGCCGAAGAGCTCGATCGAGCGCATCACGTCGGCGTGGGGGAGGGTGCCGACGCTGAACTGGATGAGGAAGCGGTCGTGGTTGAAGATCGCGTGCTGGGCGAGGATCTTCTCGGCGACCTCGGCGGGGGAGCCGACGAAGTTGGCGCCCTCGGGGCGGCGGCTCGCTTCGAAGGACGCGCGGCTCATCGGCGGCCAGCCGCGCTCGCGGCCGATCCGGTCCATCATCCGGGCGAAGGGCGGGAAGGCCAGGTCGGCGGCTCCTTGCGAGGTCGGGGCGACGAAGCCGTGCGAGTTGACGCTGAGCGCCGGGGGCGGTGCGCCCGTCTCCGCCGCGGCGGCGGCGTGGAGCTCGGCGAAGGGTTTGAAGCGGGCCGGTTCGCCGCCGATGATCGCCAGCGCCATCGGCAGCCCGAGCCGGCCGGTGCGGATCGCCGACTCGGGCGAGCCGCCGACGGCGACCCAGACCGGCAGCGGGTCCTGCAGCGGCCGCGGGTAGACGCCGCGCCGGTCGATCGGCGGCCGCAGCCGCCCGTCCCAGGTCACCTCGGTCTGGCCGCGCACGGCGAGCAGCAGTTCGAGCTTCTCGGCGAAGAGCTCGTCGTAGTCGTCGAGGTCGTAGCCGAAGAGGGGGAAGGACTCGATGAAGGAGCCGCGGCCGGCCATGATCTCGGCGCGGCCGCCGGAGAGCAGGTCGAGCGTGGCGAAGTCCTGGAAGACGCGCACCGGGTCGTCGGAGCTGATGACCGAGACGGCGC
Organism: Solirubrobacterales bacterium; assembly: GCA_036787695.1. GTDB lineage: Bacteria > Actinomycetota > Thermoleophilia > Solirubrobacterales > 70-9 > VAYN01. Next base: position 633 of record DAIQOT010000130.1, on the reverse strand, counting down.
TGGTGAGGCGGATCCGCTCGGTCCGCTCGGCGGCCGCGGCGAGCGCCACCGCGGGGGCGGAGACGGCGAAGTCGGGACGGTGGTGCTCGCCGACGCCGAAGACGTCGAGGCCGACCTGGTCGGCGAGCTCGATCTCCTCGATCAGGTCCCGCAGCCGCTTGCGGGCGTCGACGATCAGCCCGCCCTCGACCTCGGGGGTCAGCTCCGCGAAGGTGTAGACGCCGAGTTCCACGCGAGGCCGATCGTAGATGAGCGCTCCCGTCGCCCCACCGGTTAGGCGATGATGCGCGCCATGGTCGGCGAACGCATCGAGGAGGGGTTCGCCGCCCTCACCCTCGAAAGCGACGCGCGCGGCGGCCTGGTCGCCGTCTTCGTCCCCGAGGCGGGGATGATCTGCTGCAGCCTGCGCCACCGCGGCGAGCAGCTGCTCGGGCAGCGCAACGGGCTGCGCGCCTACGTCGACCACTACTCGACGATGGGCATCCCGTTCCTCCACCCGTGGGCGAATCGGCTCGGCGCCGACCGCTTCGAGCTGGTGGGCCGCACCGTCGACCTCGCCCTCCCCGACCTGCCGCTGAAACGCGACGGCGCCGGATTGCCGATGCACGGGCTGCTCTCGGCCGCGCCCGGCTG
>DAIQOT010000324.1:0-3161 GCA_036787695.1 Solirubrobacterales bacterium | reverse complement strand
AATATCGCCTCACCTTCGACGGCACCGCGCCGCCGGGCGGCACGCCGTGGATGGGCGACTTTCCCGTGTTCCTGAGCGAGGACATCCCGGCTCCGGAACGCTCCGACGAACCGTCGTCGCCCGCGCCGGCCACCGCGTCGTCATCCCCGCAGACGCCTCACAAGGCGCTCCGGGTGCCCGCGAAGCGAGCCAAGAAGCACGCCAAGCACCGCTGTGTGATCCACCCGAAACGCCGGAAAGTCTGCCTGGCGCGGGCCCGTTTCGACGCCCGCGCACGGCATCGACGACAGCACGCGGCCGGCTGAGCGGCTAGCTTCCCGGCCTGACCCGGCTCCTCCGGCAGCGGAGAGCGCTCCTGACGCGCGTATATTCGGATAAAGAAGTGTCGAATACCTGCATCTGTCCTTCCTAGATGGCCCAGCGAATCCCTCGAGACGAATCGCTGAGCCGAGTCCATGGCGTCGGGGCCCTGTTCTCCGCCGCCTACGGCAACGTCGGCTCGTCGATCTACTACGCCCTCGGCGTCACCGCCGCGTTCGCGCTCGGCCTGACGCCGGTCGCCTTCGTCATCTCCGGGCTGATCTTCGCCGCCACCGCCGCCAGCTACGCCGAGGCGACCGTGATGTTCCCCGAGGCCGGTGGCTCCTCGAGCTTCGCCCGCCACGCCTTCAACGAGTTCGTCAGCTTCGTCGCGGCCTGGGGGCAGATGCTCAACTACACGATCACGGTCGCGATCTCGGCCTTCTTCGTGCCCCACTACCTCGCCGTGTTCTGGCCCGCGCTCGGGCACAGCCCCGGCGACGTGATCGGCGGCGCGGCGCTCGTCGTCGGCCTCGCCGCGCTCAACATCCGCGGCACCGAGGAGTCCTCGAAACTCAACCTCGTCCTCGCCGTCGCCGACCTCGCCACCCAGGTCATCCTGGTCGGGATCGGCATCGTCCTCGTGCTCAGCCCGCACGTCCTGATCGACAACATCCACCTCGGCATAGCGCCGAGTTGGAGCAAATTCGCCCTCGGGATCGCGGTCTCGATGATCGCCTACACCGGCATCGAGACGATCTCGAACATGTCCGAGGAGGCGAAGGAAGCAACGAAGACGGTTCCTCGTGCGGCGGGCCTCGTCGTCGCCGCCGTGCTCGGCCTCTACCTGCTGATCCCGATCGTCGCGCTGTCGGCGATGCCGGTCGTCCACGACACGGTCGGCTCCGGCTACCACACGCTGCTCGGCACCAAATACGCCGACGACCCGATCCTCGGCATCGTCGAGAACCTCGGCCTCACCAACGGACCGACCGAAATCCTCCGCTACTACGTCGGCATCCTCGCCGCGGTGATCCTCTTGATCGCGACCAATGCCGGGCTGATCGGCGTCTCCCGGCTGACCTACTCGATGGGCCAGCACCGGCAGCTGCCGGAGGGGCTGCGCCAGGTCCACCCGAAGTACCGCACCCCCTACATCGCGATCATCATCTTCGCCGGCGTCGCGATCATCACGATGCTTCCCGGCAAGACCAACTTCCTCGCGACGCTCTACTCGTTCGGCGCGATGCTGTCGTTCACGATCGCCCACGTCTCGGTGATCAAACTGCGCAAGAGCCAGAGCGATCTCGAACGCCCCTGGAAGCCACCGCTGAACGTGCGCGCGTTCGGCTTCGACCTACCCCTGACCGCGGTCTTCGGCGGCTTCGGCACCTTCGCCGCCTGGATCGTGGTGATGGCGTTGAACCCCTCGACGCTCTTCGTCGGCACCGGCTGGATGATCCTCGGGATCGCCATCTACATCCTTTACCGGCGCAACCAGGGCCTGCCGCTGACCCGCACGGTGAAGGTGGTGACGCCGGAACCGCTCGGGGTCGAGGAGGTCGAGTACCGCTCGGTCCTGGTCGCCTTCGAGGACGACGAATCGTTCTCGCCGGAGATGGTCGCGACGGCGATCAAACTCGCCTCCAAACGGCGCCGCGGGATCCACGTCCACTCGATGATGACCGTGCCCACCGACCTGCCGCTCGACGCCGACCTGCCCGACGCCGAGGGCGAGGCGCAGAGCCGGATCGAGGAGGCGAAGCTGATCGGCGGCGCCCGCGTCACCGGCCACGTCGCCCGCGTGCGGCCGGGCCAGTCGGGCTACTCGGTCGCCGAGGAGGCGGAGGAGATCAAAGCGGCGGCGATCATCGTCGGGCTGCGCTACCGGGGCAACGTGCCGCAGTACGACAAGATGCTGCAGACGATCCTTGGCGAGCGTCCCTGCCGCGTCATCGTCGTCTCCGAACCGCCCGACAAGCCCGCCGGCACCCCGATCGTCGCCTTCGCCGAGGTGGCGACGCCGTGAACCGCGAGAACTTCTACCACTCGGCGATCCGCGGCTTCTCGCTGATCTTCGTCGTCGTCGGCGTGGCGCTCCTGATCGCCACCATCGCCAACGGCGGCAGCCCGGCGTCGATCGGCTTCATCCTGGGGATCCTCTTCGTCGCCGTCGGCGTCGGCCGCTACTGGATCGCGAGCCGTTCGCTGCGATGAAGGTCCCGCACGCGGCCCGCAAGGGCAAATTGCGGCGCGGCCTCGGCGTGCCCTGGCTCTTCGCTGCCGCCTACTCGGCGGTCGGCTTCTCGATCTACTTCTCGCTCGGGGTCGTCGCCGAGCGCGGCCTCGGGCTCACCCCGCTGATCTTCCTCGTCGCCGGCCTGCTCTTCGGTCTGACGACGCTCTCCTACGTCGAGGGCGGCGCGATGTTCCGCGAGCGCGGCGGCTCCTCGGCCTTCGCCCGCCACGCCTTCAACGAGCTCGTCGCCTTCATCGCCGGCTGGGCGATCCTGCTCGACTACCTGATCGTGATCGCCCTGGCGGCGATCAGCGTGCCCCATTACCTGGTGCCGATCTGGGGCGGCTTCGACGACCACGGCACCCAGATCCTGGTCGCCGCCGCGGTGATCGCCGGCGCCGCCGGGCTCAACATCCTCAACGTCACCGGCCGCGGCCGCCAGCGCGGGCTCGCCTTCGTCGCGCTCGGCGACCTCGCCCTGCAGCTGGTCGTGATCGCGGTCGGGATCGTCGTCGTCATGCACCCGGCCCGGCTGACCGAAGGGATCGACCTCTTCAGCCACCCGGACGCGAAGGACATCATCTACGCGGCGGTCGTCGCGATGCTCGCCTACGCGGGGATC
>DAIQOT010000129.1:0-10783 GCA_036787695.1 Solirubrobacterales bacterium | reverse complement strand
GCCGCGTCGAAGGCGCCCAGGGCGGCCGCGACCACGCCTTCGATCTTCATCGATTCGGCGTCGTCTCCCATCCGCGCCGCGAGCGCCCCGCAGATCGCGGGAGACCAGTCGGCGTGTACCTCGAGGCGCCGCGCCCGCAGCGAGGGGTTCTCGAGGATCAGGCGCGACCGCGCGAGCGCCCGCTCGGGGTCTTCGAGGTAGCGGTCGGTCGAGGCCTTGAAGGCCGACTGCAGCGCCGACCAGTGGTCCTCCTCCGGCGGCCGCTCGGCCAATGTCGCGGCGATCACCGCGCCGGTGGCTTCCTGCCGCGCGAAGACCGCCTCCTCCTTCGAGGAGAAGAGCCGGAAGAAGCTCGCCCGCGAGATCCCGGCGGCGTCGGCCGCTTCCCCCGCGGTCGTCGCCTCGAATCCTTTTTCGGCGAACAGGTCGAGGGCGATCATGCCGACCTCGATCCGCGTGCCCTCGCGCACCCGCGCGCGCAGGTCCTCGGGTTTTCCCGCCGTGCCGTCCATCTGAGGAATCTAGCCGCTAGGACGCGGATAGACCCTGCCGCCGGCCGGGCGAGATCGCTCTCCCCCGACCGGCCGTCGAGCCGTCGGCTCCCTCCCTAGGAGTCGTGGCCGAGCTCGACCTCGGTGAAGGTCGCAGCGCCGGTGCCGAGGCGCAGCTCGGCCTCGCCGACGAAGGCGCCGGGGACCAGCGAGGCGGTCGTGCAGGACGGCGTTTCGCCGGCTTCGGGGCCTTCGCCTTCGGCGCTCGGGCCGCCGGAGCCGGGGCCCGAGTTGCCGCCGTTGTCGTCGCCCGGCTCATTGCCATGGCCGCCGTTGTCATCGCCCGGCTCGGTGCCATGCCCGCCGTTGTCGTCGCCGGGCTCGGTGCCGCGGCCGCCGTTGTCATCGCTTCCACCGTGGTCACGCCGGTCGGCGCGGTGATCGTCGGCGCCCTCGCAGCGGATGCGAGTTTCCGTGGTGACCAGGCCGCTCACCGTTTCGCCGCCGGTCAGCGCGATCGTCAGCCGGCCCGTCGCCTGGTCGAACGAGGAGATCGTCCCCGCCTGCTCGATCTCGCGGAGGTGATGGTGGTGATGGCGGCCGTGGTGCCCGTGATGGCCGTGGTCGTCGCCGCCCCGATCCTTCGCGGTGGCGACGCCCGACAGCGCCAGCAGGGCGACCGCGCCGAGCGCCAGGGCCAGCAGCCCCGCGATCCGCGGCGTGCGCAAGTTCATGAGTCTCATCGGTTTCTCCTCTTGTCTGGGGTTTGGACTTCACGTCCTCAACCCGAGGCGAGAGCGAAGATCACGGATGAATTTCGGAATCTCCCGAGGAACCGTGCCCACCGGAGGAACCGTCCCCGCCGCCGGAGTCAGACGAGTCGTCGACGACCTCTGAAGGTTCGGTCGACGAGGTCGAGGGGCCGCCCGAAGAGCCGGACGTCGGGACGGTGAGCGAGTCGTCGGATTCGGAGGAAGAGTCAGACGAGTCGGAGCCGCCGGAGGACGACGAGGATGGGCCGGGCCCGCCGGAAGAGGATGAGGACGAGGACGAGTCGCGCCCATCGGAGGAGGCGTCTTGGACCGAGGTGGATGCGGTGGTTTCGACAGGGGTCGATCCGCCGTGATCCTCGGAACCGTGGCCGCCGCCCGACGAGCGCGAGCCGCCGCCCGATCCGGAGCCACTTCCCTTGGTGCCGCCGCCGGACGTCGAGTCGTCGCCGCCGGAGCCGTGGCCGGATCCCCCGTGGCCGCTCGAACCCCCGGACGTCTCGCCATCCCTCCCACGCCGGTCGCCGGAGTGGGAACCGGAGTCGCCGGAGGAATCCTTCCCGCCGGAGCTCGGGTCCGGGCCACCGCGGCTGCGATCCGCGTCTTCGTCGTCACGCCCGCGGCCCTCGCCAGAGTGCGACCCATCGGTGGCGTTGGTCGACCCCCGGTGCTCGTCCTCGTGGCCGCCACGGTCGTCGTGCCGGTCCCGGTCCTCCCCACCGCGTCGATCGTCGCCGCCCTCGCCGCCTCGGCCGTGGGATCGATCGTCGGCGCGGGAGTCGTCAGCCACGTCTCGAGCCTCCGCGCCACTTCGCGTTCGCAGTTCTCCGTGATGGTTACGGCTAACTGCGAACGCACTCTGGGGGGCGACGGCGGCGCGGGCGGGGTCGACGGCGACGGGGTCGGGCCGCTGGGATGCGCCATGGCCGGAGCCGCCGTGGTCGATCGCCACGCCGGCGCCGAGCGAGCCGGCGACGACCACCGTCGCCAGGCCGATCTTCAGCGCGCCGGCGCCGCCCGCGCCGATCGCCGTCGCGCCGGCGCCGGCCAGGGCGCCCGTGCCGACGCCGGCTTCGACCGGGGCGCCTCCGTCGAGCAAGGAGCGGACCAGCGGTAGCGGCAGCAGCGCGCCGAAGCCCGACCGCACCGCCGCGCGGCCGCGTGCGATCGCCTGGCGCGCCGCGCCCTTGCTGATGCCGAGGGCGGCGCCGATCTCGTCGTGGCCCATCCCGTCGAGCTCGCGCATCAGGAGGGCGGCGCGCTGGTTCTCGGGCAGCGCCCGCAGGTGCTCGACCAGCTCGGCGACCTCCGCACGCGCCTCCGCCTCGGCGGCGGCCGAGCGGGTTCCGGCGACGAGATCGTCGGCGAGCTCCGCCGCCGCGGGCGGCCGGTCGCGGAGGTCGTTCAGCGCGGTGTTGCGGACGATCCGGTAGAGCCAGGGGCGCAGCTCGATCTCGGCGTCGCCGTCGCGCAGCGCCTCGAGCGCCTTGCGGAAGGAGTCCTGGGTGACGTCCTCGTGGCGGCCGCCGACGATCGAGGCGGCGAACCTCCCGAGCGGGCGGCGGTAACGCCGCACGATCTCCTCGAAGGCGCCCTCGTAGCCTTCGCGGACGAGCCGGACCAGGCGCCGGTCCGACTGGGCGCGGAGCGCCGGGCCGAGGACGAGGCGGGTGGGCAGGCCACCCGCGCGCGGGGGTATCGCGTCGGCTCCCATGACCGGGATACCGACGCGACCCGCAAAAGGTTCAGCCGGGCGTCAGCGCGATGGCTTCGGCGCGGGAACGGTGGCGGCGTGCCAGACGCCGACGTCCTTCAGCCCTTCGCCCTTCACCTGGCCCGCCTTCCTGTCGGAGGCGAAGGTGTAGAGCGGCAGGCCGCGGTAGGTCACCTGCACGGTCCCTTCGGGGCGGCTCACCGTCCCCAGCTTCACCGGGCCCTGCGGAGTGACGCCCGCCGCGACCGTCAGCGGATGCCAGATCCCGGTGCAGCCGCTTTCGGCGGTGCAGACGAACTTGCCGTGCTTCTCGACGCTCAGCGTGTAGAGGGTGCGGCCGGCGGTCGTCGTCAGGAGCGTCCGCCCTTTGACGCTGCGGGTCTTCGCGACCCGCTTCGGGCCGCTGCCGCCGACCGTGGTCGGGAGCGACGTCGTCGGCGCGGTCGGCGCCATCGGCATCGTCGGCGTGGTCGGCGCGGTCCCGGCGCCGGCGGTGGTGAAGGTCTGGTCGGCGCTGAAGCCGGTCCCTTCGACCGAGTTGGTCGAGACCAGGCGCCAGTGGTAGGTCGTGCCTGCCGTCAGCCCGGAGATCTGCTCCGACACCGAGGAGGAGAGGCTGGTGCTCGCTTCCGCGTCGGGCGCCGGAACGCTGGTCCCGTAGGCGGTGCTGGTGCCGTATTCGAAGTGGTAGGTCGTCGTCCCGCCGTAGTCGTAGACGGTGCCCTTCAGTTCGAAGCCCGTCGCGGTCTGCACCGCCGGCGAGGCGGTCGGCGGGTAGTAGACGATCGCCGCCCCGGCCGTGGCCGGCAGCGACGCGATCGCGCCGACGGCGGCAACGACGCCGAGGAGGCCGGCGAAGCGATGCCTCCGGCTATGCCCGAGGAGCCGCCCGCGCCGTCCACTCTTCGAAAATCCCATCTCGCCCCTCCCCGTCGCCGACTGCCGATTCGTCGGATGCGGCCGGTTCTACGGAGAGGGGCGAGGATGGGTTCACTTCATCTTGAATTCGACCTGGTAGACGGAGTGCCCGTCGATCAGGCGGCCTTTCAGTTCGCCCTGGCCGCCGGTGCCTTCGAAGCGACCGACCACCGGGCTGCTCGGCCCTTTGTCGTGGACCAGAGCGACGCGTTTGTCGCCGGCCCAGGCGAGCTTGGTGAGGGTGAAGTGACGGCTCGAGCCGCCGGTTTCGACCGTCACTTCGGCGGTCGCCGGTGCGCCGTTGCCCTTGACCGTCATCGAACCGCCGCTGACGACCGCGCCCTGGGTGCCGAGGCCTTGGGCGACGCCGATCACCGCGCCGAGCGTGCCCGCTTTTTCGGTCGGGTTGGCGGCGCCGTTGGTGAGTTCGTATTCACCGTCGTATTCGGCGGCTTCCCCGCCCCACCCCGGGTTGTTCGGTTCCGATTCGGGGAGCTGCTTCGCCGCCGGCGGGTGGCCACCGGTCGATTCGTTGTCGCCGAGGACGCGGAATTCGACCGGCCAGGGGCCGCCACCGTGGATGCGGATCTGGCCTTTGACCTTGTCGCCTTCGATCTTGAACATCTGCAGTTCGCCATCCGGGGTCACCTGGCCGTAGGAGGCCGAGGCGCCGACTTTCAGCGCCGGGGCTTTCAGCCCTTTGCCGCCCGGCAGTTCGGTGAACGGGTAGAAGGTGAACAGCGAGGTTTCGATCGCTCCGTCGGGGCTGTAGGAGTAGAACTCCGAGATCCCGACGAGGAACTCGGGCGAGGAGCCCTCCTCGAATTCGAACTTCATCTCGCCCGAACGGATCCCGGCGCCGGAGCCGACCGCGGTCAGCACGTAGCGCTGTTCGTAGGGTGCGGAGACGGTCGAGGGGACGACCACTTTCGGCTGTGGGTATCCGGTCGTCGCTCCGGTGGTCGCCATCGCGACGCCGACGCTGGTCAGCAGGGCGAGGATTCCGCCGAGGACGATGATGATCTTTACGCGCTTCATGATTCGGTCACCGGCACTTCCGCGCAGACCTTGAGGCCCGCGGTTTCGGCGAGTTCACCGAGCTTCAGTTCGATGAGTTCGTCGGAGATTTCGCGGACCGCGTCGTAGTTTTCGTTGCGGGCCGCGTTGGTCATGTGGTTCAGGGTGATGACCGATTTGCCGAGCGCTTCGGTGTAGGCCTTTTCGGCAGTCCCTTCGCCGCCGAGCGCCTGCACTTCGCTGTGGAGTTTTTCGATCACCGTTTCGGTCGTCTCCATGTACTGGAGGACTTCCGACTGCGTCGGGGTTCCGAGGGCGGCGATCTGTTTGTCGGCGGTCGTGCAGGCCGCGTCGGCGGCGCTGGCGAAGTCGCTGCTGGACCCCGATGAGCCGCTCGTCGACGACGAGCCCGAGCTACTGCTGCCGCCACCACCGCAGCCCGCCAGGGCGACGATGCCGACCACCCCTAAGAGGGCGGCGATGGCGATAAATCTAGTTTTCACCCTTCAACCTTCCATTCGTTTTCTTCAATCAGTTCCTACGCCGTCGGGCACGCGGTAGATCAGGTAGTCGCTACCACCCTGATCCCGGTAGGCCGAGGGTTCGAAGCCGCTCAGCCACGTGCCTTCTTTTTCCGACAGCGAGTGGGTGCCGTGAGCTTCCTCGTAGACCGTCGCCCGCAGGAGCGTCGGCCCCGCCGGTTCGTCGGCGCCGGACCCGGGAAGCGCGGTCGTCTCCGTCGCCAACACCTGCGAGGTGTCGGGGTCGAAGATCATCGAGTAGAGCTGTGGGTACCCCGCGTTCGAGCTGGTGACGCCGATCCCGACGCCATTGCGGCCGTCCGGATCGGTGACCTCACCGAGGTATTCGATCCCGGGGATCCGCTTCGCGGCCTGGTAGAGGGCGCGGCGGAGTTCCGGCGAGGCGACCGGGTTGCGCAGGTCTTCGGCGACCAGCTGCAGGGTCGCGGCGGCGAGCGGGCCTTCGCCCCCCTCGTCGGCGGCTTCTTCGGTGAGGCGGACGGCGAGCGCGCCCGGCTCGGTCGGCAGCGAGACGACCCGGCCGCGCAGCTGCCCGGCGGAGATCCAGCGATCTTCGGTGCGGCCGCCGAAGCCGAGCGTGAGGAACTGCGGCCTGCCCGCGCCTTCCCATTCGACCCGGTCGCCGGAGCCGACGAAGCGCGAGGGCCCGGCGACGATCCGCAGCCGGCCCGAGCCGTCCGGGGTCACCCATTCTTCGCGGGTCGTCGACTGGTCGACGTTCCAGGAGCGGCGGTCGGCGTCGGTCGTGCGGACCGAGATTTCGCGGGTCTTGAGGTAGGTGAAGGGCTTCGCGCCGGCGGCCGAGGGCGCCGCGGCGGCGCGGGCGCCGGCGGCGTCGAGCGCGGCGGAGAGGTGGTCTTCTTCGCTGCCGCCGCCGCTCAGGGCGAGGACCGCGACGAGGACCGCCACCGCGACCGCCGTCGCCGCGCCGAGCGCCAGGCCCAGCGGTCGACGACGGCGGCGCGGGACGTCGACTTCAGGAAGAGCTGGGCGCTGGTCAGCGGGCGCGGGCCCGGCGGCCGCGTCGGGATCGGTCGCGACGATGCGCGCCAGCATCCCCGCCGCCGCGTCGGTCTCGGCGGCGCCGTCGAGCTCACCCGGCGCGACCGGGTCGAGCCGGCGCAGTTCGCGCTTGATGTCGTCGTTGCCGTTGTTCAAGGTCTTGCCTCCGTCGCGTCCGTGCGCGGACGGGTGACGGGTCCCGCGGCGCGCTCAACGAAAGAGTGTCCGCGGGCCTCCAGTTCTTTCAGCAGGCGTCGGCGCGCCCGGTGCAGGCGCAGGTAGAAGGTCGCCGGGGTGCAGCCGAGGACGGTCGCCGCCTCCTTTGGCGAGAGGCCGTCCCAGTTGACCAGCGCCAGCACTTCGCGGTCGGCCGGGCTGAGCGCCGCGAACGCTTCCGCGAACGCCTCGCGGTCGGCGACCAGCTCGGCGATGCCCGCCCCCGGGGCCGGGTCGGCGACCGCCTCGAGCGGGACCAGCGGGCCGTCGGGGGTGCGGCGCCCCGCCGCGCGGCGCTGGTTGGCGATCACCTTGCGGGCGACGCCGAGGAGCCAGGGCAACGGCTCGTCGGGCACCGCGTCGAGGCGCCTCCAGGCAACCAGGAACGTCTCCGAGACGGCTTCCTCGGCTGTGGCCCGGTCGTCGCTGCGACGGATCGCGAAGCCCAGCACCCTCGAATAGCAGGCGCCGAAGATCCCTTCAAATTGCCGTGCCCGGCCCGCTTGAGACCGAGACTCTTTTTCGTCCACCAGAGAGGAATTGTCCCCGGCCGGCCAGATCTTTCACCGCCGGCCAATTTTTTGAACATCCGCGATTACGTCGGAGTACTCCGATGTTAGGCCTCGGGTGGTACGGGGTCAGGCGCCGGGCAGTTCGATCGGGTGCGTCGGGGTGAGGTATTCGCTCAGCCGGGTCAGCAGGATCGACGCGTTGCCGACCCCGTTGGCGGAGCTTTCCGGCAGCTGCGTGGTGACGATGCCGACCGAGATGTCCTGGGACTTGAGGTAGGCGGAGACGCCGGTGTAGCCGTCGATGAACGGGTTCTGGAATTCCCAGCCGTTGGCGATCGTGATCCCGAGGGCGTAGTAGAGCTTCTTCGTGAAGGGCGGGATGCCGACGCTGGTCGGGGCGGTCCGCTCGGCGTTCGCGTGGGCGGAGATCAGTTCGCCGCGGCCGAGCGCGCGGGCGCCGTGGACGACGTCGGCCATCGGCGAGGTCATCACGGTGCCGTCGCCGATCGTCCACGACGGGCTCCAGAAGGTGTCGTCCTCATAGACGCCGCGTTCGCCGGTGTAGGCGTGGAGGGCTTCGCCAGGCATCGCCGGGTAGCGCGAGACCTGGGTGTGATCGAGGCCGAGCGGCTCGAGGACCTTTTCGCGGATCAGCTTCGAGACCGGTTCGCCGGTGACCTGCGCGATCACCTGGCTGAGGATCGCGAAGTTGGTGTGGGCGTAGTGGAAGCAGGTGCCCGGCTTGCAGGGGATCGGCAGGGTGAACGCCCAGTGCAGCAGTTCGTTGGAGGTCCACTGGCGGAACGGGTTTTCGAACAGCAGCTTCTGGAACGGTTCGTTGCCCTGGACCCAGTCGGGGTAGCCGCTGGTCACGTCGGCGAGCATCCGCAGCGTCACTTCATTCGCCTCGGGGAAGTTCGGCCGGTACTTGGACAGCTTGTCGTTCAGCGACAGCTTGCCTTCGTCTTCCAGCTGCAGCAGCAGGTTGATCAGGTACGGGATCGCGATCGAGCCGATCCGGAAGTACATCTTCGGCGAGGCCGGGACGCCCTTCATCGAGTTGCCGAACCCCGCGTTCACCAGCGGCTGTTCGCCGGTGTCGACCCGCATGATCGTCGCCCGCAGCCCAAGTTCCGGCATCGCTTCGCGGACCATCGCTTCGATGTGGCGCCGCGCCCCGCGCCGGCCGACGCACCGCGAGGAGACGAGGAGCTGCCCTGGTTCGCAGGTGCTCGCGGAGCTCGGTTCCTTCGCGCCCGGCGCGGCGCTCGCGGCGGAGGCGACCGGCACGAAAGCGGCAAGGGCTCCCGCGCAGAAGAGCGCGGCGGCGGCGAGGACGGTCACGAGCGGAGCGCGGAGGAGCTTCATGGCCGAGGAAAGTATCAGATCGTCAAAGGCTTTTACCTTCGCATCAGAACGCCTGGAGTTGACCCTGCGGCCGTCCGAGTTGCGTCCCGGGCGTCTCGTAGCGACCCGGGCAGGCTGTGGCCGCCACGAGACGCCCGGGACGTGAGGGTTTCGCCGGGAAGATCAAAGGTTCGGCACGATCTCCTCTCTTCCGTCACGGGTTCACAACAGGCCCGGACGCGATGCCTGATTTGACCCTGCCATAGCAAGGTCAAATCACCTATCGCGAGATCGCCTGATGAGGCTCTGTGACGTTCCATGGGCCTTCGTCATGGGACGCACGCAGTTCGTGGACAAACGCGCACGGTCCCCGGGGCTCGTCACGAAGCCCCATCACTTCCCACACACCCGACCTTCTCGGTGGCGGCCTCAGCCTGCCCGGGCCGCCACCGAGAAGGCCGGGCGCAACTCGGACGGCCGCCGGCCGCCTACTTCGCGGTCATCACCACGATCCCGAACACGACTCCCGCGACGACGACGGCGAGGGCGAGGCCGGAGACGGTGAGCGGGACGCCGGCCTCGGCGGTGCGGCCTTCGCGGCGGAGGTCGGCGAAGCGGGCGCCGCCCCAGATCACGACGGAGAAGGCGATGGTGATGCCGATCCCGGCGACGATCGAGGCGCCGATCGTCTGGAGGAGGTCGCTCCAGTCGACGATCGTCGCGGTCATGAGGAGGCCGCCACCGGCGCCCCGCGGCGGCTGCGGCGGGCGAAGGTCGCCGCCAGCAGGGAGAGCGACATGATCGTCACCAGCAGGGGCCCGAGCGCCCCGGTGCCGAAGATCCGGGTGATGCCGTAGACGGCGGCGCCGATCAGCGCCGAGGCGGGCAGGGTGAGGATCCAGGCGGTGACGATGTTGCCGGCGACGCCCCAGCGCACCGCCGAGACCCGCTTCGCCGCCCCCGCCCCCATCACGCCGCCGTTGATCACGTGGGTGGTCGAGAGCGGGTAGCCGAAGTGGGTCGAGGCGAGGATCACGGCGGCGCCGGCGCCCTGGGCCGAGAAGCCCTGCACCGAGTCCATCTTGATGATCCGCGTGCCGGTGGTCTTGATGATCCGCCAGCCGCCCGAGTAGGTGCCGAGCGAGATCGCCGCCGCCGAGGAGGCGATCACCCAGAGCGGCGGGTCGGCGCCCGCGCCGAGGCTGCCATGGGCGATCAGGGCCAGGGTGATGACCCCCATCGTCTTCTGCGCGTCGTTGGTGCCGTGGGCCAGGGCGAGCAGGCCGCCCGAGGCCACCTGCCCGTATTTGTAGCCACGCGTCACCACGCCGGGCCGTTGCTTGCCGATGATGCGGTAGCTCGCGCCGATCCCGACCCCGGCGACGAGGAAGGCGAGGATCGGCGCCAGGATGGCCGGGATCAGGACCTTGCCGATCAGGCCTTCGGCGAGGATCGCGTCGAATCCGACCGCCGCGACCGCCGAGCCGACCACGCCGCCGATCAGCGCGTGCGAGGAGCTCGAGGGCAGGCCGAACCACCAGGTCACCAGGTTCCAGGCGGTGGCGCCGACGAGGCCGGCGAAGACGATCGTCGGCGTGATCACGGCGGCGTTGACGACGTCGTTGGCGACCGTGGCCGCGACCGAGATCGAGATGAAGGCGCCGACGAAGTTGAGGATCGAGGCGGCGCCGATCGCCACCTTCGGGGCCGCGGCCCCGGTCGAGATCGAGGTCGCGACGACGTTGGCGGTGTCGTGGAACCCGTTGGTGAAGTCGAACGCCAGCGCGGTGGCGACGACGATCACGAGGACGACGTCGGAGCTGCTCACGCGTTCTTGATGACGATGCCCTCGATGATCTGGGCCGCCGTCTCGGTCGCGTCGATCGCCTCCTCGAGGACGCCGAAGATGTCTTTCCAGCGGATCACGACCATCGGGTCGATCCCGTCTTCGAACAGCGAGGCGACGGCGTCGCGGGAGATCCGGTCGCCTTCGTTCTCGAGCCGGTGGATCTCGATCCAGTGCGGGTCGAGGTCCTTGAAGGTCGGCAGCTTCTCAAGCGCGGCGGCGAGTTCGCGGCAGGCTCCGAGCAGGATCTTGGCGAGCACCCCCGCCTGCGCCATCGGCGCCTCGATCTTGTAGACGACGAGGAGGTCGGCCGCCTCCTCGGTGAAGTCGACGACGTCGTCGACCTTGGTCGCCAGCGCGTAGATGTCCTCGCGGGAGACGAAGGACGCCTCGACGTCCACCTGGGTG
>DAIQOT010000128.1:0-10797 GCA_036787695.1 Solirubrobacterales bacterium | reverse complement strand
CGCGGGCCCTCGCGGATCGCCTCGCCGGGCGGCGAGACGCCGCTGCCGCTGAGCGCCGGGGAGATCGAGGCGATCGTCGCCGACTTCGCCCGCTCGGCGCGCCACGTCAAGGAAGGCGGCCTCGACGGGGTCGAGATCCACGGCGCCCACGGCTGGCTTCTGGCCCAGTTCCTCAGCCCCTTCTACAACCGGCGCGAGGATCAGTACGGCGGCACGGTGGCGAACCGCTGCCGCTTCGCGGTCGAGGTCGGCCGCGCGATCCGCGCCGAGGTCGGGCCCGACTTCCCGCTCGGCATCGCGCTCACCTACGACGAGCGGATCGGCGCCGCGGGGATCACCGAGGACGACACCCTCGCCCAGCTCGACGTCCTCCTCGCGGCGGGCGTCTTCGACTTCTTCGACCTCTCGATCGGCTCGCCCCACTCGGTCCACTTCACGATCGCCCCGATGGCCGTGCCCGAGGGCTTCTCCCTCGACTTCGCCGCCCGCGCCCGCGAGCTGGTCGCCGGCCGCGCCGCGGTCTTCGCCGCCGGCCGAGTGGTCGATCCCGCGATGGCGGCGTCGGCGGTCGCGAGCGGCGCCGTCGATGTAGTGGCGATGTCGAGAGCCCACCTCGCCGACCCCCACCTCGTCCGCAAGTCCCAGGAAGGTCGAGCGAGCGAGATCCGCCGCTGCGTCGGCGCCAACGTCTGCGTCGGCCGCGCCAAGGCCGGCGAGCCCGTCGCCTGCGTCCTCAGCCCCGCCACCGGTCGCGAGCTAGACGGCTGGCCCTACGACCCGTCCGCGCCCCCGTCCTCCGCGTCGCCCGCGTCGTCGAGCCCGGCCGATCCGGCGCTTGCGCCCGCCGCGTCGTCGGGTCACGCCGAGGCGCCAGTCGACCCATCGGTCGTTGCCCCGGCGTCGTCGAGCCACGCGGACGTCCCGGCCGATCCATCGGCCGCTGCCCCCGCGCCGTCGAGCGGCACCGGGGCGCCCGCCGCCCTGTCGCTCGAGTCCGCCGACCGCGCCGAGCGCCCCCTCGGCGCGCTGGTCGCAGCAGGCGAGTCCCGGCGCATCCTCGTGATCGGCGCCGGCCCGGCCGGGCTGCGCGCGGGCGCGGTCCTCGCCGCCCGCGGCCACGAGGTCACGGTCTACGAGCGCCGGGACCGCGCCGGCGGCCACCTCGCGGACCTCGCTTCTTCGCCGACCCGCGGCGGCTGGGCCAACGCGGTCGAGGATCTGCTCGCCGAGCTGACCCGCTCCGGCGCGACCCTCCGCCTCGGCACCGAGGTCGACCGCGCCCTCGTCGAGTCCGAGTCCCCCGACCTCGTCCTCCTCGCCACCGGCGCCGAGTGGGAGTCGACCGGCGCCACCTCCTTCGTCCCCGCCGGCGCCGTGGAACCTTTCCGCCGCATAGGGACGGAAAAGCTCCACACCGACGACCCCGCCGAGTCCGCTGTGGAGACTTCCTCTCGCATGGCGAGAGCAACGCTCCACACCTCCGCGTCCGCGAGCGACGAGCCTCCTGTGGAGCCTTACTCGGACATAGACCGAGTTTCTCTCCACACCTCCGACGGCCCGAGGGTCTTCGGCCTCGACGAGGCGATCGAGCTCGCGCGCGTCGACCCGTCCCAACTCGGGGCCTCCGTCCTGATCGCCGACGACTCGGGGACCTACGCGCCGCTCGGGCTCGCCGAGTCCCTCGCCACCGCCGGCGCCACGGTCCGCTTCCTCACCGCTCGCGGTGAGATCGGGACCGAACCGGCGTTCCACCTCGAGCTGCCGCACCTGCTGCCGCGGCTCCGAGCCCTCGGCGTCGACCTCGCCATCGCCCGCGCCGTCACCGGCATCGACGCGGACGGGGTCGAGGTCGCGGACCTCTGGGGCGGCCCGGCCGAGCGGATTACCGGCGTCGACACCGTCGTCTTCGCCCTGCGCCGCCGCTCCCGCGACGACCTCGCCGCCGAGTTCGCCGGCGCCGCGCCCGAACTGCTGACCATCGGTGACGCCCTCACTCCTCGCCCCACCGCGGCGGCGATCGAGGAAGCCGAGCGCGTCGCCTTGTCAATCTGAACGCACCACCCACCAGGAGGACCGAGAGATGAGCACCGACCAGACCGACGCGAGGCGCGTCCGCGAGCCCTTCGTCCCCGCCGCTCCTTACGAGATGGTGATCGGCGGCGAGGCGGTCCCCGCGAGCGGTGTCTTCGAGGCGGTCGATCCCTCCAGCGGCCTGGCCTGGGCGACGATCCCGCAGGCGGGCGACGGCGACGTGAACGCCGCCGTCGCCGCGGCCCGCGGCGCGGCCAAGGGCTGGGCGGCGAGCTCCGCCGAGACGCGCCAGCTCATGCTCTGGCAGTTGGCCGACGCGGTCGAGGCCGAGCCGGAGCGCTGGGCGCGCCTGCTCGCCACCGAGAACGGCCGGCCGATCCGCGAGGCGCTGCTCGCCGACGTGCCGACCTGCGCCGGGATCCTCCGCTTCTTCTCCGGCGTCACCCGCTCCCACCACGGCAGCCAGATCCCGGTCGAGCGCGCCGACAGCCTGATCTACACGCTGCGCGAGCCGCTCGGCGTGATCGCCGCGCTGATCCCCTGGAACTCGCCGATCATCACCCTCGCCAACAAGATCGGCCCGGCGCTGGCGGCCGGCAACACGGTCGTGCTGAAGCCGTCGGAGTTCGCCTCGGCGAGCGTGATCGAGTTCGCCCGCATGGCGCAGGAGATCCTGCCGCCCGGCGTCCTCAACGTCGTCACCGGCTTCGGGCCGGAGGTCGGCGCGGCGCTGGTCGCCCATCCCGACGTCGCCAAGATCACCTTCACCGGCGGGACCGCGACGGCGCGGGCGATCATGTCGGCGGCCGGGCAGGCGCTGACCCCGTGCCTGATGGAGCTCGGCGGCAAGGGGGCGATGATCGTCTGCGACGACGCCGACATCGACGCCGCGGTCGCCGACGCGCTGACCGGCATCTACATGGCGAACGGTGAGGTCTGCGTCGCCGCCTCGCGCCTGCTGGTCCAGTCCGGCGTCCACGAGCGCTTCCGCGAGGCACTGCTGGCGACGGCCGAGAAGATCCGCGTCGGCGACGCGCTCGATCCCGCCACCGAGTTCGGCCCGCTGGTCTCGGCCGCGCACCGCGACCGCGTCGCTGGCTGCGTCGACAAGGCGCGGGGGGAGGGCGCCGCGGTGGCGCTCGGCGGCGAGCGCCTCGACCTCGGCGGCGAGTTGACGGACGGCTTCTTCTACGCCCCGACCGTGCTCGGCGACGAGCGCGGCTCGACCAGCGCCTCCTCCGAGGAGGTCTTCGGCCCGGTCACCGTGATCGAGCGCTTCGACGAGGTCGACGACGCCGTCGCCCGCGCCAACGGCACCCGCTACGGCCTCGCCGCCGGCGTCTGGACGTCGGACCTCGCCCGCGCCCACAACGTCGCCCGCGACCTCGAGGCGGGCATCGTCTGGGTCAACAAGTGGTTCGACCTCCCGGTCGGCATGCCGATGGGCGGCGTCAAGGATTCCGGCTTCGGCCGCGAGCTCTCCGCCGAGACCCTGCTCGAGTACAGCGCCCCCAAGGTAGTCGACGTCGACCTCAGCACCACCCGCCCCCCGCTCTTCGGCAACAGCTGACGTCAGGGTCGCCGCGGTACGGCGCCGCCTGGCCGCGGCAACGGCTGCAGGGTTTTGGTTGCTATAGGACCAAAACCCTGCAGCGACGCCACGGCTGAACACTTTTTGTTCGAGGGGAACCGAAAACGTTCAGCGAAGCCATGGCTGGACGCTTTTCGTCCCATGACAACGAAAAGTGTCCAGCGACTGGCATCCCGTCGCTGGCTCCTAGAGATCTGCGGCGCAATCGAGGCGACACCCGCGCCTGCACCCTCACGGACCCGGCCGTCTCGGTGGCGGCCTCAGCCTGCCCGGGTCGCCGCCGAGATGGCCGCGTCCCCTTCGCTCCGGGCGCCAGCCGCGCTCAGATGGGGAGCGTGGGGGTGGTGGCGAGGCGGAAGGCGGTGAAGGCGCTCGCGGCGGCGTCCTCGGCGAGGCGGGTGAAGTTGACCCACCGGAGGGTGTCGCCGGAGGAGTGGTAGTAGGGATGGGGCGGGGGGTAGCGCCAAATCCAGGCGGCGGGGATACCGGCGGCGATGAAGGGGGCGTGGTCGGCGTAGGGGAAGTCGCGGGCGTCGAGTTGTTGCTCGACCTCCCAGCCGGTGGCGGCGGTGGACTCGGCGGCGAAGGCGCTCAGTCGGGGGTCGGCGACGATGGTGCGGGTCGCGTCCACCGGCGGGCCGAGGGCGTCGAGGTTGACCATCGCGGCGATCGACTTCGGGTCACGGCGGGCGACGAAGTTCGAGGCGCCCCAGGCGGCGGGCTCCTCGCAGCCGAAGGCGACCAACTCGATCGTCCGCAGTGGCCGCAAGTCGGCCCAAGCGCGGGCCATGCCGAGCAAAGCAGCGAGGCCGGTGGCGTTGTCGGCGGCGCCGGGGCTTTCGAGCTGCGTGTCGTAGTGGGCGCCGACGACGACGCGAGGCGCCTCCGGATCGGTGCCGGGGATCTCGGCGACGACGTTGGCGGAGGTCGCGGTCTCGTACTCGGCGCGGTGCTCCAGTCGCAGGCGGGTCGGGCCGGTGGAGAGGAGCGCGATGAGTCGCTCGCCCGCCTCGGCCTCGACGGTCACGCCCGGAACCAACAGGACCCGACCCTCCCAAGGCGACGCTAGCGGCGGCGGGTAGAAAGCGGCGGTGAAGTGCTGGACCAGCCCGTCCGGCGCGCCGCCGATGACAACCACCGCGGCGACACCCCGCTCGACCAACCCCGGCACGACCGTCATCGGCACGCCCGACCGGACGACCGCGATCCGGCCGGTGAGCGGGTCGCCGTGTCCCGGCAGCAACGCGATCGTCTCGTCGTCCCCGGCGCCGACGTAGATCGCTTCGGCCTCGACGATTCCGGGGGCGGTGCTTTGAAGGCCGGCGCAGGGGAGGTCGAGGTCGGAGTTGAGGACTTGGCAGGTCGCGCCCCCGGGGCGGTAGGCGAGGTGGTCGAAGGGCTCTTCGTGGACGGCGGCGGGGAGGGCGGCCGACAGCTCGGCGTGGACCCAGGCGCGGGCGCGCGCCTCGCCCTCGGTGCCGGCGAACCGCGGGCCGATCTCGGCGAGGTTTTCGACGTCCCGGCGGAGGGCCTCGACGTCGAGCGGCGGCATCGCGCTGAGTTGCGCGGCGAGGCCTGCTGCCGCGCTGCGCCCGAGGTCGCCGGCCGTCGAATCCGCGGGGACGGCGCGCCCCAGGTCGCCGCCGGTCGAATCGGCGGCGACGCCTGCGCGGGCCGCCGCCGCGCTGCCGCTCAGTTTCCCGGCGCCGGCGGAATCCGCGGCGCCGGGCATGTCAGACCCGCTGGAGCAGGGTTGCGGTGCCGAGGCCGCCGGCGGTGCACATCGTCACCAGGCCGTACTCGCCGTCGAGATCCTCAAGCTCGTGGACCAGGGTGGTGAGGAGGCGGGCGCCGCTCGAACCCAAGGGGTGGCCGAGGGCGATCGCGCCGCCGCGCTGGTTCACCTTGGCCATGTCGGGCGAGTGCTCCTGCTCCCAGGCGAGGACGACGGAGGCGAAGGCCTCGTTGATCTCGATCGCGTCGAGGTCCCCGATCTTCATGCCGTTCCGCTCCAAGATCTTGCGGGTCGCCGGAATCGGGCCGGTCAGCATCGTGATCGGGTCGACGCCGAGGGTCACCTCGTCGACGATCCGCGCCCGCGGCGTCAGGCCGAGCTCGTCCGCGGTCGCTTTGTTCGCGAGCAGGAGCGCCGCGGCGCCGTCTGAGATCTGCGAGGAGTTGCCGCCGGTCAGCGTCCCGCCCTCCTTGAAGGCCGGTTTCAGGGCCGCCAGCTTCTCCGCCGTCGTCCCCGGCCGGATGCCCTGATCGACCGAGTGCACCTCGCCGTCGACCTCGAAGTCCATCGTCTCGCGGCGGAACGCGCCCGACTCGCTCGCCGCCGTCGCCCGCTGCTGGGAGCGCGCCGCGAACTCGTCGCTCGCCTCCCGCGAGATCCCCCAGCGCTCGGCGATCAGCTCGGCCGCCAGGCCCTGCGGCAGCAGCTTGTAGCGGTCGAGCAGCTCCTTGTCGAAGCCGCGGCCGAACTCCTCCTGCTGGCGCTCGTTGACCGGGAAGCCGACCCGCGACATGCTCTCGACCCCACCGGTGACGACGAGGTCGTCGACGCCCGCGGCGATCCGCAGCGCCCCGAAGTGGGTCGCCTCCTGGCCGGAGCCGCAGCGGATGTCGACCGTGATCGCGCCGGTCTCCTCGGCCAGCCCGCGGCCGAGCCAGGCGTTGCGCGTGATCCCCGTGGACTGCTCGCCGATCTGGTAGACGCAGCCCGCGATCGCGTTGTCGACGCGGCCCGAGTCGACCCCCGCCCGCCCGAGCAGCTCGACGAACGTCCGTCCCAGCAGCGCCGCCGGGTGGGCGTCCCTGAAGATGCCCTTTTCCGCGTGCCCGCGCCCGACCGGGGTGCGCACCGCCTCGACGATGTAGACGTCATCTCCGTTCATGGCGCCCATTCTATTCAACAGAGGAGCGGGGACATATGTCGAACATTCTCCCGGCCGACGGCCGCCGCCGGCTAGGATTTGGACGAATGGAAGGGAGCCGGGGCCGTTTTCTGTACCTGCGGATAGTCTGCTTAGTGGCGGTGTGAGGTGTATAGTTTCCGCACCCGGGCCTGGCACCTGAAGTCCCAATGAAGGAGATGTAGAGATGGCTGAGCGGTCCTTCGCTAAAGAGGTAGAGCTACTGCGCAACGGCGAGGGGACGACGCTCCACGTCGAGGGCATCCTCGCCGTGACCAAGGCCCTGCTGCAGTCCGGAGTCGCCTACGTCGGCGGCTACCAGGGCGCCCCGATCTCCCACCTGATGGACGTGCTCGGCGACTCGCGCGAAATCCTCGAGGAGCTCGACGTCTACTTCGAGAACAGCGCCTCCGAGGCGACCGCCGCGGCGATGCTCGCGGCCTCCGTCCACTACCCGATGCGCGGCGCGGTCACCTTCAAGTCGACGGTCGGCCTCAACGTCGCCTCCGACGCCCTCGCCAACCTCGCCAGCGGCGGGGTCACCGGCGGTGCCCTCGTGATCCTCGGCGAGGACTACGGCGAGGGCTCCTCGATCATGCAGGAGCGCTCCCACTCCTTCGCGATGAAGTCGCAGATGTGGCTGCTCGACCCGCGCCCGAACGTGCAGGCGATCGTCGACGCGGTCGAAGCCGGCTTCGAACTCTCCGAGGCCAGCAACACCCCGGTGATGCTCGACCTGCGCCTGCGCTCCTGCCACCTCCACGGCGGCTTCGTCGCCAAAGACAACAAACGCCCGCCGGTCACCGTCAAGGACGCGATCGAGGACCCCAAGCGCGACGTCAGCCGCGTCGTCCTGCCGCCCTCGAGCTTCGCCCACGAGCAGGAGAAGGTGAACGACCGCTGGCCCGCCGCGGTCAAATTCATCAAGGAGCGCGGCCTCAACGAGGTCATCTCCGCCGACGCCGAGGTCAATGACATCGGGATCATCCTCCAGGGCGGCCTCTACAACACGCTGAACCGCTCGCTCGAGCTGCTCGGCTGCTCCGACGCCTTCGGCCGCGCCGACGTGCCGCTCTACGTGATGAACGTGACCTACCCGGTGGTCGACGACGAGATCCTCGACTTCGTCAAGGACAAGCGCGCGGTGCTGCTGGTCGAGGAGGGTCAGCCCGACTTCATCGAGCAGAACCTCAACGCGATCCTCCGCCGCGCCGGCTCCGACGTCGCCCTCCACGGCAAGGGCATGCTCCCGGTCGCCGGCGAGTACACGTCGACCGCGATGACCCGCGGGATCGCCGAGTTCCTGCGGATGTACCAGCCCGACCTGATCACCCGCGAGCCGTCGCTGCTCCTCGACGACTCCGACCCGGCAAGCCCGTTCGCCTCGCCGGTCGCCGCCGAGGCCGTGCTGCCGCGCCCGCCGGGCCTCTGCACCGGCTGCCCGGAGCGCCCGATCTTCAGCGGCCTGAAGCTGGCCGAGCGGGAGACCGGCAAACACCACGTCAGCGCCGACATCGGCTGCCACCTGTTCGCGATCAACGCGCCCTTCGACCTCGGCGCGACGACGATGGGCTACGGGCTCGGCTCGGCCGGCGCCGCGGCGCTGAACTCGAAAGACGCCGACCGCCGCACGGTCGCGGTGATGGGCGACGGCGGCTTCTGGCACAACGGCCTGACCTCCGGCGTCGGCAACGCGGTCTTCAACGAGAACGACCAGGTGCTGGTCGTCGTCGACAACGATTACGCGGCGGCGACCGGCGGCCAGGACCTCCTCTCCTCGCACGCGACCAAGCCCGAGCGCTCGACCCAGCATCCGATCGAGAAGGCGGCCCGCGGGGTCGGGGTCGAGTGGGCGCGGACGATCGACGACACCTACGAGGTCGGCGACGTCAAGGAGGCCTTCATGGACGCCTTCACGACCGAGGAGAAAGGCCCGAAGGTCCTCGTCATGCAGAGCGAGTGCCAGCTGAACCGCCAGCGCCGGGTCAAACCGGAAGTGCGCAAGGCGCTGAAAGACGGCAAACGGGTGGTGAGGGAGCGATTCGGCGTCGACCCCGAGACCTGCACCGGCGACCACGCCTGCATCCGGATCAGCGGCTGCCCGTCGCTGTCGATCGCGCCGAACCCGGACCCGATGCGGACCGACCCGGTGGCGACCGTGCTGAACAGCTGCGTCGGCTGCGGCGTCTGCGGCACCAACGCCCACACGGCGGCGCTCTGCCCCTCCTTCTACCGCACCGACGTGATCCAGAACCCGAACAAAAAAGACGAAATCCTGGCGAAGGTCCGCAAGGGCTTCACCAAGCTGGCCTCGCGTGGGATCGAGCGCCGCGCCGCCCGCTTCGAGGCCGCCGGGGTCGCTTGATGTCGTCGAGTTGGGAAGAGGGCGCGCGCCCGCTGAGCGTCGCGATCCTCGCCCTGGGCGGGGAGGGCGGCGGCGTGCTCGCCGACTGGATCGTCGCCACCGCCGAGTCGGCGGGCTTCGAGGCGCAGACGACCTCGGTCGCCGGCGTCGCCCAGCGCACCGGCGCGACGGTCTACTACCTGGAGATGCTGCCGCCGGCCGTGGCGTCGGCGAAGGACAAAAGGCCGAAGGTCCGCGACACCCCGGTGATGAGCATCTTCCCGACCCCGGGTGAGGTCGACGTGGTGATCGCCTCCGAGCTGATGGAGAGCGGGCGCGCGGTGCAGCGCGGCTTCTCGACCGCCGACCGCACGACGCTGATCACCTCGACCAACCGCGTCTACTCGATCGACGAGAAGATCGCGCTTTCCGACGGGCGCGTCGACGACGAGAAACTGCTCGAAGGCGCGCGGGCGGCGTCGAAACGCCTGGTCGCCGACGACTTCATGGCGCTCGCCGAGGAGGTCGGCAGCGTGATCAGCTCCTCGCTGCTCGGCGCTCTCGCGGGCTCCGAGGCGCTCCCGTTCACGCGTGAGGACTACGAGGAGTCGATCCGCAAATCCGGCCGCGGGGTCGAGCCCTCGCTGGCGGCGTTCGCGGCCGGCTTCGAGGCGGCGCGCAGCCAGGGTGAGGCGGAGGCCAACGCCGCCGCGCAGGCCGAGGCGCTCGCCAAAGGACCGGTCGTCGACCCGTTCGAGACCGATGCGACGGCCCAGCCCTCGTCGATGGACGCGACCTCGGACCCGATCGAGCTCTCGGTCGTCCCCGGCGGCACCGCCGCGACGCTCGACTCCAACGACAGCGACGCCCCGGCCCACTCGCGGCTGCCCGAAGAGCGCAAGACGAAGCTGGAGCGCCAGCGCAACGCGACCGCGGCGACGAACCCGGCCTCGCTGGTCGGCCCGGCGCTCGCCGACCTCGCCGAGCAGGTCCGCGACCTCCCCGAGGGGAGCCGCTCGATGACCCTCCACGGCCTCGTCCGCACGGCGGTCTTCCAGGACAAGGCCTACGCCGAGCGCTACCTCGAGCGGGTGAAGCGCTTCGCCGCAGCCGACACCGACAAGGACGGCGAGGCCGAGCTGACCCGCGAGGCGGCCCGCCACATCGCCCTCTGGATGGCCTACCAGGACACGATCCAGGTCGCCCAGCAGAAGCTCCGCCAGGGCCGGATGGGCCGGATCCGCGACGAAGCGAAGATCCGCGACGAACAGCTCTTCGAGGTGCGCGAGTACCTCCACCCGCAGGTCGACGAGATCATCGACACGCTGCCGACCTGGCTCGGCCACCCGCTCTCGCGCTCGGAGATCTTCCGCAAGATCGTCCACGCGACGACCCACAAGGGCATGGTCCTGAACACCAGCTCGGTCTACGGCCAGACCCTGCTGACGATCCTCGCCCGCACCCGCCCGATGCGCCCCCGCTCGGTCCGCTTCGTCCGCGAGCAGGACGAGATCGACCGCTGGATGAACCGCGCCCTCGTCGTCGCCCCGACCGACCAGGCCTTGGCGATCGAGATCGTCAAGCTCCAGCACGTCCTCAAGGGGTACGGCTCGACCTACGAGCACGGCGGCGAGTCCTTCGCCCTCCTGATGAAGGCCGCCGACACCCTCGAGGGCACCCCCGACGCCGGCCCCCGCCTCGCCGAGCTCCACGACGCAGCCCTCGCCGACGAATCCGGCGACAAGCTCCAAGAAGAGCTAGCCGACGTCGAGGCCGCCACGATCCTGAACAGCGCCACCGCCGGCGCCTAGCCCCACCGGCGTTCGCACTTCCCCGCGCTATCCGCGGGTTACTGCGAACGCCCTGGCCGCCTCCGGCCGTCCGAGGTGCGTCCCGGGCGTCTCGTGGCGGCCCGG
>DAIQOT010000323.1:0-3219 GCA_036787695.1 Solirubrobacterales bacterium | reverse complement strand
GCGGGCGTCTCGCGCTCGACGATGTCGGAGCACCTGGCGAAGCTGCACGATGCCAGCTTCCTCGCGGTCGAGCGCGGCGGCCGTAATCGCTACTACCGGCTCGCCGGCCCCGAGGTCGCGACCGCCGTCGAGGCGCTCTCAGCGCTCGCCCCGCGCGCCCCGGTCCGCTCCCTCCGCCAGGCCAACCGGGCGGGCGCCCTCGGCGCCGCGCGCACCTGTTACGGCCACCTCGCCGGACGGCTCGGGGTCGGGATCACCGACGCGATGGTCGACCGCGGCCTGGTCGAACGCGAGGCCGAGGTCTTCCTCCTAACCGACTCGGGTGCCAGCTTCCTGATCGACCTCGGCATCGAGCGCCCGCCGCGCGCGGGCAAGGCCTGCAACGACTGGTCCGAGCGCCGCCCGCATCTCGCCGGCAAGCTCGGCGTCGCCCTCGCGACTCGCCTCTTCGACCTCGACTGGGTCCGCCGAACCGACCGCCCCCGAGCCGTGCAGCTGACCGACGAGGGAGGCCGCGAGCTGGCGGCCCGCCTCGGGGCGGACCTCAGCCCAAGGTGATGTTGACCCTCGAGCCGCCGGGCCTCACGGTCCCCGGCTTGGGGCTCTGCCGGACCACTTTCTTGGGGCCCGTCTTTCGGTCCAGGACGGTCCCGAGCAGGCAGTGCCGCTGACCGATCAGCCGCCGACTCGCCGCGAGCTGCCTGCCGATCAGCCGGGGAACGGTGCACGAGGGAGCCGGCGGCTGGGGCGCCGCGGCAGACGAGGCAGCGGGTGACGGGGCCGGGGATGGCGAGGCCGGCGCCTGGTAGGTGAACCGGTCCTGGGCGCCGATCGCGCTCGTCCCGGCGGCGCTGGTCACGGTGACGTCGACAGGGCCCGCGCCGTCCACGGCGGGCGGCGCGGTCGCGGTGATCGCGCCTTCCGAGTCGACGCTGAAGGAGGCCGCCGGAACCGACCCGAAGGTCACCCCGCTCACAGCGTTGAAGTTGGCGCCGGCGATCGTCACCGCGGTGCCGCCGCCGGTCGGCCCCGACGCGGGCGAGAGCAACGTGACCTGCGGCGCCGGCCGCACGTCGGCGTTGAAGTTGACTTCGAATGCCCCAGCCTGGGGCGCCGCGGCGGGGCTGGAGTCGGTCAGGGCGGGATCCCAGAGGTAGAGGGACGGCCCGGTGACGGGGACGACTTCGAGGCTGATCTGCGCCGCCGGCGCCGAGACGTTCAGCCCGATCAGGTCCCCGGCTTTGATCGGGAGGCTGGTCGGGAACACTTCGGTCCAGGCCGGTGACGCCGAGTGGGCGGCGCTGGTCGCCGCCAGGACGTAGGTGCCCGCCCCGGTCGGGCGGAGGACGTCGAGGCTGTAGGAGGCTCCGGCCGCCGGCTGCGGCGCGAGCCGCCACCGCACCACGGTGCCGTCGACGGGCGATACCGCATGCGCTTCGGGGTCGGCCACGGAGGCATTGGCGACCGTCACGGAGCCGCCGCTGAACGACTGGGTGATCGTCGGTGCGGTGATCAACGAGCTGCCCACCGTGATCGTGGGGGCCGCGCCCGCGGCGGGCGCCAGAAGGGCGGGGAGGCAGACGGTGATCGCGGCGGCGAATGTGCGGAGCTTTCTCATCGCACGATGTCTAGTCGTTCTCGCCGCGCGATCAAGGGACTCAGGCCCCCTATCGACAGGTCTCGGCCCGACCGTCCACGCCTGCGCAGATCAATCCTTAGACTCGCCGCCATGGACGCGGCGAAACGAGAGCAGCTCGAGCAGACCACCCGCTACGACCCGACGGCGGTCGAGTCGCGGGTCTTCGCCGAATGGATGGAGGGCGGCTACTTCCACCCCGAGGCCACCGGCACGCCGGAGGAGAACTTCTCGGTCGCGATCCCGCCGCCCAACGTCACCGGCGTCCTCCACATGGGCCACGCGCTCAACGGCTCGATGCAGGACGCGCTCGTCCGCATGAACCGGATGCGCGGCCGCAACACGCTCTGGATCCTCGGCACCGACCACGCCGGCATCGCCACCCAGGCGAAAGTCGAGCAGGAGGTCCGCGCCGAAGGCAAGACCCGGCAGGGGCTCGGCCGCGAGGCCTTCGTCGAGCGCGTCTGGGAGTGGAAAGAGAAATACGGCTCGCAGATCATCGAGCAGTACAAGCGCCTCGGCGCCTCCTGCGACTACGAGCGCGAGCGCTTCACCCTCGACGAGGGCTATGTCCGGGCCGTCCACAAAGTCTTCAAGCAGCTCTACGACAAGGGCTACATCTACCGCGACAACTACATGGTCAACTGGGACCCAGGGACGCGCTCGGCGATCTCCGATCTCGAGGTCGAGAACAAAGACGTCGACGACTTCCTCTTCTACATCGACTATCCGATCGAGGACTCCGACGAGGTGCTGACCGTCGCCACGGTGCGCCCGGAGACGATGATCGGCGACACCGCGATCGCCGTGAACCCCGTCGACGAGCGCTACAAGCACCTGATCGGCAAGCACGCGATCCTGCCGCTGGCCGGCCGCCGGCTGCCGATCCACGGCGACGACGACGTCGAAATCGGGTTCGGGACCGGGGCGCTGAAGATCACCCCCGGACACGACATCAAAGACTTCGAGTTCGGCCGCAAGCTGGGGCTGCCGGAGATCGTCGTGATCGGTCCCGACGGGCGGATGAACAAGGAGGCCGGCGACTACGAGGGCCAGACCGTCGCCGAGGCCCAGAAGGCGATCGTCGAGGACCTCCGCGCCGAGGGCGTCCTCCGCAAAGAGGAGCCCTACACGCACTCGGTGCCGTTCTCGCACCGCTCCGGCGAGCGGATCGAGCCGCTGATCTCGCTGCAGTGGTTCTGCCGCATGGACGAGCTCGCCCGCCCGGCGATGACCGTCGTCGAAGCCGACGAGGTCGACATCCAGCCCGACCAGTGGTCACGCGTCTACCTCAACTGGCTCGAGGAGATCCGCCCCTGGTGCATCTCCCGGCAGCTCTGGTGGGGTCACCAGATCCCGGTCTGGTACTGCGACCCCTGCAACGAGACGATCGTCGCCGAGAACGCTCCCGAGCGCTGCGGCCAGTGTGGGGGAGAGCTGCGTCAGGAGGAGGACGTCCTCGACACCTGGTTCAGCTCGGCGCTCTGGCCCTTCGCGACGCTCGGCTGGCCCGACGACACGCCCGAGTTGCGCGCCTTCTACCCGACCAGCTTCCTCACCACGGCGCGCGAGATCCTCTTCCT
>DAIQOT010000127.1:0-10950 GCA_036787695.1 Solirubrobacterales bacterium | reverse complement strand
AGCGGGGGCAGGATTCGAACCTGCGACCTTCGGGTTATGAGCCCGACGAGCTACCTGGCTGCTCCACCCCGCGACGGTCACCGGATTTTAGCAATGTGGCGTTGAAATCCGGGGCTCCCTCGCGGCGGAGGCGTCGGGGGGCGCGGCTGAATAGGGTGGCGGGATGTCGGAGGGATCGCGGCGAGTCGCCGTCATCGACATCGGCTCCAACTCGACGCGACTGCTGGTCGCCGACGTCTTGGACGGCCGAGTCACGCCGGTCGAGCGGCGCAGCACCGTGACCCGTCTGGGACGCGGCGTCGACCTTAGTGGGCGGCTCGCGGCGGAAGCGATCGAGGCGGCTTGCGCGGCCGTCGATCCGTACGTCGCGACGGTGCAGGAGCTCGGCGCCGAAGCGGTCGACGCGGTCGCCACCAGCGCGGTGCGCGACGCCGAGAACGGGTCCGCCTTCATCGCCGAGCTGCGCGAGCGCTTCGCGCTCTCGGCCCGGGTGCTCGGCGGCGACGAAGAGGCGCGGCTCACTTACCTGGGCGCGACTTCGGAGCACTCGCCCGAGGTCCCCACGCTCGTCATCGACATCGGCGGCGGCTCGACCGAGATGGTCGTCGGCCAGGGCCGCGACGCCGCCTGGCACAGTTCGCTGCAGGCGGGCGTCGTCCGCCACACCGAGCGCCACCTCGTCGCCGACCCGCCGCGGGCGGTCGAGCTGGAAGCGCTCGCCACCGACCTCCGCGGGCTGATCGAAACCGCCACGCGGGAGGCGCCGCGCGCCGAGGCCGGCATCGCCGTCGCCGGCACCCCCACCTCGCTCGCCGCGATCGAGATGGAACTCGACCCCTACGACCCCAAGCTCGTCCACGGCCACGTGCTCGAGCTGCGCTCGATCCAGCGGATGCTTTCGCGCCTCGCCGCCGTCCCGCTCGCCGAGCGCCAGGAGATCCGCGGACTGCACGCCGATCGCGCGCCGACGATCCTCGCCGGGGTCGTGATCCTGGTCGAGGCGATGCGCGCCTTCGACCTCGATCAGATCACCGTGTCGGAGCACGACATCTTGTACGGCGCGGCGATTGCGTTAGCCGATTCGATTTAAGTAGAATCGTCCGGTGGTCTAAGTGGCTTGCCGTACCGGATGGATACTGGCCATCTGGCCAACAGGACAAACGGGTGGTTGGTAGGTCGTGACCCCGACAATTGGGGGATCACCCATACTGGGTTTTTGGTACCCCACGCACTAAGCGGTGGACAAACGCTACCTGCCGTGGCAATACTTTCCGGACCGGGGACGAGGAGGGGTCCGCCCTTCCTTGCCCTTGGCATAGGGCTTAGGCGATTGCCGCATCATGGCGCCTCCCGCCGTCTGAGCCCATCTAAATAAGGGTCCCTGAAGACGTACCCCTGCCCGTCCTGAGGGATCCGCGTGGATCGGCCGTCAGCGATGACGGCCGATTCTCGTCTTAGGACCTAAATACCGCCGCGTTCGCAGATCGAGTCCGCGTCCTTGGACCGGCCCTCAGCGCCGCCTCAAGCCAAGTTGGCTTTACGCGGGTACACAACCTCGGGGTCGGTGATCACGTTGACCAACGTCGGCACGCCCGAGGAGAACGCGCGCTCGAGCGCCGGCCGCAGCTCGTCCGGCTCGCGCACGATGACGCCCTCGCAGCCGAGCGTTTCGACCAGCTCGTCGTAGCGCGTTTCCGGCCGCAGCTCCGCCGCCACCGAGTAGCCGTAGAGGAACTTCATCGGGTGGTGCTCGAGCGCCCAGATCCCGTTGTTCCCCATCACCCCGACGACGCCGAGCCCGTGGCGGGACATCGTCTCGAACTCCATCCCGGCGAAGCCGAAGGCGCCGTCGCCGAGCAGCAGGCAGACCTGTCGGTCCGGGTGCGCGACTTTGGCGCCGATCGCCTGGCCCGGCCCGGCGCCGAGGCACCCGAACGGCCCCGGGTCCATCCAGCAACCCGGCTCGTAAGTGTTGATGTAGCGGCCCGCGTAGGAGACGAAGTCACCGCCGTCGCCGACGACGATCGCGTCGCGGTCGAGCACCTGGTCGAGTTCGCGGTAGATCCGCACCGGGTGGAGCGGCGCGCGCGGATCGTCGAGCTGCTCGCGCTCCTTTTCGCGCGCCTCGGCCTCGACGTTGGTCAGCTGCTCGACCCAAGGCCTCGACCGCGTCCCCTCCCCCGCCGCGGCGGCCAGCGCCGCCAGCCCGGCGGCGACGTCGCCGACCAGGTCGAGGTCCGGCAGCCGGTTCGCGGTCAGCGCGTTCGGCGCGACGTCGAGGCGGATCAGCTTCGTCTCGGCGCCGAAGCTGCCGCCGAAGCCGAGCCGGAAGTCGAGCGGCACACCGACGACGAGCGCCACGTCGGCGCCCTGCAGCGCGGTCGAGCGCGCCCGGCTGAATGCGAGGTCATGGTCGGCGGGCAGGCACCCGCGACCGAGGCCGTTGAGGAAGACCGGGATCCCGAGCGCCTCGGCCAGCGCCCGCAGCTGATCCTCGCCGCGCGCCCAGTAG
Source organism: Solirubrobacterales bacterium (assembly GCA_036787695.1). Classification (GTDB taxonomy): domain Bacteria; phylum Actinomycetota; class Thermoleophilia; order Solirubrobacterales; family 70-9; genus VAYN01. Next base: position 8,438 of record DAIQOT010000127.1, on the reverse strand, counting down.
AGCCCGGTGCCGGCCATGATCACGGGACGCTCGGCCCCGGCCAGCAGCGCCGCGGCCTCCTCGATCCCGGCGGGCGGCTGCGCCTCGGGCGTGCTCGCGGCGGCGGGGACCTCGAACTCGGCCTCGCTGAAGATGACGTCCATCGGATAGTCGAGGAAGGTCGGGCCGCTCGGCGCGGTGGCGGCGAGGTCGAGCGCGCCGGCGGTCAGCGCCGCGATCGCGTCGGTCGTCTTCGCCGTCTCCGCCGACTTGACCAAGGGCGAGACGAACGGCAGGTGGTCGATCTCCTGCAGCGACCCCGACCCCCAGCGCATCTCCGGCGCCCGTCCGCCGAGCACCGTGATCGGCGAGTTGTTGGCCTGCGCGCCGGCGATCGCGCTCATCCCGTTGGTGACGCCCGGCCCGGCGGTCAGCGCCGCGACCCCGACCCCGCGGGTCGCCTTCGCGATCCCCTCGGCGGCGAAGGCGGCGGTCTGCTCGTGCCGCACGTCGACGACCCGGATCCCCTCGGCTTTGCAGCCGTCATATATGGGGAAGATGTGTCCCCCCGAGAGCGTGAACAGCGTGTCCACTCCCCTCGACTTGAGGACCTTCGCGACGATTTTCCCTCCGTGCTCACCCATGGCGAGTCATCCTATATGTGACACGGATCAATGCAGGAGAAGTGCCCGGGGCGGGACTCGAACCCGCGCGTCCCATAGGGACAGCGCCTTTTAAGGGCGCCGCGTCTGCCAGTTTCGCCACCCGGGCCAGGCGATGGTAACCCGCCCGGGGCCCCGGAAAGCCCGCTCCTAGCGTGCAAAAACGCCTGCGACGGCCTGTAAATGGCCAATAAATCTTGCTGGGCCGCAACTCGACCGTTGTTACCGTGTCTGAGGAGGCACCGGACCCAGTCTTTCCCTGGAGGGGAACTATGGAGGCTTCAGCTCTTACTCACGCCAGTCGCCGCGGGCTTCTCGCCCGCAAGTCGCCCCTGCTCAAACTGCAGGGCGACGAGAAGCTGATCGCGATGGCCCGCTCGGGCAACGCGGGCGCCTTCGAGATGATCGTCGACCGGTACCAGGGTCGCCTGCTCGGCTTCTGCCGCCAGATGCTCGGCTCGACCGAGGACGCCGAAGACGTGCTGCAGGAGGTCTTCGTCAACGCCTATCGGGCGATGCTCGCCGACGAGCGGGAGATCAACCTCCGCCCCTGGCTCTACCGGATCGCCCGCAACCGCTGCCTCAACCACCTCCGCAAGCCGAGCGCCGACGCGCAGGAATCGATGGACATGGTTCCCGAAGTCGAAGCCGCATCGACCGCGGAGAAGGTCCATAACCGCGAGGAGTTCCGGCAGATCATCGCCGACGTCAACAAGCTTCCCGAGACCCAGCGCTCGGCCCTCCTCCTGCGCGAGATGGACGCCCTCTCTTATGAGGAGATCGCCGACGCGATGGAGACGACGGTGCCATCGGTCAAGTCGCTGCTGGTTCGGGCGCGGATCTCACTCGGCGAGGCGAGCCAGGCCCGCCTGCTGACCTGCGGCGAGGTCCGGGTCGAGCTCTCCGAAGCGGCCGAGGGGCTGCGCAAGGTCTCCGCGCCGGTGCGGCGCCACGTCCGCGAGTGCGAGGAATGCGCCGACTTCCGCTCCCAGGTCCGCTCCAACGAGAAGCTGCTGGCGGCGATGTTCCCGGTCCCGGCGCTGTTCGCCTTCAAGGCCTTCATCGCCGGCAAGCTCGGCCTCGGCGGCGGTTCGGCCGCGGGCAGCGCGGCGGCCGGCGGTGCTGCCGCCGGTGGCGGTGCTGCGGCAGCGGGCGGAGCGGCGAGCGGCATCGCCGCGCTCGGCGGCGGCAGCGGGCTCGGCGGCCTCGGCGGCGCGATCGGTGGAGCGCTCGGGACCAAGGCGGTCGCCGGCGTAGTCGCCGCGGCGGTGGTCACCGCGGGCGCCGCGGTCGAGCTGCCGAAGGAACACCACAACCCCGCCCCGGCCCCCGCGCCGATCGAAAAGTCCTACGAAGCATCGGTCGCCGAAGCGCCCGCACCCGAGGCTCCGACCGGCGGCGTCGAAGCCGGGATCGTGGCCTCGACCGCCGCGTCCTCGCAGCCGGCGATCGCCAGCAACGCCGTCGCGGTGGCGCCGACCGAATCCGAAAAGGCCGAAGAAGCCGCGACCGGGCTCGCGCCGACCGAAGAAGTCCCGCCCGCGCCGGCCGAAGAAGTCCAGCCTCCTGCCGAAGCTGAAATCGTCTCCGAACCCGAAGCCGGCGCCTCCGAGGCCGAACCTTCCACCAGCCTCACCGGCGGCGTCGAAGTCGGCGGCGGCACCGGGACGACCGTCGCCGGAGCCAAAGGCGGCAAACCGACCGTGACCGTGACCGTCGGCACCCCGGAAACTCCGCCGGCGACGACGACCACCCCGCCCCCGGCCACCACGGCCCCGCCCGTGACGACGCCCCCGCCTGCCGAAGAAGCGCCGATCGTCACCGAAGAAGTCCCGGCGCCCCCGGCCGAAGAAGTCCCGGCCGAAGCTCCTCCGGCCGAATAACTCCGTAGTCCCCGCCCCACCCCGGCGGCGTTCGCAGTTCCCCGCGGACAGCGCGGGAAAGTGCGAACGCCAGGCGCGCCTCAGCCGAGGCCGATGACTTTCAGCCGGCGCATCAGGCAGGTGCCGGCGAACTGGCGGGTTTCCGCCAGCGAGTAGCCGAAGAGCTCGAAGTCGTCGCCGCCTTCCGCCCACGGCGGTGACAAGACCCCGTCGGCGACCGGCAGCGATTCCTCCAGCGTCCGCTGGATCGCCATCTTGTAGCGCTCGTCCTCGCGCGCCTTCTCCCGCAGGAAGACCGAGCCGAAGGCGACGTGGCGATGCTCGTCGCGGGCGACGTTGCCGAAGCCCTCGACGAACCCCGGCAGCGTGTTTTCGCGTTCGTTGAAATCCATGATGAAGTGCTGCCCGGTGAGGGCCAGCATTCCCTCGATCACCATGTGGTAGAGCGTCACCGCCTCGACCAGCGCCTCGGTGTCCTCGGGTTCGCGCGAGAGCCGCTCGGTCCGCGCCCCGAGCATCTCGTCGAAGAGCCGGCCGAAGTTGGCGTTCAGGTGCGCGGAGGTCTCGGCCAGCATCTCCGAGAGACCGTCCGCCTCGAGCACGCCGACCTCGCGGTAGAAGCGCTCGAAAAAGCGGACGTGGCGCGCCTCGTCGGCGATCTGCGTGCAGAGGAAGACTTTCTGGTCCTCGGTCGGCGCCGCCCGCATGATCGGCCCGAGCTCCTCCGCCACCTTCTGCTCGCCGATGAAGAACGACGACAGCCCGTACATCCGCTGGAAGCGCTCCTCCTCGGAGATGCGCTCGTGCCAGTCCTCTCGGTCCTGGCTGAAGTCCAGTTCCTGGGTCTGCCACTGCTGGCGCTCCCAGAGGTCGTACAGCTCGCCGTAGCCGAGCAGCTTGATGTCGGCGGTGCGATCCGCCGCCTCGTTCAGCGCCGGGTCGGCCGTCGCCTGGTAGTCCGCGCGCTGCGTCCGCGACCCGAAACCAGTCGCCGCCTGCTTCGCCTCCATCCCGATCCTCCCTCGGTAGTGGTCCCGAGGGCGAACCTAACACCGAACTGGCCGGCCGGCCAGTCGCCCAGGCGCAGTGAGTTCGCACTTAGCCACAACATGCGTGGCTAAGTGCGAACTCGACCGGGTGGCGCCGGTGGTGCTGGCGGCGCTACGCGGTGTAGGACTCGCCCGGCTCGAGGACGACGACGGTGCCGGCACCGGCCGCCTCGACGTCGGCCTTGAAGGCGCCCGCGTCGGTCTCGATCGGCGGGAAGGTGTTGAAGTGCATCGGGATCACGGTGTCGGCGCCGACGAACTGGGCGGCGACCACGGCGTCGTGGCGATCCATCGTGTAGTGGCCGCCGATCGGCAGCAGCGCGATGTCGATCGGATTGCGCTCGGCGATCAGCTTCATGTCGCCGAACAGGCAGGTGTCGCCGGCGAAGTAGATCGTCTTGCCGCCGATGTTGATCAGCATCCCCGCCGGGTTGCCGATCACGGTGCCGTCGGGCAGCGTGTTGGTGTGCCAGGCGGGCACGAACTTGATCCAGCCCCAGTCGTAGCGGACGGTGCCGCCGAAGTTCGGGTCGGCGACGTTCTCGATCCCCTGCTCGCCCATCCAGCCGGCGATCTCGACCAGCGCGACGCACTGCGCCCCGGTCCGCTTCGCCAGCGGCACCAGGTCGGCGACGTGGTCGGCGTGGCCGTGGCTGATCGCGATCACGGTCGGCTCGAGCTCATCCGCGGTCACGTCGGCGACCGGGTTGTTGGGCTTCAAGAACGGATCGGTGACGACGGTGGTGTCGCCCTCGGTGATCTCGAAGCAGGACTGGCCGTGGAACTTGATCTCCATCTCAGGTGTCTCCTTGGTCGGGTCGGCGCGCCTCATCGCCCGACGGGCGAGGGTCATCGCGCTTTACGGGACTGCGCAGCTCCTCGTTCAATGCCCAACCCACGGCGACGCCGACCATCATCCCCATGCGCGCCTCCTCGGCGAGCAGGGCGCGGACGGCGGCGATCCGTTCGTCTGGGTCGGGGACGGTCGCCGCGCGTAGCGACTCGGCTTCGTGCGGCTCGCCGAACCAGCCGCCCTCGGCGAGCGCCGCCACGAGCACCTTCTGCAGCTGCGGCGCGGCCTGCGCTACCACCTGCTCGGCGGCGGCGAAGCGCTCGGGGTCGAGCAGCCGCTCGATCGCTGCTTCGAGTTCGCTCTCGCTGGGCACGCTGGGCAGCCTAGGCGACCAGCGTCGCCGGCCGGCCTATTCCTTGTGGTGGAGGGTCGTCGCGGCGAGCCCGGCGAGGCCGCCGACGGCGCCGCCGACGAGGCAGGCGAAGAAGTCCGCGGTCGGGGCGAAGAGCGGCAGCGCGACCAGCACCGCGGCGGCGACCCCGACGCCGATCATGTCGTACTCCTCGTCGATCGCCCCGTGGGATTCGGCGCGGCGGATCGCGAACCAGGCGGCGACGGCGCCGAGCGCCATCCCGTTGCCTCCCGCGATCACCGTGATTTCACCCTTGGCGCTAGCGATCCCACCGGCGGCGAGGACGCCGAGGGCCCCGCAGGCGAGCAGCAGGACCGCGGTCGGCCAACTGCCGAGCCGGCGCTCGACCCCGGTGGCGAAGATCGCCAGCCCGACCGCGACGACGAAGAGGTAGCCGACGTCGATGTAGGCGAACGGCGCGGTCAGGTAGCGCCACCACTGATCGCTGAGCGGCACGATCAGGCCGCCGTAGGTAGAGAGCGGGTTGCCGGTCGCCTTCTGGATCAGGAGCAGGATCGCCGAGATCGCGATGATCCCGATCGTCACGTAGGGCCGATCGGCGTTCGCCGAGAAGTGGATCGGGCTGCGCGGGTGCCCCGGTCGGCGCAGTCGCGGACGGCGGCGGCGCTTCGGCCGTTGCGCCTCGAGCAGGTCACCGCGTCGCTCCAGTTTCGGCGCCCGCTTGCGAAGCCGCGCGCCGCAATACGGGCACTCGGTCACATACGGACTGACCTCCGAACCGCAGTTCTTGCAGATGACGCTGAGCTCAGTCTCGCTCATAAGTACATCGAGGATACCCGGCGCCCGCGCTCCCCATGGTGGATTCCGCTGCCATACTGGATCCGCACCCAGATCTGAGGAGGAAACACCGTGGAGTTGAAGAGCCTGACCGAGCAGAAATCCCTGCTCGCGACGCTTCCGGCCGGCAAACGCGCACGTCTTTACCGTCTTCTGTACGAGTTCGGTCCGGGAAACGGCACCTTGATGTTGCTGCCGATCGATCAGGGCATCGAGCACGGTCCGCGGGACTTCTTCCCCAACCCCGCCTCCAAGGATCCGGACTACCAGTTCAGCCTCGCCGCCGAGGCCGGCTACTCGGCGCTCGCCTGCCAGATCGGCATGGCGGAGAAGTACTACCCCGACTACGCGGGCAAGGTGCCGCTGATCCTCAAGGTCAACGGCAAGACCGACCTGCCCTCGGGCGACAAGGCGTTCTCCTCCTGCAACTCGAGCGTCGAGGACGGCGTGCGGCTCGGCGCCGACGCGATCGGCTACACGCTCTACGTCGGCTCGCCGCGCCAGGACGAGGACCTCGCCCAGCTGCGCGGCGTCCGCGAGGAATGCGACCGCTACGGCATGCCGCTCGTCGTCTGGTCCTACCCCCGCGGTGAAGCTGTCGCCGCGAAGGGCGGCCAGGACTCCTTCTACGCGATCGACTACGCCGCCCGCATGGCGATGGAGATGGGCGCCGACATCGTCAAGCTCAACATGCCGAAGATCAACCCGGAGAAGGACAAGGACGCCCCGGCGCCCTACAACGACATGCAGGTCGATCAGCAGGAGGCGATCCGCCAGTGCGTCGAGTCCGCGGGCCGGGCGCTGGTCGTCCTCTCCGGCGGCTCCAAGGCCGACGACGAGACGGTCCTCCGCAACACCCGCGAGGTGATGGAGGCCGGCGGCAGCGGCGTCATCTTCGGCCGCAACGTCTGGCAGCGCGAGCACAACGAGGCGATCGACATCGTCGAGCAGATCAAGGAGAGCCTGCTCGCGAACGTGCGCCGCACCCCGTAAGGGGGGCGAATCTGGGCCCCCTACTGACTTAGTAGGGGGATGAAGGGACGCGGAAGCTTCTTACTGCTGGCGGTCGTCGCGGTAGTCCTTCTGCGTCCCTGGCAGTTCCAGCAGCACCATGCCGGCCCCGACGCTTCCGAGCGCCTGACCGGGCGCGTGCTGCGGGCGGTCGACGGCGACACGCTCGAAGTTCGCCTCGACGACGGCGAGGTCGAGACGGTGCGCGTGATCGGCGTCGACACGCCGGAGACGGTGAAGCCGGACACGCCGGTGCAGTGCTTCGGGCCGCGGGCCTCCGCCTTCGAGCACGCCCACACCGAAGGGCGCCGGGTGCGGCTGCTGGTCGGCGTCGAACCGCGCGACGTCTACGGGCGCCTGCTCGCCTACGTCTGGATCCTCGGACATCTCCGCCCCCGCTTCCTCGAGGTCGAGCTGCTCCGCCACGGGCTCGCCCGCACGCTTACCTTCCATCCAAACGACCGTTTCGCGCCTTGGTTTGAAAATCTTGAGCGGATAGCGGCGAAACGCGGGAAAGGGCTTTGGAATGCGTGTTGAGCCGCGTCCCACATCGGCCGATTGTGAGCGAACCGTGAGCGCTGCAAGATCCTTTGCTACGGTCTCCGCGGCCCTCCGGGGGCACTATCTATGAAGATGAGACAAAGCATCTCCCAGTTCGAGGCCGACTTCGAGCAGGAGACCTCACTTGAGCGCCGCCGCCGCGAGCAGCTCCGCCGCCGCGCCGCGAACCGCTCCCGCGCCCGCCGGATCGAGCGCACTCAGCAGTCGGGAACGGTGCGCTTCAGCGTGCTGGCGATCTGCCTCACGGTCACCGTGGTGGTCGTCGCGATCGCCATGTTCGAGGCGCTCTCGATCCTGATCTCCTAGCTCGGTAGGCCCCGGACCCTCCGGTTTCAATAGACTCGCGCGCCGATGCCACGACGCTCTTTGAAGCCACAACTGAATCAGATCCGCGCCTGGGTCCACCAGGGCCGCACGGACGCCTGGATCGCCCACCAACTCGAAATCACCGCGACGGAGCTGCGGGAGTTCCGCAAGCAGTACGAACTCTCGCCAGACGACGAGAACGCGGGTTCGAGCGACGTCGACCTTCGCGACGAGATCGAAGCGGAGATCGAAGCCGCCACCGCCGAGGAGGAGGCCGAAGAGGCCGAGTCCGAGGAGGAGGGCGACGATGACGAGGAGGGTGAGGGCGGCGACCGTCCCAAACGCCGTCGTCGTCGTGGCCGTCGTGGTGGCCGCGGTCGCAAAAAGGAGTACGAGGCGACCTTCGATCACGGCGAAACCGATGGCTACGGCCTCTGGCTCGACGCCTCGATCAAGGACAACCCCGTCTACGTCGAGAGCTGGGCCGGTAACCGCGACGTCACCGTGCGGATCGAGTCCGACCAGATCGTCATCCGCCGCGCCGGCGCCGATGACGACGCGGACGGCGACGACTCCGACGAGGACTAGCCCGCCCGCGGCGTTAGCCGCACGCAGTACCTCCACACCCAGCCGCGTTGTTCGCGGCCGGTGCGGCCGTCCGAGATGCGCCCGGCCTTCTCGATGGCGGCCCGGGCAGGCTGTGGCCGCCATCGAGAAGGTCGGATGTGTGGGAAGTGATGAGTCTTCGTGACGAGCGCCGAGGAGCGTGCACGTTCCTCCACGAACTGCGCGTGTTCCGTGACGAAAGCTCATGGAACCGTGGCGCTCCCGACCCGTCGAGATCACGTTGTCGACTTTGACCTTGCTATAGGAGGGTCAAAGTCGACCACGCGTCCCGGCCTGTTGAGGACCCGTCACGGAAGAGCGGTGATCGTGCCGAACTCCGCACCTTCCCTGAATCTCCCTCACGTCCCGGGCGTCTCG
>DAIQOT010000322.1:0-3230 GCA_036787695.1 Solirubrobacterales bacterium | reverse complement strand
ATCGAGGTCGAGGGGATCCACGTCGACGGCCGGACCCGGATCGCGACGATCCTGCGCGAGCGCGACGGGCGGACGAGCGTCCTGCATGAGCCCGGCGCGGCGCTCGACATCCCCGGCTGGGAAGCCTTCGCCAAGCTCGCCGTCAACCGGCTCGCCCCCGGCCGCGTGCTGCTCTGCTCCGGGAGCCTGCCGCCCGGCGCCCCGATCGACGGCTACGCCCGGCTCGCCCGCGAGGCGCGCCACGCCGGCTGCCGCTGTGTGGTCGACGCCGCCGGCGAGACGCTCGCCGCGACGATCGAGGCGCGCGAGGGGATCGTCGTCCCCAACCTGGCCGAGGCCGAAGGGCTGCTGTACGGCACCTCCGCCGAGGCGGTGCTCGCCGGCGAGACCCCCGAGCGGGCTCAGGAGGTCGCCTCGGGCCTGCTCGGCATCGGCGCCCACCTCGCGGTCGTCACCGCCGGCGCGGCGGGCGCCGCCTGGTCGGAAGGCGGCCGCCACGGCGGCTCCGGCTGGGTCGACGCCGAGCCGGTCGAGGCCGCCCACCCGGTCGGCGCCGGCGACTCCTTCGCCGCCGGCTTCACCCACCAGCTCGAAGAGCGCTCGACCCTCGGCGACGCCGTAGCCGCCGGCGTCACCACCGCGGCCGCCTACCTCTCCGGCTCCCTCAGCTCTTACGACGCCGCCGCCTGACGCCGATCAGCTCGGGCGCCGGCGAAGTCCGAACCCAAGCAACCTTTCCTTGCCGGGGGGTCTATCCCAAGGAAAACGCTCGAACCTTTGCTAGCGTCGCCGCTAACCCAAAGATCTCAGGGAACGGATGCCATGAGCAAAGCCACAGACACCAACGATCGCGCAGGGCACTTTCGTCCCGCGGTGGCTTCAGGGAAAGGGGGCGGCTACTCGACCTTTTCGCCGAAACCGCTTCCTCCCGATCCGGCGCTGGAGATCGATGCGGACCTGCGCCGTCTACTGGACCGTGCCAATCAGGCCTTGGGGAGACTCGATGGAATCACCCTGCTCCTTCCCGATCCCGATCACTTTCTCTACAGCTACATCCGCAAGGAGGCGGTGCTCTCCTCGCAGATCGAGGGCACCCAGTCCTCCCTCTCCGATCTTCTGCTCTTTGAGCACGACATCGCATCCGGGGTCCCGATCGAAGACGTCAAAGAGACGACCAACTACCTAGCTGCCCTCAACCTGGGCTTGCAGTCCATGGCGGAAGGTCTCCCGATCAGCCTGCGGCTGCTCAGGCAGGTCCATGCCGAGCTGCTCCGAGGCACCCGGGGAGGGGAAACCGGGCCGGGTGAGTTCCGGCGGATTCAGAACTGGCTCGGCGGGCAGGCCCCGGAGGCCGCACGCTACGTCCCGCCGCCGCCCAATGAGGTGCCGGGCGCGATGGCAGAGCTCGAGAAGTTCCTCCACGGCGATCCGATCGCGGTGCCGCTATTGGTCCGGGCTGCTCTCGCCCACGCCCAGTTCGAGACCATCCATCCGTTCCTCGACGGGAACGGCCGGGTCGGGCGGCTGCTCGTGACGCTTCTTCTATGCAGTGACACCGCAGACGGGGAAGAGCGGGTGCTCTCTCGGCCACTGCTCTATCTGAGTCTTCATCTGAAGCGCCACCGCGAGACTTACTACGAACGCCTCCAGGCGATCCGGACCGAAGGCGACTGGGAGGGATGGCTGCGCTTTTTTCTCGAAGGAGTGATCTCGGTGGCGACGCTGGCCACGGAGACGACCAAAAGGATCGTCGAGCTCATCGAGCGTGACCGACGCCAGATCAACGACCTGGGTCGCGCCGCGGGGTCGGCGCTCCTCGTCTTCGATCAGGCTGTCAAGGACGTCGTCCTCCGCATTCCGGAGACGGCAGAGAGGTTGCCTGTCTCCGAGCCGACGGTGGCCACGGCGATCGCGAATCTTGAGGAGCTCGAGATATTGCGTGAGATCACCGGCCGTTCGCGGAACAAGATCTTCACCTACGCCGAGTACCTGGACATCCTCAGTGAGGGAACTGAGCCTCTATAGCTCGCGCTCAGCGGCCGACGGTGGGGAGCCGCCGGTGGCGAGGCGCATCAGGTCGGAGTCGAGGTCGATCGCCAGTTCGGTGCCGCCGGCGCTGCCGTATTCGTGTTGGTAGCTGGACCAGGAGGCGGAGCGGACCTCGTCGGCGAAGCCGCTCTGCATGAGGAGGGTCAGCTCGAGGGCGGCGCGATCGAGGCGCTGGTCGAGGCCGGACCCGGCCCAGTCCTCGGTCGCGGCGAAGACCGAGGTCGGGATGGTGAGGGCGCGCATGTAGGCGAAGAGGGGGCGCATCGCCTCGTCGACGACGAGAGCGTGGCGGGCGGTGCCGGCGGTCGCGATCGGGGCGACCGGCTTGGCGATGAGGAGGTCGTTGTCGAGGACGTCGAAGAAGCCCTTGAAGAGGCCGCTGACGCCCGCCTTGTAGATCGGGGTGGCGGCGACGACGCCGTCGGCGCCGGCGAGGGTCTCGACCGCGGCGGTCAGGCCGGGGCCGAGGTTCTGGGTGACCAGCGCGGCGGCGATCTCGTTGGCGAGCGCGCGCAGCTCGATCGTCGAGACGACGACATCGAGGCCACGCTCGCGTCCCGCTGCCACGGTCCGCGCGGCGAGGCGGTCGGCGAGCATCGCGGTCGAGGACGGGTCGCTCGCTCCGGCGCTGACGATGACCAGGCTCAGGATCTTCTTGGTCTCCGAGACCTCGGAGACGCCCGGCGTCCCGGCAGCGGCGCTCATGCGTGCACCCCGTCGAGCGCCGCTTCGCGATTCGCCGCCAGCTTCCGGCAGAGCGCCATCAGCTCGCTCAGCTCGTCCGGCTCGAAGGCGTCGTTCATCGCCCGCGACACGTTCAGCGCGTGGCGCCTGCCGGTCGACTTCTGCTGGGCCGCGCCCGCCTCGGTGAGGCTGAGGCGGATGCCGCGGCCGTCGGCCTCGTCGGCCTCGCGCCGCACCAGCCCGCGCTCGACCAGCCGGTCGACCATCCGCGACAGCGCCGGCTGGCTCAGCAGCACGCGCCGGTTGAGTTCGGCGAGGCGGATCGGGCCGCTGCACTTCGACAACGTGTAGAGCACGTCGTACTCGGTCCGGCTCACCTCGTTCCAGACGTCTTCGACGGCGAACTGGCGCATCATCTCGGCGTGCGCGGTGAGCAGCGACTCCCAGGCGTCGTTGGCGAGGCGTGCGCGGCCCGGCATCAGCCCGCCACCTCCTCG
>DAIQOT010000126.1:0-11036 GCA_036787695.1 Solirubrobacterales bacterium | reverse complement strand
GGGCCGCCACGAGACGCCCGGGACGCACCTCGGCCAGCCGCCCCCAATTCGGACGGCCGCCGCGCCGCGAAGGACGAGCCCGCCCTCAGTGCACTTTGCGCAGGCGGGCGCGCTGCTCCTGTTTTTCGACCACCTGGGTGACCAGCTTGACCACGTTGGAGTCGCCGGTCGCCTTGATGTGGCCGGTCTCGACCGCCCGCCGGTAGCTGGCGAGAGTGCCTTTCTCGGCCAGCTGGTTGAACTGCGGGCGGTCGATTTCGATCAGGACCCGCTCGTCCTGAGCGAGGTCTTTGCTGATTTTCAGTCCGGGCAGTTCGACCCGGTAGAGCTGGATGTCGTGTTTGGCGCGCAGCTGCAGGCCGAAGACCAATTTGAGGTTGGCCAGGGCCGGGACTTCGGCCTGGAAGCGCTCGATCGCCGTGCGGATCAGATCCGGGGTCGATGAAGACATGCGCGCCTACCCGACCTAGATCTTGTTTCTCTGGAGGACCTTTTTGCCGATCACCATTCGCTGGATCTCGGAGGTCCCCTCGCCGATCAGGAGCAGCGGGGCGTCACGGTAGAGGCGCTCGATCTCGTACTCCTTCGAGTAGCCGTAGCCACCGTGGATGCGGAAGGCGTCCTCGACGTTTTCCTTGCCCGTCTCCGAGGCCAGGAGCTTCGCCATGCCGGCCTCGAGGTCGGAGCGCTCGCCGGCGTCCTTCATCCGCGCCGCTTTGCGGGTGACCAGGCGGGCCGCCTCCAGGCGCGTCGCCATGTCGGCGAGCTTGAACTGGATCGCCTGGTGCTGGGCGATCGGCTTGCCGAAGGTTTTCCGCTCCTGGCTGTATTTGAGCGCCAGCTCGAGCGCCCGCTGGGCGATGCCGACGCCGCGGGCGGCGACGTTGACGCGGCCGACCTCGAGCGCGTCCATCATCTGGACGAAGCCCTGGCCGACGCCCTCGGGGCCGCCGAGCACGCGGTCGGGCGGACAGACGTAGCCGTCGTAGACGAGCTCGGTCGACTCGACGCCCTTGTAGCCCATCTTCTTGATCTTCGGCGGCACCGTCAGGCCGGCGAACTTGCCCTCGTTGACTTCCTTCCAGGGCTCCTTCTCGGTGATGAAGCAGGTCATCCCCTTGTAGGGCGGATCGGCTTTCGTGTCGTTCTTCATCAGGACGAAGACGACGCCCGAGCCGAGCCCGTTGGTCACCCACATCTTCTGGCCGTTGATCACCCAGTTGCCGTCGGCGTCTTCTTTGGCCGTGCCCTTGATGCCCTGGACGTCAGAGCCCGTCTCCGGCTCCGACAGCGAGAAGGCGGCGCGGATCTCTCCGGTCGCCATCTTCGGCAGGAAATACTGTTTTTGCTCCTCGGTGCCGAACTTCATCAGCAGGTAGGAGCCGATGAAGTGGGTGTTGACGACGCCCGAGATCGAGATCCAGCCGCGCGAGAGCTCCTCGACGATCAGCGCGTAGGTCGCCAGGTCGAGACCCATGCCGCCGTACTCTTCCGGGATCGTCACGCCGAACAGTCCGAGCTCCTTCATCTGCTCGACGATCGGCTCGGGGAACGTGTCCTCGTGGTCGTAGTGCTCGGCGTTCGGGATGATCTGCTCGTCGGCGAACTGACGCACCATTTCAACAATGGCTTCCTGCTCGTCGGTCATTTCGCGGTACGCGGAGGTATCTACGGCCATGGCTCCCTGCTTGTCGGGGTCTTTTTCGCGACACACAGAGTATCCGCCCTCCACGTGGGGCGGCAGCCGGGCGCTGTAGGCTCGGCCGCTCCATGGAGCAGGCCCAAGTTGATGTCAATCGTCGCTGGTTCGTCGAGTACGCGCGGCGGACGATCGCGCCCGGCGCCCGTGTCCTCGACTACGGCTGCGGGGCGGGCGACCTCGTCAGGCTGCTGCTCGCCGCCGGATTCGACGCTCACGGGTGCGACGTCCGCTGGCCCGGAGCCGATTACCACTGGGTCGAGATGCCGGAGGCCGACCGGCTCCATTACTTCGAGCCCGGCGGCAGGCTGCCCTTCGACGACGGGAGCTTCGACCTCATCGTCAGCGATCACGTCTTCGAGCACGTCGTGCCGATCGAGGCCTCGGTCGCCGAGGTCGAGCGCGTGGTCCGGCCGAACGGGGTCCACTACCACCACTTTCCCGCTCGCGAGATCTGGCGCGAGGGGCACATCGGCATCCCGTTCTCACATCGGATGCCGGCGGGCAAGGCGCGGCTCTATTACACCGCCGGGCTGCGGCGGATCGGCCTCGGCAAATTCAAGGACGACCGCCCGGCGCGGGCCTGGTCGGCGGAGAAACTCGACTGGGTCGACAACTGGACCGTCTACCGGCCGGAAGCGGAGATCCACGAGCTGTTTGGTCGCAACTCGACGATCCACCACCGGGAGATCGACTACTGCCGGTTCAGGGCGGGCGAGCGCCGTCCGCTGCGGGCGCTGCTCGACGTCGACGCGCTGACGCCCGCCTACGAGGCGACCTTCCGCCGCATCGGCTTCATGGCGCTGGAGTGCCGGCCCCGCGAACGCCGCGACGGCGGCGGATGAGCGGCCGCAGGCGGTAGATCGCCCACCGCTTGGCCTCCCGCACCGGCGCGAGGGCGCGCCAGAGGAGACCGGGCTGGATCGTCGTCGGCCAGCCCGCGTTGGCTCGAACCTGTGGAGGATGCGGCCAGAGGGCGCCCCCGCGGGCGACCAGCCCGATACCGCCCCAGCACTCGCCGAGAAGCGGCGGCGCCTGGGCCGAGACGGCGAAGCTGAGGTCGACGAAGCGGAAGTCCCGCCCTTTCAGCGCATCCTGGACGGCGGCGCGAACGCCCTCGTTGGCGATGTCGTGGAAGAGGATCACCGCGTCTGCCGTGGCGGGCGAGTCGAAGACGTTGCAGGCATCGAGGTACGCGCCGTGGCGGGAGTGATCGCCGTCGACGAGGACGAAGTCGACCGCCACCCCCTCCCGGGCCAACTCGGAAAGAACCTGCGGAACCGTCACCGCACTGTCACCGAGGTGGTAGTCGACGTTCGACAGATGCGTCTCGACGTGGCTGACCAGATCGAAGGTGTGGACGTGGCCGCTGTAGGCGGCGATCCGCATCAGGCTGCCGCCTTGGTAGGTGCCGATCTCGAGCGAGACCTTGGGCTTGACCATCGCCAGCACCCCGGTCAACGACGCCTGCTCGCCCGGCGACATCTCGGTGTCGAGCTGGATGAAGCCCGAGCTCGGGGAGGCCTGCTCTGGGTCCAAGGGCCGCTGCTCCATGCGGGCCAGTCTATGGACGGGCGCGGGCGTCGCGAGAACGTGGGCGTCGCGAGAAGCGCCTCAGCGGGCGCGTGCGACCCGGACGACGAGCGGCCTGACGACGGTGCCCGCCCGCGAGACGATCCGCAGGCGCAGGCGGTACGCGCCCCTCGCCGTGGTGGCCGGGGTCCCGGTCACCCGCACCCGTCGTCCGACGACGCGACAATCGACCCCCGCGGGCAGATGGCCCTTGCAGGTGGCCAAGCTGATCGGCCCGCCCTCTATCCCCACGCTCGCCCGGCTCCTCTGGCCGGCCGGTAGGACCAGCGCGCGCCGGGAGAGCTCGGGCAGCGCTTCGGCGGGGGCGGAAACGGGCGGCTCGCTCGATTGCGACTGCGGCTGCGGTTGAGGCGTCGGGGTGGGTTCGGTCGACGGCGGTTCGGTCACCGGCGACGGTTCGATCGGCGGCGGTTCGACCACGGGCGGGTTGACCACGGTGAGCTCGAAATGGCCTTCGGCTTTGCCGAGTTCGTTCGTCGCGGTGACCGCGATCGAGAATTCGCGGCTCGTCCCGGGCGGCGTGAGCGATGCCGACGGGGTCCCGGCCACAGTCGCCGACCCGTCACCGTTGTCGGCGAAGGTCAGGCCCGCCGGGAGCTCACCGACCACCGCGAGCGTCGGCGTCGGCGATCCGGCGGCTTTCACGGTGACCGAGCCGGTGGCGCCGACCAGGAAGGTGGCGGGGGCCGGGACGGAAAGGCTCGGGGCGATGCCTCGCAGCTGGTAGCTCACCGTCGCCGCCGGGCTCGACTGCGCCCCGTTGGAGACGACCAGCGAGAAGGACACGGTGGTCGGGCCGGTCGGGGCGACGAATTCGGGCCGCGCCGAGCTTCCTTCGAGGAGCGTCACATGCGGGCCCGCGGTCTGCGTCCATTCGTAGGTCAGCGGCAGGCTGTTCGGATCCCAGCTTTCCGAGCCGTCGAGTCTCACCGTCGCGGCGGAGTCGACCGTCGACCCCGGCGCGACCAGGGCGGTCGGCGTCGGGTCGCTCGACGGCACCCGCACGATCACTTCGTCCGGCGGGCTCGACACGCCGCCGCTCGTCACGGTCAGCGCGAAGGTGAGGACGGTCGGGTGCCCGATCATCGTGAAGGTCGGCGCGACCGCGTGCGGGTCCGATAGCGAGACGGCCGGGCCACCGACCTGCGTCCAGTCGTAGGTCAGCGTGCCGCCGGCTTCGGCGCTGCTGGCGGAACCGTCGAGGGTCACCTGCTGCCCGGTCGACACCTTCTGGCCGTAGCCCGCGTCGGCGACTACCCCGTGCGTTTCTTCGGCTTTGACGTATTCGCGCGCCAGCCAGTTCTTGTACTGGGTGCCTTCGCAGGCGGCTGCGCTGTCGCAGGTTTCCGGGTCGTGGGCGGCGTAGGTGTAGAAGGTTTTGCTCTTCCCCGCCAGGACCGCGCCGGTCACGTTGACGGGGAACGATTCCGTGTTGTAGTCCCAGAACGCGGTCAGCCGGTGCGGTTCCGTGTCCAGCGCCGCCGCCGAGCGGACGAAGCGCGCGGTCGCGACGTGGTCGGGATGGTCGACGCCATGGAAGATTTCGTCCCAGTTCTGGGTGAAGATCTGGCGCGGGCCGAATTCGCCGATCACCCCGGCGAGGGTTTCGATCAGCCCTTGGTACGTGTAGGTGGCGGAGTGGTCGATCGCTTCGATCGTGCTCTCTTGTTCAGTGCATTCCCCGCAGGGATTAGCCGACGCCCACAGCTTCATCAAGCTTTGCGAGCCGGTACTGGGGAACCCTTCACCGTTGTTGCCGTCGGGCAGCCGCATGGAGACGATCGAGATGCGCGGGTCGGCGGTCAGCGTCTTCAGCAACAGCGGGTGGCCGTCGACGGTGACGCTGCCGACGGTCCAGTTGTCGGCGACGCCCGCCATTTCGGCGTAGGCCGCTTCCATGCCCACTTCGCGGCCGACCCAGTACGGCATCGCCTGACCGTCATCGCCGGCGGTGAGGAAGACCGTGCGGACGCAGCGCCCGCTGTCGAATTCCGACTGCAGGCGCGGGTTCATGAACAGCAGGTTGTCGTCCTGGTGGGCGACGAAGGCAATCGTGCGGCCGGTGCAGGTCGGCGAATCGGCGGCGGAGGCGTCGGCGGTCGACACCATCAGCACGGCCAAGATTGCCAGCGCAAACGCTACGGCCAGCCGGATTCGACTCAGTCTCACTACTGATCAACGAGTGTACCCGGCGAAAACTAGCGGCGGTCGCCGCGGGCGGCCTTCTTCGCCCGCTTCGCCTCGAACATCTGGGCGTCGGCGGCGGCGACCAGGTCCCACAGCTCGACCTCTTCGTCGAGCGGGCTTTCGGTGACGCCGAGGCTCAATGAGAGCTTCCAGGGGCGCTCGGCCGCGGCGTTGCGCTCGGCCAGCTTGCCTTCGACCCGGGCGATCAGGCTCGGCGCCGCCTCGGCCGCGCCGCCGACCAGCAGGGCGCAGAACTCGTCGCCGCCGAGCCGGGCGACGAGGTCGGAGGAGCGCAGGGTCGAGCTGAGGACGTCGGCGATTTCGACCAGCGCCTCGTCGCCGGCGTCGTGGCCGTAGGTGTCGTTGATCGGCTTCATGTTGTCGAGGTCGGCGTAGACGACCGAGAGCGGCAGGCCCAGCCGGCGCGAGGCGCGCAGCAGGCGTTCGCCGAGCATCTCGAAGCCGCGGCGGTTGGAGAGCCCGGTCAGCTCGTCGCCGATCGCCAGCGAGAGCGAGGCGACCTCGGCCTCGACCATCGCCGCGAATTCGGCCAGCGCCTCGGCGTCGAAGTCGGCGGCGGCGCGCGGCTTGTCGTCGATCACGCAGAGCGTGCCGAGCGCCTCTCCCCCCGGCCCGGACACCGGGTGGCCGGCGTAGAAGCGGATGTTGGGATCGCCGAGGACCAGCGGGTTGTCGTGGAAGCGGTCGTCCTCGCGGGCGTCCGGGATCACGGTCGTCTCCGGGTCGAGGATCGCGTGCGAGCAGAAGGAGACGGCGCGGGGATCTTCTTTGCCCGGCGCGCCGACGTCGGACTTGAACCACTGGCGGTCCGCGTCGACCAGGGTGAAGGTCGCGATCGAGGTGCCGAAGACGCGCTGGGCGAGCCGGGTGATCCGGTCGAAGCGCTCCTCCGGCTCGGTGTCGAGCAGGTTCAGCGCGTGCAGCGCGCCGATGCGGCGCTCCTCGTCGGGCGGTTTGGGCGCTTCCTTCATCTACCTAATTCTAAGAGTTGAATCCCGTGTCCAGACCGTGAGGTACGAAGCTGTACACGTTCTCCCAGACCCCGGCGCCTGCCCTTTGACATAGATTCCGCCGCGTCAAAGAAAGCAGGAGGAGCCTTGAGACACCCCAGAGATTTCTTTCATCCGCTCGCCATAGGCGCGCCCGAGCCGCTTCGGGAGATCCCGGTCACGCCGTCGCGGATGATCCATTTCCTCGACTTCTCGAACCCGAAAATGGTCGCCAAGGCGAGCGACATCGCCAAACAGACCGACATTCTGCTCGGCAACCTGGAGGACGCGGTCCCGGTCGACCGCAAGGAGTCGGCCCGCGCCGGGCTGATCCAGGCCGCCAAGGAGTCCGACTTCGGCACGACCTCGCTGTGGACCCGGGTCAACTCGCTGGAGAGCCCGTGGATCCTCGACGACCTCGAGCAGCTGGTCGGTGAGATCGGCGACAAGCTCGACGTGATCATGGTGCCGAAGGTCGAGGGCGCCTTCGACATCCACTACGTCGATCGCCTGCTCGCCCAGCTCGAGGCGAAGGCGGGGCTCGAGCGCCCGATCCTGATCCACGCGCTGCTGGAGACGCCGCAGGGCGTCGTCAACGTCGAGGAGATCGCCTTCGCCTCGCCGCGCATGCAGGGCATGAGCTTCGGCCCCGCCGACCTCGCCGCAGCGCGGCGGATGAAGACCACCCGCGTCGGCGGCGGCCACCCCGGCTACCTCGTGCTGAACGACCCGCCGGACCTGGAGAACCCCGAGGAGGGCCGCGTCTCCGCCCAGCAGGACCTCTGGCACTACTCGATCGCCCGCATGGTCGACGCCTGCACCTCGGCCGGGATCCTGCCGTTCTACGGCCCCTTCGGCGACATCAAAGACGTCGCCGGCTGCGAGGCCCAGTTCCGCGCCGCCTTCCTGATGGGCTGCGTCGGCGCCTGGTCCCTGCACCCGGTCCAGATCGGCATCGCCAAGAAGGTGTTCAGCCCGCCGCCGGACGAGGTCGCCTTCGCGAAGAAAGTCCTCGAGGCGATCCCCGACGGCCGCGGCGTCCACATGATCGACGGCAAGATGCAGGACGACGCGACCTGGAAGCAGTGCAAAGTGATGGTCGAGCTCGCCGAAATGCTCGCCCAGAAGGACCCCGAGCTGAAAGAGGCCTACGGCTTCTAGGAGTCAGCCCGGCCGCGTCCCCTCGCCTCGAGTCCGCTCTTAGCTGGCGCCCGGAGCAGAGAGGGACGCGGCCGTCTCGTCCACGGCCCGGGCAGGCTGTGGCCGTGGCCGAGACGGCCGGGTATGAAACGACTGGAGGATCGGTGACGTCCCCGGCATCTTCGTCACGTTCTCCATTGGTCAGCGTTTTGCTGTGGAGAGAAACCGTCCCTATGCGACGGTAAGGCTCCACAGCGACAGAAGTGAGACGAACCCTTCATGTCTCGGGCGTCTTTGTAGCGGCCACAGCATGCCCGGGCCGTCACGAGACGCCCGGGACCTACCTCGGACAGGCGCCACGCCCCGGTGCGTTCGCAGAAACCCGCGCTATGTACGGGAAAGTGCGAACGCGCTGGGGCCGGCGGCGCTACTTCGCGTCGAAGGCGGCGACCGCTTCGGCGGTGCGGGCGATCTCGGCGTCGGTGATCGTCGGGAAGATCGGCAGGGAGATGATCTCGGAGGCGAGGCGCTCCGCGACGGGGAGGCTGCCGGGGCCTTGGCCGAGGTCGGCGTAGGCCGGCTGGAGGTGGATCGGCGTCGGGTAGTGGATCGCGCTGGCGACGCCTTCGGCGTCGAGGTGGGCGCGGAGGCCGTCGCGGTCCTCGCTGCGGGCGACGTAGAGGTGGAAGACGTGGTCGCGGCCCTCGCCGGGGGCTACCGGAGTGATGACGGAGGTCCCGGCGAGCGCCTCGGTCAAGGCGGCGCCGGCGTCGCGCCGACCCTGGTTGGCGGCGTCGAGGCGGTCGAGCTTGACGCTCAGGAGCGCCGCCTGCAGCGCGTCGAGGCGGTCGGTGCGGGCGGGCATCTGGTGGTGATGGCGGCTGCCCTCACCGTGCGAGCGCAGCAGCGCGACCTGCGCGGCGATCTCCTCGTCGTCGGTGACGAGCGCGCCGCCGTCGCCCCAGGCGCCGAGGTTCTTGGTCGGGTAGAAGCTGAAGCAGCCGACGTCGCCGAGCGAGCCGGCGCGGCGGCCTTCGTAGGTCGAGCCGTGGGCCTGGCAGGCGTCCTCGACCAGGTAGATCCCCTTGGCGCGGCAGAGCTCGGCCAGCGGCCCCATCTCGACCGTGCGGCCGTAGAGGTGGACCGGGATCGCGCAGCGCGTCTTCGGGGTCAGCGCCGCCTCGACGATCTCGGCGGTGAGGACCGAGGTCGCCTCGTCGACGTCGACCAGGACGGGAGTCGCGCCGACGGCGCTGACCGCCTCGGCGGTGGCGATGAAGCTGTTGGTCGGCACGATGACCTCGTCACCGGGGCCGATCCCGAGCGCCCGCAGGGCGAGCTCGAGCGCCGCCGTGCCGGAGGAGACGCCGACGCAGAAGTCGGTCCCGCACCAGTCGGCGAACTTGCGCTCGAATTCTTCGACCGGCGCGCCGAGCGTGAAGGCCGAGCGCTGGGCGATGTCGGCGACGGTGCCGAGCAGCTCCGCCATCAGCTCCGGGTCGCCGTTGTCGAGGCGGACGAAAGGCACCCGCAGGGACGCCTCCATGGTGGTAGTGGGGGCGTTCATACGTTCATCTCCTCCATGTCGGGATCGGTCGGCGGGAAATTCGGGACGGTGAGCAGGTCCATGTAGGCGGAGCCCGCCTCCTTGCGCGAGTGCACGCCCAATTTGGTGAAGATCGAGGCCATGTGGCTTTTGATCGTGCTTTCGGCGAGGAAGAGCGACTCGGCGATCTCGGCGTTGGTGTGGCCTTCGCAGACCAGGTTGAGGACCTGGCGCTCGCGGTGGGAGAGGTTCGGCCGCTCGACCCCGGCGCGCAGTTTGCGCGGCACCACCGACTGGCCGCTTTCCACCGCGCGCACGCTGGCGGCAAGGGCGACGTCGATCTCGGGCTCGAAGACGAGGGCGTCGGCGCCGGCGTCGAGGGTGCGGCGGACGGCGGTGGCGGTCGAGCGTGGCGAGACGACGACGATCGCCGGCTCCGGCAGGCTCTTGCGCATGCGGCGCAGGGCGGTGACGTCGGCGGGAAGGTCGACGTCGCAGGAGAAGATCAGCACCGAGCTGGCGTCGAGCTCGTACTCGGCGAGCCCCTCTTGGCGGGCGACGGCGGGGACGTCGCAACCGGCGGCGGCCATCACGGCGGCCAGGCGGCGGCGCAGCGGCTCGGCTCCGGCGACGATGACGAGGGTCGACGAACTCGTCGTCCCCATCGAGGGCACGGCCTCGCGCTTGCTCATCAGCGACATATCTGAGTAACGGGGCGTAAGGCCGATCGCTTTCGCGGGCGATCAAGGGAATTGCCCGCAAGGCCTCCGAATCCACGGCGCGCGCAAGCCTCCCCCACGCGCGCGCGTTGTCCTATTGATGAGTGACGCACCCGCCAACGAGGCGCCCTTCCGGATGATCCGCGACGTCGAGTTCGGCGGGGACGTGAGCGTCTACTCGTTCACCAACCTCTACGGGTGCAGCGTCGGCGACGGCTCGCGGATCGGCACCTTCGTCGAGGTCCAGGCGGGCGCCGCGATCGGCGCCAACTGCAAGGTCTCGAGCCACACCTTCGTCTGCGAGGGGGTGACGATCGAGGACGGCGTCTTCGTCGGCCACGGGGTCACCTTCGTCAACGACAAGCGGCCGCGGGCGACCGTCGAGGGCGGCGCGCTACAGACCGCCGACGACTGGGAGATGCTGGAGACGGTGGTCGAGGCCGGTGCCTCGATCGGCTCCGGCGCGACGATCCTCGGCGGCGTGCGGATCGGCCGCGGCGCCCTGGTCGGCGCAGGCGCCGTCGTCACCCGCGACGTCGAGCCGGGCGCGACCGTGGCCGGCAACCCCGCCCGCCCGCTCTAGCCGGGCGCGCGGCGAGTTCGCACTTTCCCGCGCTATCCGCGGGTTTCTGCGCACTCAGTGCCGGACGGCGCGGCGATCGAGGGCGCGCTCGTAGGCTTCGAGCAGCACCTCGACCGAGTGCTGCCAGGACAGCGACGGCACCCGGGCGACGGCGATCCGTGACATTTCCTCGCGCCGGGTGGGATCGTCGAGGAGCTCGTCGATCAGCGTCCCCAGCGCCGCCGGGGTCGGCTCGGCGTAGGCCGCGGCCTCACCCGCCGAGACCCGGGTCTCGGCCAGGTCGTAGGAGGCGATCGGCTTGCCCATCGCCATGTACTCGGGCACCTTGATCATCGTCGAGACGTCGTTCAGCGGGCTCGGCGGGTCGGGGGCGATGCAGAGGTCGACGGTCGAGAGGATGCGGCGGATGTCCTCGTCACCGCGCCAGCCGGCGAACTCGACCCGATCGGCGATGCCGTGGCTCGCCGCCAGCGCTTCCATCTCGGCCCGCACCGGGCCCTCCCCGACCAGGATCGCGCCCCAGTCGTCGCCGCGCCGGCGGTCGAGCTCGGCGAGCGCG
>DAIQOT010000321.1:0-3255 GCA_036787695.1 Solirubrobacterales bacterium | reverse complement strand
GCGGCCACAGCCTGCCCGGGCCGCCACGAGACGCCCGGGACGCAACTCGGACGGCGGCACCGCCCGCGAAGAACGAGCCATCTCGGACAGCCACCCGCCCGCCAACAACACAGCCGCACCGCAGCGACGCGCGCCAGGACGCCCGCGTCGAACCCCTACGCCCGCTCGAGCGCCTCGGGCTTGTGGACCGCGGTGCCGCCGGACTTCTCGCTCCGGACGAGGTACTGGGGTTCGTCATTGGAGGCGACGACGTGGCGGCCGCCGGCGTCGGTCTCCTCGGTGATCTTGCGCTCGACCTTGCCCACGCCCTCGCCGCCGTGGGACTTCCACTTCACGCGGTCGCCCTTCTTGAATTCGGCCATGGGGTGAGGTTCCCGGCAGGCGGGAGGCGAAACCGGGGCGGGAAGGAGCGCGCTCAGCCGGCGGTGGCGACGCCGACGACCACGATCCGGCCTTTGCCGCGGCCGACGTTGACGACGTGGTCGGCGCCGTCGCGGACCAACACCGAGTCGCCGGCCTTCACCTTGACCGGGTCCTCGCCGTGGGCGGTGATCTCGAAGGTCCCGGCGATCACGTAGATGAAGAGCTCGTGGTGGTGGAGCATCTCCCGCACCGCCTGCTCGCCCTCGCTGACGTCGACCGTCCCGCCCGGCTCGTACTCGCTGATCCGCGGCTGCAGCTGCCAGCGCGCGTGGCCGAGGAAGTGGGCGACGACGCCCTCGCCGGGCGAGTTGAGCACGCTGCCCTCGCCCTCGCGGACGACCTCGATCGCGCGGCGGCCGACCCGGCTGCCCTCGACCAGGTCGCCGAGCTCGACGTCGTAGTAGTCGGCCAGTCGCAGGAGGCGGCTGATCGTGATGTCGGATTTGCCGCTCTCGACCAGCGAGAGGAACGAGCTGGAGATGCTCGTCGCCGATTCCAGCTGGCTCAGCGAGAGGCCGCGCTCGGTGCGCAGCGCGCGCAGTCTGGTTCCCAGGTCGGTCCTGTTCATCGGCGGCGATCATCTCATCGCCGGTGCTTTTTCGCCTAGTTTTTCCATCGAATTTCCCTTTTGGTCGCGATCGCCCGGCGCCCGCGACGGGCGTCCCGGCAGCAGCTGGACGAGCGCCGCGACGGCGAGGCAGATCGCCCCCACCGCGGCGAGCGACAGCTCGAAGGCGCCCGCGAAGTCGCCGTCGGGACCGAGTGCGCCGTAGAAGAGCGCCCCGATCGCCGCGACGCCGATCGTGTTGCCGACCTGGTTGGCGGTCGAGAGCACGCCGGACGCGGCGCCCGCGTGGCGGGGGTCCATGCCGCCGATCACGGTCGCGACAAGCGGCGCGGTCAGCAGTCCCATGCCGATCCCGTCGACGGCGAGCGCCGGGACGAGGAGGAGCGGCGAGCCGCCGGTGCCGATCGCGCCGACCGTCAGCGCCAGGCCGGCGAGCGCGGCGGCGCGGATCAGCCCGCCGGCGGCGAGGACCTGGCGGCCGAACCGCGGGGTGAGCGCTTCGGCCCCGAACGACGCCGCCAGGTATCCGCCGGCGAGGGCGCTGAAGACGAGCCCCGAGTCGAGCGGGCTGAGGCCGCAGCCGTCCTGCAGGTAGACGGCGAGGACGAGGAAGAAGGCGGCCATCCCGGCGTAGAAGACGACCGAGGCGAGGACGCCGACGGTGAAGGCGCGCTCGCGAAAGAGCGCAGGGTCGACGAGCGGCGCGCCACCGGTCGCGGCGAGGCGGCGCTGGCGCAGGGCGAAGGCGAGCGCCAGTGGGACGGCGGCGGCGAGGCAGGCGAAGGTCCATATGGGCCAGCCCTGGCGGCGACCTTCGACCAGTGGCAGGACGACCGCCACCAGGGTCGCCGCGGCGAGCGCGGCGCCGAGCAGGTCGAGCCGCTCCCCCGCCTCCGCCCGCGACTCAGGGACGGCGCGCGGCGCCAGGGCGATCGCGGCGATCCCGATCGGCACGTTGACCAGGTAACAAGTGCGCCAGTCGAGGCCGAAGAGGTCGAGCGCGATCAGCGCGCCGCCGATCAGCTGGCCGCCGGCCGCCGCGAGCCCCATCGTCAGGCCGTAGGTGGTGACGGCGCGCAGGCGGCGCTCGCCGTCGTAGGTGACGCCGATGATCGAGAGCACCTGCGGGGCGAACAGGGCGGCGCCGATCCCCTGCACGACGCGGCCGACGAGCAGCAGCTCGATCCCCGGCGCCGCGCCGCAGAGGGCCGAGGAGACGGTGAAGAGCGTCAGGCCGGCGATGAAGACGCGGCGGCGGCCGAAGAGGTCGCCGAGCCGACCGCCGAGGATCAGCAGCGAGGCGACGGCGATCGCGTAGGTCGCGACGACCAGCTGGATCTGCGCGTCGGAGGCGCCGAGCTCGGCCTGGGTCGAGGGGATCGCGACGTTGACGATGAAGAAGTCGAGGACGAAGACGAAGGTGCCGGCCATCAGCACGGCCATCGTCAGGGCGTTGGTCTTGGCGTTCGCTTTCATGGCGAGCACTCTGAGCGCCGGAGGTAGGCGTGTCGATTACGTCAGAGGTAATGCGCTGTGCGCGCCGCTCAGCGCGGAGCCCAGGCGCGGCAGGTGGCGGCGGTGACGTCGTCGGCCGGGAAGAACGACTCGATCGAGAGCTCGGCGACGGTCACGTCGAGGGCGGTGCCGAAGGTCGCGATCGTGCCGACGAAGCTCAGCTCGGTGCCATCGTCGGCGCGCGCCCGGTACGGGATGAAGACGTCGTGCGCGGCGGCCAGCTCGGCCTCGTCAACTTCCTCGCCGGGGTAGGCGCGCAGCTCCTCGAGCAGCGCCCCGAGCGCCGGGTCCCCGGTCAGCCGCCAGTGGCGCTCGAGCCGGCTGAGCACGTGGTGGCGCCACTCGCCGAGGTTCAGCATGCGGCGCGGCAACCCTTCGGGATGGAGGGCGAGGCGGAGCGCGTTGACCGGCGACTCGAGCAGGTGGGGCGCGACGCACCCGGTCAGCAGGCCGAGCCCGCGGTTGCCGGTGACCAGCTCCCAGTGGTGGTCGACGACCAGCGCCGGGTAGGGATCGTGGGCGGCGAGCACCTGGTCGATCGCCGCCCGCACCGGCCCGAGCGCCGGGTCCTCGTAGGCGAGCTGGCGGTACTCGGGCGCGTACCCGGCGGCGATCAGCAGTTCGTTGCGGTCGCGCAGCGGCAGGTCGAGGTTGGCGGCGAGGCCGATCACCATCTCGCGGCTCGGGTTCGAGCGGCCGGTCTCGAGAAAGCTGATGTGGCGAGCGGAAACTTCCGCGTCCAACGCCAA
>DAIQOT010000125.1:0-11054 GCA_036787695.1 Solirubrobacterales bacterium | reverse complement strand
CGATCACCTTCGTTTTCTCGGCTTTCCCCACGTACTGCAAGGTACCCGCCTATGCGTCTACCTTGACCCGTCCCGCGAGTGGCAGCCAGCAGAAGGTCTTATCGGGTTTCTAAATCGTCTCTGGAGCTGGCTAGAAGACGCCGCAGGAGGGAAATTCGATGCCGCGACCGCGATGTACCACGCAGTAGGTGGGGTTCTGCATCAGACCCCTGGCGCTCCCACTCTAGTGGTGCGAGAGGAGGGGCCAAGCAAGACCATGACGACCGCGTTCGTTGTCGACCGCACTCGGCATCGATCCGACCTCACCTATCGCAGCAATACCGGCGGCCTGCGAGCACCTGTCGTAACCTTGTCGTGCGATCTTCCATTCGGAGGCATGCGGTCAATGGGCCTCCTGCTGAAGATCCTCGATGACCCTTACGCTGATACCGATAGAGGTCGAAACTCGCGGACCCTTCCCCAGTCCACAGCGTTTGTCAGCCGCTTACTGGCCAGCGCAATTCGAAATCCTGAAGGGTCTCCCCAGTACTTCCTGCTCGCTGTCCCTCATCCCGCAGGCGGACCGCATCACCTTCTTGGGGGGCGACTTACGGCCGATGCGTCCGACAGCCTGAGAGCGATCGCTGCCGAAGGTGGAATCGCGAACATCAAACCCGGGGCAATCGATGAAGACGTCAGGATCGAGTGGTGCGCCATCTCCGACGAGCGTCCGGACGTCACGACCCGACGCGACGAGAGGCGACCCGTTAACGGCTTTCTAGAAAAATCGGTTCAAGTATGGGGATGCGGCGGCCTCGGATCATGGATCGCGGAGTTCATCGCACGCGCAGGCGCTTCGACGATAACGGTGTGTGACCCAGGCACCGTCAGCGGGGGCTTGCTCGTTCGGCAGAACTACCGCGAGGATGACATCGGAATGACGAAGGCCGAGGCTCTCGGCCGAAGGCTTCAGGCTATCCGCGACGATCTGAACGTGGACGTTGAGACGAATCCGGTTCCGACGATCGACAACTTGCTCCTCTCCGCGGACATCATCATCGATGCCACCATTAGCAACTCGATCGCGAAAATTCTGGACGGGATTGCAACCACCCCCGCCCGACGCGGGCTGATCGCCCAAGTAGCGACGGACGCACGCTCCGGGACGCTCGGCGTCGCCAACATCTGCGGTACCGGGGTCGGCCTCACACCCTCGACGATCGATATGAAGGCGGGAGAGAAGGTCTTGGCGCGAGGAGACCTCGAGGACTACCACCCGCTGTGGGAGAACGATCCAGACAATGAAGAGAGTCTCATCCCAACTCGCGGTTGCTCGGTCCCCACGTTTCACGGCTCCGCCGCTGATTTGGCTGGAGTCTCGGCAGCCCTCGTGAACGTGATCGGCAACCACCTCATAGGCCCCGAGGGCGCTGCGTCTTCGGGCACTCACCTCATCGCCCTCCCCTATTCGGGAAGCAGCCCGGCGCACATCTTCCTGCCGGCGGAAGGGGACGCCGTCAGAGGGACCTGACGGCGTCGAGAATCGCGGTGGACTCCGTCCGGACCATCCAGTTGGGGTGGATGTCGGCGAACCGGACGACCCGGTCCTGGTCGATGACCAGCGCCGTCGGATAGGGGAACGTCCAGTTGCCGGTGCCGAGGATCGCGCCGATGTCTTTGCCCGCGAGCCGCTGCTCCTCGCGCTTCTCCTCGGTGGGCGCGAACCCGATGCCGAGCTCGTCGATGAGCGCCGCGTCGGGGTCGGAGGCGATCTGGAACTGGAAATCGTGGCGGCGTTTGATCGCCACCAGTTTCTCGGGCGCCTGCGGGCTGACCCCGACCAGATGGACGCCGAGCTCCTGCAGGACCGGCGCGAGCGACAGCTGGTAGGCGCTCCAGGCGGCGTTGCACGCCGGGCAACCCTCGAAGCGGAAGAAGATCAGGACGACCGGGCCGGTGGCCAGCAGATCGGTGAGCACGACCTCGCCACCGTCGACCTCCGGCAGGGTGAACGGCGAGACGACGTCACCGACCTGCACCATGCGGCGCGAGCCGGCCTCGTCCTCGAGCGAGAGGCGGTACGCCTCGTGGGACCGGAGCTGCTCGGCGTCCCAGTCGTGATCGCGCTCGGCCTGGAGCGCGTCGAGGTTCTCCTGGACCGAAGCGGTGGGCGGCGCGGTCAGTGCGCCAGGGAATGCGGCAGACATATCGGACTCCTTGCTCGAGTTGAACGCAACCGACCATTAATGATTATGTCGATTGGCTTAATCGAGAATTGAACTGTCGCGCCGCTTCCGCGCTCGCACCGCGGTGAAGGAGATGGTCTCCGTCCACCAGGCCGGGTCGGCGCAATGGGCGAGGAAGGCGTCGATCAAGCCGTCGTCGAGGTGACCGGAGCCCACCAGGGGTCCTCGCAGCTCGGCGACCGTCTCCCTCCAATACTCGGCCCAGGGCGAGCCGCCGTTGTAGACGGCCGTCTCGGCGGTGCCCTTGATGTGCTCGAGGCCGAGCGCCGCGAGCCGCGGAGCCAGGCCGCGGCCGACGTGGTAGTCGATCCCCTGGTCCCCCGCCCAGGCGAGCCATCCGTCCCAGAATTGCCGTATCGGCGGCGGCCCGGCGACGCTGACCGGGAGGAAGTCCGGCTCGATCAGCAGGATCGCCCCGCCCGGGGCGACCCCGGCGACGAGGTTGGCGATCGCCAGCTCGGGATCGGCGAGGTGGTGGAGGACCGCCCGCGCGGTCACCAGGTCGAAGCTGCCCGCGTCGACCGGCCCGGCGAGGATGTCGCCCTGGCGGAACTCGAGGTCGGGGGCCTGGGTCGCGATCAGCGACAGGTCGAGGTCGACGCCGACGACGCTTCCTCCCGGAGTGACCTGCTCCGCCAACCAGCCGGCGATCGAGCCGTTGCCGCAACCGACCTCCAGGGCCTTATCGCCGGGGCCGATGCCGATCTCACCGAGATGCCGGCGGTGCATCGGATCGAGCAGCCGCGACATCAGCGCCAGCCGCCTGCCCTCCCCTTCGAGGTGATGATCGAGGACGTACTCGCTCACGCCGCGATCGTGCCACATCCGCGCGCCCCTAGGGGAGCGCCGAGTTGAAGGCTTCGCGGCCGATTCATCCAAGAGGAGAGCCGCGCCGATCCGCCATCGGCCGTGTTGGGGTGAACATGAAGGCCCGAGCCCTGCCGGCGCTCCTCGTCACCGCCGCCCTCCTCGCGTCGCTCGCCGCGGGCGCGGCAGGGACCGCGGCCGCCGGGCCCTCCACCCCGCCCCGTGGCTCGGTCGCCGAACGGTCGGCGCGCAATCGGGCGAGGGCGGAGCGCGCGGCCGTGCGTCGAGTGGCCACCGTCCGCCTGCCGGCAGGAGCGGAGGCGAGCCCGGAGCGCCCGTCGGGAGTCGGTGAACTCCTCACCGGACCGGGAGCTATCCCGGGCGGACGCCGGCACGCCACCGCCCACCGCTTCTGGACCGTCCCCCGCCCGGCGCGGGCGGTCCTCGCCTGGGTCCGCGCCCATCGCCCGCCCCACACGAAGCCGGCCGGCGAAATCGGCGGCAGCTTCGGACGCTCGCTGGAGTTCGAACTGCTGCCGGGGCCGCCGCGCTCCGGTGACCTCGGCGGGCTCCTCTTCGTCACCGTCGTCAACCGCTCGTCGGGAGGCAGCGCCGTCCGCGCCGACGCGTTCGAGGACTGGAACCTGCCCCGCCCCGATCGCGCCCGCATCCCTGCCGGGAGCCACTTCCTCAGCCTCCGCGTCGCGCCCGGCTCAGGCGGTGCGCACGCGGAAGGCGAACCGATCCCTCGCACGCGATTCGCCTCCACCCGGAACGCGGCCCTGATCGCGAAGCTGACCCGGATCGTCAACCGACAGCCGGCCGACCAGGAGACCGAGCTACCGAGTTGCGGGCCCGAGGGCCAGGGCTCCGAATATCACCTGATCTCCCTGACCTTCAAGGCGTCTCGCCACGGCCGCACCCTCGCCCGGCTGACCCAGGAAATTCCGATCGGCCTGTGCGACCCACTCCTCCTCAAACTCGGACGCCACCAGACCTATGCCCTCGAAGGCGGCTGGAACGTCCTCCGCGCCGCGCACGGCCTGATCCGGCGGGCGGCACCGGCTGCGTGATCGGCCCTCAGGCGCCGGGGTGGATCGACAGGTCGACGGCGAGCGCGAATCCCAGCGCGGCGATGAGCCATCGCAGCAGGTCGGGAGGAAGTCGCCGGGCGACGGTCGGGCCGACGCGACTTCCCGCCAGCATCCCCAGGCCCAGGGGCACCGCGGACGACCAGTGCACCGAGCCGAAGATGATGAAGATCGCCGCCGAGACGAGGACGCCGGCGCCGATGATCATGTTCTTGAGCGCGTTGGCGCCGAGAATGTCGGCGTCGACGAGGACCAGCAGCAGGGTCAGGGTCATCACTCCGGACCCGGCTCCGAAGTAGCCGTTGTAGAGCGACAGCGGGAGCAGGCCGACAGTCAGCAGAAGGGTGTGATCGCTCCCCGCACGGTGCCGGCGTCGGGCCATGATGCGAGGCGCGAAGAGCAACGAGAGCGACCCGAAGGCGACGAGGAACGGCACCACCCGGACGAACACGTGCGAGGGGGTGCAGAGCAACAGCCCGGCGCCGGCGCAAGCCCCGAGTGCCGCCACCCCGAGCCAGCGAGCCAACCACGGCCCCTTGCCGCGGAGCTCGGGCCGGGAACCGAGAGCCGATCCGGGCCAGCAGGCGACCAGGGCGACGTTGTTGGCGATGTTCGCCGCATGGGCGGGCAACCCGACCCCGAGCAGGGCGGGATAGGACACCAGCGAGGTGATCCCGCCCGCGGAGCCGATCAGGCCGGCGGCGGCGCCGGCCACCAGCAGGATCACCGTGTCGAGGATCGGAGCTACCCCGCGACGCCGACCACGTACTCGGCACGGTCGCCGCGGATCCGGTGGGCGATCGTCGCGATCACGCGACCGTCATCGTCGGTGTTGAAGCCGCGCAGGTCGAGGAGGGCCGCGCCGACGGGCACCTGCAGCCAGCCCGCCTCCTCGGGATCGGCCGGCCCGGCGCTGAAGGCGCGCTCGGCCCGCTTGACGGTGAGCCCGTGCTCGGCGGTGACCGCGGCGAAGACGCTGCGGTCGCCGTCCCAGTCGGACGGAGCGAGAGCGGCGGGCAGCAGCGCCTCGCCGATCGACCAGGGCTCCTCCTCCAGGTAGCGGACGAAACGGAAGCGGACGACGCCGCCGGGGAAATCGGGGAACGGGCCGTCGGTGCCGGGGTCCTCCTCCTCGGTGATCGCGAGGACGTGGTGGCGGACGGCCAGCCCGCGGCGCTCCATCGACTCCGAGAGGCTCGCCTCGCCGTCATCGATGCGGTGGCGGGTCGGCGGTCGGGAGACGAAGGTGCCGACGCCGTGCTCGGTCCGCACGACCCCGGCGCGGGCGAGGTCTTCGAGCGCCCGGCGGATCGTCAGCCGGTTGACGCCGTAGGCCTCGGCCAGCTGCGCCTCCGGCGGCAGCCGTTCGCCCGGCGCGAGCTTGCCGTCGGCGGCGCGGGCGACCAGGTCGTCGGCGACCTGCCGGTAGAGGACCCTCCCCGGCTGCTTGGAGAGGCGCGGAAAGGTCTGAGAATCGCTAGGTTCGCTAGACATCTAGATATCTACTCTACCGAAAGGACGCGCAGTTGCTCACCGTCGCCCTCCTGGTCCTCCTCGCGATCGCCGCCGGCGTCCTCAGCGGGGTGGTCGGGACCGGGTCCTCGCTGATCCTGTTGCCGGCGCTCGTCTGGCTCTACGGGCCGCGGGTCGCGGTGCCGATCATGGGGATCGCCGCGGTGCTGGGCAACGTCGGCCGGGTGATCGCCTGGTGGCGGCGGATCGCCTGGCGACCCGTGATCGCCTACTCGGTCCCCGGCGTGCCGGCTGCGGCCCTCGGCGCCCACACGCTGCTGACCATCCCGCCGACCGTCATCGACCTGGTGCTGGCGACGTTCTTCCTCGCGATGATCGGCCTGCGAAAGAGCCCGGCCGTCAAGCGCTGGGAGTTCGACACCTGGCACATGGCGCTCGCGGGCGCGATCGTCGGCTTCCTCACCGGCATGGTCCTCTCGACCGGGCCCCTGAGCGTGCCGATCTTCACCGCCTACGGGCTCAGCGGCGGCGCCTTTCTCGGCACCGAGGCGGCGAGCTCCCTCCTCCTCTACGCCGGCAAGCTGGCGACCTTCGGCTCGGCCGGCGCCCTCGGCGGGGCGATCGTCGTCCGTGGCCTCGCGATCGGCGCGGCGCTGATGTTCGGCTCGATCGCCGCCCGGCGGCTGGTCGAGCGGATCGGCCCGCGAACCTACGATCTCCTCATCGACGGCGTGCTCGCGGTCGGAGCGCTGACCATGCTCCTCGCCGCCCTTCCCTGACCGCCTCCCCTCCCCCGGCGCCGGCCGCGCTGCTACCGTTCGCCCTCATGAGTCGACCCGACCGCAACAGCTTCGCGACCGCATCCAGCGGTTGCCTCGTCGCGGTCCTCGTCGTCCTCGTCCCCCACTAGGGGGATCGATCGTCAGCGCCTGATGGCGCCTCACCCAATCGCGACCCGACCCCGTCGGGCCCATCGACACGACTGACGATCGGAAATCAAGCATGTCCATCACCGGTATCTCTGAGCGCCCCATCGACGCCCCGACCCCGCCGCGGGTCGAGCAACCCCGAGGAGCGGACGTCGTCCTGCGCGTGCTCGAGGAGGAGGGCGCGGAGGTCTGCTTCGGCATCCCGGGCGGGGCGATCCTGCCGCTCTACGACGCGATCGCCAGGGGTACCTCGATCCGCCACGTCCTCGCCCAGCACGAGCAGGGCGCGGGGCACATGGCGGAGGGCTACGCGCGCGCCGACGGCAGGCCGGGCGTGGCGCTGGCGACCTCGGGGCCGGGAGCGACGAACCTGGTGACGCCGATCGCGAATGCGGCGATGGACTCGACCCCGCTGGTCTGCCTGACCGGCCAGGTGCGCAGCGACCTGATCGGGACCGACGCGTTCCAGGAGTGCGACATCGTCGCGATCACCGCGCCGCTGGTGAAGGGATCGTGGTTCGTCGCCGAGGTCGAGGAACTGGCCGACGCGGTCCGCGCGGCCTATCGCCTGGCGGCGGAGGGCAGGCCGGGGCCGGTGCTGGTCGACATCCCCCGGGACGTCCAGGAGGGCCGGGTCGCCTACGCCCCTCCCCCGCGCCCGGTTCCGCATCGACGCCGGTCGGCGGCGCCGCCGACCGCCTCCGAGGCCGCGATCACCGCCGCCGCCCGGGCGATCGAAGCGGCGCGGCGCCCGGTCCTCTACGCGGGCGGCGGCGTGACCGCGGCCGGGGCGACGGAGGAGCTGCGGGCGTTCGCCGAGGCGGCGCGGTTGCCGGTCGTCACCACCTTGATGGCGAAGGGCGCCTTCCCCGAGCCACACCCGCTGTCCTTCGGCTCGCCGGGGATGCACGGCGGCCGCTGGGCGAACCTGGCCCTGCAGGAGGCGGACCTGATCGTCGCCCTCGGCGCCCGCTTCGACGACCGCGTCACTGGCCGCGCCGACGACTTCGCGCCCGCCGCGCGGATCGTCCACTTCGACCTCGACCCGCGCGAGGTCGGCAAGATCAAGGCCGTCGAGTTCCCGGTGGTGGGCGAGTTGCGCGATGCCCTGGGACGCACCCGGCGCGCGCTCCGGCGGCCGCCCGCGACCGAGGCCTGGCTCGCCGAGATCCGCGACTGGCGCCGCCGCCACCCCCTCTCCTACGACGAGTCTCCGCCGACGCTGAAACCGCAGACGGTGATCCGGCGGCTCGACCAATGGCTCGCCGATCGCCCCGACGTGGTCTGGACGACCGGCGTCGGCCAGCACCAGATGTGGGCGATGCAGCACCTCTCGTGCGAGCGTCCGCGCTCCTTCCTCACCTCCGGCGGCCACGGGACGATGGGTTTCGGGATCCCGGCGGCGATCGGGGCGCGCGCGGCCCGGCCGGACGCGGCGGTGGTCTGCATCGACGGCGACGCCTCCTTCCTGATGACCTGCCAGGAGCTGGCGACCGCGGTCGCCGAGGAGCTGCCGATCCTGGTCGTCGTACTCAACAACTCCGGCATGGGCATGGTGGTCCAGCAGCAGGACATGTTCTTCGCCGGCCGCCGGTCCCAATCCCACGCCCCACCGGGCACCGACCTGGCCCTCGTCGCCCGCGGCTTCGGCGCCCAGGCCTTCACCGTCAAGGACGAGGAGTGGCTGCGGGTGACCGTCGCCGAGGCCCTACGCTCCCGCCGCCCCACCGTCCTCGACGTCCATGTCGATCCCGAAGAGCGCGTCTACCCCGTGGCCAAGCCCGGCGCCGCCGCGGCGGAAATGTTCGAGCACGGCCGCGGTCCCAGGCCACGCTTCAGGTGATCGCGAGCATGATCGGGAATCAGGTTCGAAGCCGTCGTCGGCACCCGCCGTTGAATCGAACGTTCGGTATTGTTGATAAAGCTAATCGACTTTATCCAGATATGTTCGGTGATCGCTCGATCCCACCGAGTAAAGGGAAGGGCACATGCCGCAGATACTCGTAGTTACCGATTCCGCGGACGCGAGCGCGGGCACCGTCGTCTATCGGGAGCGGATCTCGATCGCCGATCTCCGGTCGGGCCATTTCTCCGGCCAGCTGGTCGAGCGCGTGAGCTGGGCCGTGGGCGACGCCAGCGAGCTCGAGCGTCGCTACGAGGACCCCTCCCCGAGGCGATCCTCGCCGCCGCCCGCCGCGCCGACGTCCCAGCCGACGAGATCGTCGAGGTCGACGCGGCAACCCCCCCAGTTCGCCGGCCGCCTCAGCGCCTAGCCGCTCGCCTCCGAGGCGGCCGGGCCGAGATCCTCCGAACGTCCGTCCGCGATCCGAGGCCACTGGGAATAGGGACGCCCGTTCACGCGGAGGGAGGTGTTCTCGTCGGATCGTGGCCACCCGTCGGGAGAGTCCTCCCAGGATTGCTGGCGCCCATAGACCGTCAGGTCGAGCAACGCGAAGCTGTTGTCGAGCGCCTCGACCCCGCGTCCGTTCGTCCAGTAGGTCTCGAAGACCCGATCGCCGTCGCGCAGGTAACAGACCAGATGGAACTTCCCGATCCGCCGATCGACTAGCAGCGTCTCCAGCGAGTCCTGGGCCGAGTACCACGGCACGTCCCATCCCATGAAGTCCCGGTAGCGGACGCTCTCCGCATAAGGCCCCTGGCAGAGGGTGGCGTAGGTCGCATCGCGGGAGTGGATGTTCGAGAGCTCACGGACCTGCCCGTTGAAGAAGGTGCAGCCCTCACATTGGTCCTTGGCGGGCTCGCCGTCGAACCACATATGGAAGTAGGCGATCAACAGTCGCCGACCCTCGAATGCCTCGAGCAACGTCAGCGGCCCCTCTGGCCCCATCAGCTTCAAGTTCCCATCCACCTCGACCATCGGCAGCCGCCGCCGCGCTGCCGCGATCGCGTCGCCCTCACGCGTATGAGCCTTCTCCCGAACCCGAAGCTCGCCGAGCCGTTCCTCGAACACCGCCCGCTCGACGACCGGCGGGACCGATGCCCCATCGAAGTCCGCCAGCGGCCGCGGCGAATTCTCGCTGCTCATATTCACCCCTCTAAATCGGCATGAGCTGTGCCCCAGGATCGTATGCGTCTGTCGGAGATCGCAGCCCGCCGCGACGGACCGAGGGCACGGCGGAATTCGGCGCCTCCCGCACTAGCGGGCCGAACCAAAGTACTCGTCGTAGTCGTTGATGAACAGGCGCAGGAGTTCCCCCCGGGGCAGTGCAGAGTCCTGATGCCCCAGGTCGGCGCGGATCGCGAGAAGCAGTTCCTCCCATGCGACGACCGCGCCGACATCGTCGCCTTGCTCCTGTACCTCGGCAGTCCGACGCTGCCACTTGTTGAACGCGATGACCATCTGGCTCGACGCCCCGAGCATGATTTGTCTGGCCTTCAGATCTCTGAAAAAAGCCTCCGCCTGGGGGTCCCCGCCCTCCTCCGAGTCACTGCTCGCGATTTTCTGGAAGATCGTCCCAAGCAGCTCGTAGTAGATCGGGGTCATCCGATCGCGATTGGCTTCGCGCAGGCGCGCCTGCTCGGACCGATGCTGCTGCCACACCACCCCGAAGACTCCGATCACAGCGACGCCGATCGAGCCAACGACAGCGGCGTCAGCCTGAATCGCTTCGATAAATCCCCAGACCGCGAGCGCCAGCAGAAGCAGACACAGGAAATAGCTGAATGCCGTTCGCAGGCGCCGGGCCATCAACGGAGGCTAGGAGGTCGACCGGCGGCGCTGACTCGATTCACGTGCCGTCGACATTCATGCTTCGGTTCAGTCCGGACGACCTAAAAAATCCCGCAGGTCGTAGAGGTGTTTCAGCTTGCTTCGAAGTTCTGCCAGATGAAACTCGTCCCCAATCTGTTCGCCCGGCCAATCCGCTTTGGTGGCTTGAAAATCGTTCCGTAGTCGCTCTTCCCCAGACAGCACATTGATGACTTCGCCGAACCAGGCGACGTATTCGCAGCGAGCCGGATCGCCCGTATACCGATCCGGGATCTGACGGGCCAACAACTCGCCTCGATCGATTAGGGGGCCGATCAAATCCCTGAGGCCGACCTCGCTTCTCGGGCGAGCTACGATCTCGATCTCGGACCACTGAGTCAACTCGCGGTACAGATCCCGAGAGTTGATCGAAACGTAGACAGGGAAGACTCCCGGTCCCGATGCCCGGAATCGGAAAAAGATCAGCCTCCCGTCTCCTCCGGTCAGGCGATAGTCATCGATGGCCCAATAGTCATAGCCATCATGCGTGGGGGGCATCTGCTGACCCACATCACGCTGATTGCCCCATGGATCACAAGCCTGGAGTCCCATCCGAACCGGCGCACCGAAGTTCATCAGCGCATGCGCCACTTCTTGGTCGCTGTGGTTCTTGATGCCGATCTGGACCAATACAGAACAGGGAAAGGCATCCTCCGGAACGGCAAGCAGGACGCGAGGCCGATCCTCCGCGCCGTGGAACTCCACCGACCCATTCGCCTTAAAGCCAGCCGTGATCTTCGGCGCGCCCGCCAAGGGCACC
>DAIQOT010000124.1:6385-11192 GCA_036787695.1 Solirubrobacterales bacterium | reverse complement strand
GGCGCCGAGGTCGTGCGGGACCGAGTCGAAGCCACAGCAGTGGACGAGCCGGGCGCCGCTCGCGACCGCCGCCGCGTGGTTCTCCACGTACATGCGGTCGACGAACTCGGGCTCGCCGGTGAGGTCGACGTAGTCGGTGCCGGCGGCGGCGCAGGCGGCGACGAGCGGCGCGCCGTAGAGGGCGTAGGGGCCGACGGTGGTGACGGCGACGCGCGTCGACTCGGCGATCCGGGCGAGCGCGGGCGCGTCGGCGGCGTCGGCCTCGAGCAGCGCCGGCGGCGGGACCGGCGAGCGAGCGGCGGCGAGGCGGGCGGCGACGGCCTCGAGCTTCGCCCGGTTGCGCCCGGCGAGCGCCCAGCGCAGGTTCGTCGGCCCGTGGGCAGCGAGGTAGTCGGCGGTCAAACCGCCGGTGAACCCGGTCGCCCCGAACAGGACGAGGTCGTACTCCCTCTCCCCCGACATCGGGGCCATTGTGCCGGCTGCGCAGCCAGTCGTGTGCGCGCGTCCGACTTTGACCCTGCCCTGGCAAGGTCAAAGTCGACAGCGTTCCGGACTTTGACCACATCGGGGTGTGGTCAAAGTCCGGCGCGCTCCCCTACTCGGCGACCCAGACCTTGGCGGCGCCGAGCTCGGCGGGCTCGAAGACCTTGACCTCGCCCGGCGACATGAAGCCGAAGGCCTTGATCCCTTTGCGGATCCAGTCGACGTCGGTCACCACCGCCGTGCGCTTCCACGATTTCATGTGGCCGAGGCCGAGTTTGAGGCCCGTTTTGGCGTCCTCCATCACCGCTCCGGCGTCCATCCCGAAGCCGTCGTCGATCTCGAACAGGAGGCGGACGTCGCCCGCCTCCACCGCCTCGGCCAGCGCCGGCTCGATCCGCTCGCGGTAGTCGTCCCCGGTCAGCTCCTTGAGAACCTTGAACCCGATCGTCCCCGCCGGCATCTCCTCGATCCGCTCGACCATCGTCTGCCCCCTACTTCGCCAGGAACGCGAGCAGGGCCGGGTTGACCTCCTCGGGGAAGGTCCAGCCGACGTTGTGCGGGCCGTTTTTGATCTCGTGGAACTCGAGGTCGGGGATCAGGTTCTCGTCGCGCAGTCGCGCCGCGGTCGACTCGAACGGCAGGATCCGGTCCTTCTCGCCGTGGATGACGAGCGTCGGCACGTCAAATTTCGGCAGATCGTCACGGAAGTCGGTCAGCCAGGTGTCGACACACGCGAGGGTCGCGTGCGGCGACATCTGCTGCGCGACGGTGAAGTGCGCTTTCAGCGCCGCGTCGCCGATCCGCTCGGGCGCCAGTTCGTCGGTGTTGAAGAAGTTCTTGAAGAATTCTTCGAACCAGAGGTAGCGGTCTTTTTCGACCGTCGCCTTGATCCCGTCGAAAACCTCGCCCGGGACGCCTTTCTCGTTGTCGTCGGTCTTCAGCACGAAGGGCGGGATCACGCCGAGCATCGCCACCTTGCTGATCCCATCGGAGCCGTAATTGCCGAGGTAGCGGGTGACCTCGCCGGTGCCCATCGAGAAGCCGCAGAGGACGACGTCCTCGCCGAGCGCGAGGTGGTCTAGGAGCGCTTTGAGGTCGGCGGCGAAGGTGTCGTAGTCGTAACCGGTGGTCGGCTGGTCGGACTTGCCGAAGCCGCGGCGGTCGTAACAGATGACCCGGTAGCCGGCGGCGAGCAGCTCCGGCTCCTGTTTCTCCCAGGAGTTGCCTTCGAGCGGGTAGCCGTGGATGAGGACGATCGGCTTGCCCGACCCGTGGTCCTCGTAATGAAGCTTGATGTCGGCGCTGTTCTCTTTTCCGACGGTGACGTAAGGCATCTGGCTCTCCTGTTCGGCGGTTCGGGCGGTGGCGCGCGGCGCGCGCGGCGGCAAAAGTTGCGACGAACATACCCCCGAGGCGGCGGCGCCAAGCGTCGAATCGGTGAACGGCGCGCCACACTTCGGGTCGTGGAGATCGAGACCGAGCGGATGCGTATGCGACCGGCGAGCCCCGAGGACGTCGATGACCTCGTCGCGCTGCACGAGGACCCCCTGGTGCGCGAGGTCTTCGGCTCGCCGACGCGGGCCGAGATCGAGGAATGGGTCGGGCGCGCGGAGGACGAATGGGCCGAGCGCGGCCACGGGCGGATGACCCTGCTCGATCGCGATAGCGGCGCCTTCCTCGGCCGCTGCGGACTGAGATGGTGGCCCTACTTCGGCGAGGTCGAGGTCGGCTGGGTGCTGGCGCCGCTGGCCCGGGGCCGCGGCCTCGCCACCGAGGCGGGCGGCGCTTGCCTCGGCTGGGCCTTCCGCGACCTCGATGTCCCCTACGTCACCGCCTACATCGCCCCCACGAACAAGAACTCGATCGCCGTCGCCGAGCGCCTCGGGATGACGCCACTGCGCGAGGACGTGCTCGACGACGTGCCGATCGTCGTCTCCGCGGTCCAGCGCGCCGGCTGACGCGCTGGAGAAGGACGTTTCCAAATCGAAGAGCGATGGTCTACGTGGCGTAAACTCACGTACATGGCAGCACTCGAGTTTGATGTCGTTCTCGTCCAAGAGGACGATGGGATCTACAGCGTCACCGTCCCTGCGCTACCTGGCTGTACTAGCCAGGGGGAGACGCGAATCGAGGCAATCGCCATGATCCGCGAGGCGATCGAGCTCTACATCGAATCGCTTATCGCGCACGGGGATCGCGTCCCCGGACCGGCCGAGGCCGAGCCTCGCGTCGAGGTCGAGCGCGTCTCAGTCG
This sequence comes from Solirubrobacterales bacterium, assembly GCA_036787695.1. Classification (GTDB taxonomy): domain Bacteria; phylum Actinomycetota; class Thermoleophilia; order Solirubrobacterales; family 70-9; genus VAYN01. The sequence goes on along the minus strand of DAIQOT010000124.1, from coordinate 8,456 downwards.
CGGCGTGACCCCACGACTCCCTTCGGTCTCGCCGCGAAAGGCCGTGCGCGCGCTGGAACGCTGCGGCTGGGAATTGGACCGGACGAAGGGCAGCCATCAGGTCTTCCGTCATCAAGAACACTCACACCGCGTCGTGGTTCCCATGCACGCGCGAGATCTGGCACGCGGAACGCTGCTACAGATCGTCGACGCGTCCGGAGTGAGCCGCGACGAATTCATCGCACTCCTTTAAGCCCCGTCGCCGCCCACCGATCCCCGCAGAGCGTCGATAGGGTCCGGCCCGTAGCTGTCGTCGCCGATTCGAAAAGTTCGAGGGTCTACAAGTGCATCCCAAAAGTCCTGGCGACGGAATAGGTAGCGCTCATTCCAGATCAGGAGTTCGACCAAGCCCGTCCCATCAGCGCAGAGCTTGGCCGCGACAGGTTGGAACAAGTCTTCCCCGGTGATCTCCTTCGCATACCGAAACGCGGAGAACGACCCCGGTTGCCGCAAGGCCTCCCCCTCCTCGGGTTTCGGTTCCGCGTCTCCGGCGAACCACTCGCTTGCACCACTCGACGGCGCGGGGTCTTCAAATGCCGTTTCGAACTCGTCCAGGCGAGCGAAGAAAAGGTGATCACCGACCCTGATCGAGAGGCCCCGACCCCCGTTCTCGGCCCCTAGGCGAGCCGGAACCGCTTCGACGACTTCATCGCGATACACATAGGTCATGTCCCGGAACATCAAGACGCAACCGTGCTCGGCGTAAAAGGCATGCTCTTTTGAGATGTCCTCTGCCGTCCCATAGATGATCTCGTCCTTCTCCACCTTTGATTGATATCGCGCCCAGCGGCGCACGAACCTCGCGCCACACAGAGCGTGCGTCAGGCGGCGAGGGCGCCGTAGCGCTCGCCGGCCTCGTGGCGGGCGGCCGGGTGGAGCCGGACGGCGTCGGGCCAGAAGCGGGAGCCGAGGCGGAGTTGGAGGAGGGCCGAGCGCAGGAGCGCCTCGCGGGCCGGGTCCCAGGAGAAACCGAGGAGGGTGCGGATCTCGGGCGGGAGCATGCCGACCGAGACCAGCTTGATCGTCTCGTGGATCGGCATGACCGCGATGCGGGCGAGCGGCTTGAACGGCGGCGGCGCGAGGACCAGTCGCTTCGCCGCCTCGCGGCGCTCGTCGTTGACGAAGAGGCTGCCGTCGGTGAGCCGGCCCTTGACGTAGTCGCGCAGGTCGCCGTGGGTCCGCGGCATCGAGTCGTCGGGCAGGCCGAGGAGCTCGCCGACGCGGCGGTATTCGGTCCAGTAGCGCTCGCGGTCGTCGCGGGCGAGGGAGCCGAAGATCCGCTCGTGGTAGACGAGCGCCGAGTCGGCGAGGCTCGCCAGCACCCAGAGGCCGAGGGCCGGGTCGGAGGCCGCGTAGGCGGTCCCCGCCGGGATCGGGCCGTAGTCCTCGTCGGTCACGCCCTTGACCCGACCGTGCATGGCGCGGACGGCGCGGCCGGTCTTCTCGGCCTCCTCGTGGGTGCCGAAGTAGATCCGCGACATCCGCTCGTCGGTGCGCAGGAGGCGCGTGCGTGGGTCGTCGAAGATGATCGAGTGGCGCTCGAAGCCGACCACCGCGAGCGGATCGCAGGCCTGCATCAAGAGCGCGCGGGCGCCGGAGAAGAGGACGACCCGCTCGCCGTGCAGGCGTCGGACCATCGAATCGGCTCCGAAGAATCCGTCGACCTCGGCGGCGCGGAGCGCCGTTCCTGCCTCGTCGCTCATACCTCGACATCCTATTGAGGTCATCCTGTCGGCTATGACCGAGAGACGTGCATTCCCGCCACTACATAAGGAGGACCTCGACGCCGACCCGTTCGCGCAGTTCGCGCGCTGGTACGAGCTGGCGCGTGAGGAGGTGCCGCTGGCCGACGCGATGACGCTGGCGACGGTCGGCGACGACGGCGCGCCGGACGCGCGGATGGTGCTGCTGAAGGGCCACGGCCCCGACGGCTTCCGCTTCTTCACCAACTACGAGAGCGCCAAGGCGGGCCAGATCGACGCCGACCCGCGCGGCGCGCTGGTCATCTACTGGCGCGAGCACGACCGGCAGG
>DAIQOT010000124.1:0-6375 GCA_036787695.1 Solirubrobacterales bacterium | reverse complement strand
CAGGTGCGCGCCCGCGGGCCCTTCGAGCGGCTGCCCGCGGCCGACTCCGACGCCTACTTCGCGAGCCGCGCGCGGGAGAGTCGGCTCGGCGCCTGGGCCTCGCCGCAGTCGCGGCCGCTCGCCGACCGGGCGGAGCTCGACGCGCGCCTCGCCGCGGTCCGCGAGCGCTTCGCCGAGGTCGAAGACGTCCCCCGCCCGGAGACCTGGGGCGGCTTCCTGCTGCGGCCGCGGACGATCGAGTTCTGGCAGGGACAACAGGCCCGCCTCCACGACCGGTTCCTCTACACGCGCGAGGCGGACGGCTGGCGGGTCGAGCGCCTGGCTCCCTGAGCGCCGCGCCTCGCGCCTGGCTCCCTGAGCGGGCGCGCCTGGCGCCTCGCGCCCTGAGACCCGGTACCCCATCGGGTACGGCTCATTGTCGATCAACTCAACCGACAAAGCCAGCATTACTTTGAGAGGCATGAGCCGCCTCTTCTTCAACGCCTTCGTCATGAACACCTCGAGCCACATCCATCACGGACAGTGGCGCCGGCCCGACGCCCGCCAGGTCGACTTCAACGACGTCGACGTCTGGATCGACCTCGCCGAGACGCTCGAGGCGGCGAAGTTCGACGCGATGTTCTTCGCCGACGTCTCCGGCCTCTACGGCGACTCCGACGCCGACTACGAGGTCTACGTCCGCGAGGGCCTGCAGATCCCCAGCAACGACCCGCTCGTCCTGCTCGGCGCCCTCGCCACCCGGACCACCGACATCGGCCTCGCCGCGACCGCCAACGTCTTCCAGCAGCACCCGACCAACTTCGCCCGCCAGATCGCCACGCTCGACCACATCAGCAAAGGGCGGATCGCCTGGAACATCGTCACCGGCACCCAGGACAACGGCTACCGCAACTTCGGCTACGACGCGATCGAGGAGCACGACGAGCGCTACCGCTGGGCCGAGGAGTACGTCGAGGTCACCTACAAGCTCTGGGAGGGGTCCTGGGACGAGGGCGCGCTGCGCAAGGACAAGGAGGGCGGCCTCTTCTCCGACCCGTCGAAGGTCCACAAGATCTTCCACTCGGGCGAGCGCTACCGGGTCGAGGGCCCCTTCCTGCCCTCCCCCTCGCCGCAGCGCACGCCGCTGCTCTTCCAGGCGGGCTCGTCGGGCCCCGGCCGCGACTTCGCCGCCCACCACGCCGAGGCCGTCTTCCTCGCCGCGCCGACCGCCACGGCCGCCCGCGCGCAGATCGACGAGACGCGGGCGCTGGCGGTGAAGCACGGGCGCCGGCCCGAGGACGTCACCTTCCACCAGGGCCTCTCCTTCGTGATCGGCGAGACCGAGGCCGAGGCCCAGGAAAAGCTCCAGCACTACCGCTCCTTCGCCAGCGCCGAGGGCTACGCCGCGCACGCCGCGACCGTCGACCTCGACGGCCGCCTCTACGACCCCGACACCCCGCTCGCCGAGGTGAAGACGAACGGGGCCCAGGGGCGGCTCGACTACCTGCTCAAATACGCCGCCGGCCCGGAGACGACGATCGGCGAAGCCTGGGTGCTGCAGCGGATGAGCGGCACGCTCGTCGGCACGCCAGGGCAGATCGCCGACGGCCTCGAGCGGTGGCAGGCGGCCGGCGTCGACGGGATCAACGTCATCAACTGGGTGATCCCCGGCTCTTTCGAGGAGTTCGCCGACCAGGTGATGCCGGAGCTGCGCGAGCGCGGCCTGGCGCAGGCGGACTACGCCGAGGGCACCTTGCGACGCAAGCTCTTCGGCCATGACCGGCTCCCCGACTCGCACCCTGCGGCGCGGTGGCGCGGCGCCTTCACCGATGGTCCGCGGAGCTGGGACGAGGCCGAGGCAGCGACCGCCGCGGCGTAGTCGCGGCAGACTCCCGTCCATGGACGGCGAGTCGATCCCGCTGATTCGCGAGGAGGAGATCCGCGGGCGGGTCGCGGCGATCTTCGGGCGGCGGCGGGCGGAGCTCGACGGGATGTTGCCGGGAGCGCGGATCGAGCACGTCGGCTCAACCGCAGTGCCGGGATCGCTGACCAAGGGCGACCTCGACATCTGCGTGATCGTCGCGGGCGAGGAGTTCGAGCGGCGAGCCGCGTCCTCGCCGAGCGCTTCGAGATCCACCAGCCGGAGAACTGGTCGCCGACCCTCGCCAGCTTCACCGCGCCGAGCGAGGACGGCATCGACGTCGGCGTCCAGCTCGTCCCCGCGGGCAGCGCCGACGAGCGCCACTTCATCGGCTGGCGCGACCGCCTCCGCGCCGACCCCGAGCTCCGCGCCCGCTACGACGAGCTGAAGCGGCTCCACCAGGCCGATGGCATGGACGCCTACCGCTCCGCCAAGGAGCGGCTGATCCTGGAGGTGGACTGAGCGCGCCTCAGCTCCCGCCCACGACGATCGACTTGGTTCGCGGCAGGCCGGCGATCAGGGCGTCGTCGAGGTTCAGGTGTTCCTTCACCAGCTCCGGCGGCAGGGCGGCCATCCACTGGCTCAGGGAGACGTCGGCGAAGCGGTCGGAGCGGAACATCTCGAGGAAGGTGAGCGTCTCGGTGCCGGTGTTCTGGATGTAGTGGCCCATCGCGAAGGGGACGTAGCCGACGTCGCCGGCGCGGTAGTCGAAGGTGCGCGCCTTGCCGCCGGAGGCGAAGACCGTCATCCGCCCCTCGCCGGAGAGGTAGTACTGCCACTCGTCGGCGTTCGGGTGCCAGTGCATCTCGCGCATCCCGCCCGGCTCGATCTCGACCAGCGCCGCGGCGATCCGCTCCGACACGGTGAAGTTGCGGGAGTCGGTGATCCGCACCTGGCCGCCGGGTGCCTTGGTCGGCTCCTGGGCGTGCATGTGCCAGGTGTATGACTGGGGCGGCTCGCCGACCGGGTAGGGCGGCGCGTCGTCGGCGAGGGCCGGCGGCACGTTGCCGGCGAACATGTAGCGGGTGTGGTCGATGTCGGTCGGCAGCGCGTCGAAGGCCGACCCGGCGGCGCCGAAGTTCAGCGCCAGCACCTCGCGCGGGGTGTGGGCGAACCAGTCGGTGATCAGGAAGGTCTCGTTCTCCGAGAAGGCGCCGTCGTCGAAGACGAGCAGGAACTCGACCCCCTCGTCGAGCGCCTGGATCGAGTGCGGCAGCCCGGCCGGGAAGTACCAGAGGTCACCGGGGCCGACATCGTCGATGAAGAGGCGGCCGAGCTCGTCGAGCAGGCTGACCCGGCAACTCCCGGCGATCACGTAGGACCACTCGGCCTCCTTGTGCCAGTGCAGCTCGCGGATGCCGCCCGGCGTGAGGCGCATGTTGACCCCGGCCAGCTCGGTCGCGACCGGCAGCTCGCGGGTGGTGATCTCACGCGCCCAGCCGCCGCTCAGCACCCGGTTGTGGGCGGCCGCGTAGGAGAACTTCAGGTTCGGGACGGTGCCGGCGTCGGTCTCCGGCGCGATCATCCCGTCGGGGTTCTGGGACTCGAGCGCCGCGTTGCGCGGCCCGAGGATCGAGGCGCCGCGTCCGTCGACGATCGGTTCGAGGCCGTTCTCGTTGTCTGCCATGGGGCGTCCTTTCGCTTGGGGATCGTGCTCACCCGAAGGTGAAAACGTAGGCCTCGACCCCGGGCGCGTCAAAGGCCACCTCGAAGGTGGCGTCGCCGCCGCGGCCGGGACGGCGGACCAGTTGGTAGAGGCGCTGGTCGCGCACCTCGCCCTCCCCCGCCGCGTCGACGTCGAGGCCGTGGGACTCGCCCGGCGGGCGGCCGTCGATCGTCACCCGCATCGGCACCGGGGCGGCGTCGCGGTCGCCCGGGCCGAGGACGAGGTTGACGTCGCGGGCGTGGAAGCGGAAGGCGATCGCGCCGCCCGCCGCGCCGAGGACGCTCGCCCGGGCGCCGGTCCGCCAGTCACCGATCAGCGCCCACTGGTTCAGCTCGAGGTCGTCCCGTCCCCGCCCCGGCGGGCGGACGTTGAGGTAGGTCTCGGGCGAGCGCAGGTCCTCCCAGTCGGCCTGCTTCTCGACGCCCTCGTCGGCCGGCGAGACGAGATCGTCCGGCACCCCCTCCTGGCCGGCGTCGCGCAGGTGGCGCTGGATCGTCCGCTCGCACTCCCCGTAGCCGCCCTCGCCGAACTGGTGGTGGCGGATCCTCCCGTGCGCGTCGGCGATGTAGACGGCGGGCCAGTAGCGGTTGGCGAAGGCGTTCCAGATCGCGTAGTCGCTGTCGATCGCGACCGGGTAGGTGACGTCCATCGCGGCGAGCTCCCGCCTCACGTTCTCGGCGTCGGCCTCGAACGGGAACTCCGGCGTGTGGACGCCGACCACGGTCAGCCCATGGTCGGCGTAACGGTCGGCCCAGGCGCGGACGTACCCGAGCGTGCGCAGCCAGTTGATGCAGGTGTAGGTGCAGAAGTCGGCGAGCACGACCCGGCCGCGCAGCTCCGCCTCGCCGAGCGGCTCCGAGTTCACCCAGCCGGTCGCCCCGGCGAATCCCGGCAGCCGCCCACCCGAGGTGAGCGGCGCCGTGATGTCGTCGAAGAGGTCCTCGAGCCCGGGCGGGCTCACCGCAGCGTCCGGAACGCGGCGCGTATCTCCGAGGTGAAGAGCTCCGGCTCCTGCCAGGCGGCGAAGTGGTTGCCTCGGTCGACCTCGTTGAAGTAGATGAGCTCGGGGTAGGCGGCCTCGGCCCAGGTGCGCGGCGCCCGGTAGAGCTCGTGCGGGAACACCGTCAGCGCGGTCGGCACCTTGACGCCCTTGACGTCGAAGAAGCCGAGTTCGTTCTCCCAGTAGAGCCGGCCGGAGGAGACGCCGGTGTTGGTCAGCCAGGTCAGGGTGATGTTGTCGAGCACCTCGTCGCGGGTCAGGTCGCCGACCGGCTCGCCGCGGAACGCCGCCGCGATGTCGTCGAGGCTCGCCGCGTCGTGATCGAGCATCCAGGACGCCAGCGCGGCGGGCGAGTCGGAGAGGCCGTAAAGCGTCTGCGGGCGGTTGCCCATCTCGGTCGCGTAGCCGATCCCCTTGGTGAAGAGGAAGAGCAGCTGGTCGTAGGCTTCCTTCTCCGCGGTCGAGAGGCCGTCCGGCGCCGGTTCGCCGTGCAGCAGCCGCAGCGAGATGTCGGGCTGGACCGTCCCCGGCATGTTGCTGTGGACGCCGGCCAGCCCGGCGGGCGCCTGCGCTCCCATCAGGTCGGTGATGCTCGCGCCCCAGTCGCCGCCCTGGGCGACGTAGCGCTCGTGGCCGAGCCGGGTCATCAGCTGGTGCCAGGCGCGAGCGATGTGCTCGGGGTCCCAGCCGGTCTCGGCGGGGCGGCCGGAGAGGCCGTAGCCAGGGATCGAGGGGACGACCACGTGGAAGGCGTCGCCGACCTCGCCGCCGTGGGCGGTCGGGTCGCTGAGCGGGCCGATCACCTTCAGCATCTCGACGATCGATCCCGGCCAGCCGTGGGTGAGGATGATCGGCAGCGCGTCGGCGTGCGGCGAGGTCACGTGGATGAAGTGGACGTCGAGGCCGTCGATCTCGGTGACGAAGTTGGGGACGGCGTTCAGCCGCTTCTCGATCCGCCCCATGTCGTAGTCCTCGGCCCAGTAGCGGACCAGCTCGGTGATCGTCTCGAGCCGCACCCCCTGGGTCGCGTCGGCGACGGTCTCACGCTCGGGGAAGCGGGTCGCGACGAGGCGTCGGCGGAGGTCGTCGACATCGGCCTGTGGGAACTCGACGGTGAGCGGCCGCACGGTCGCGGCGGCGGTGGTATCGGTGGACATCACAACTCCCTTGAAGTAGGTGGAACCCGGTTGAAACCCGCCCTCCCCAGTAAGCCGCCCCGCGCCGAACGCAAATGAATCCCTATCCATTGGGTCAACTTCGGTTTATGTTCTTCCACGTTCGATCCGAACCGACTCGAGGGACGTGGTGGCTGCCGGACTCAGCCCCGAACGTGAACGACAGTTGGCCGTCGCCACCGAAGCCGGCGACCGGGACGCCTGCCGCGAACTCGTCGACGGCCTGATGCCGGCGATCGTCGCCGTCGCCCGCCGCTTCCCCACCGCCGGGGTGAGCCGAGGGGAGCTGATCCAGGAGGGCGTCGCCGGGCTCCTCTTGGCCTGCCGCCGCTACGACCCGCGGCTGGGGACGCCGTTCTGGGCCTACGCCTCCTTCTGGGTGCGCAAGGCGATGCAGGAGCTGGTCGCCGAGATGACCCGGCCGGTGGCGCTCTCGGACCGGGCGGCGCGGGAGCTCGCGGTGCTGCGGAAGGCCCGCCGCGAGTACCTGCAGGCGCACGGGGTCGAGGCGACCGCGGCGCAGCTGGCGCGGGCGAGCGAGCTGGCGACCACGCACGTCGAAAGGCTGCTGGCGGCGGAGCGGCGCCCGCGCGGGATCGAGGAGCAGGTCCGCGCCGACGAGGACGGCGCGCCG
>DAIQOT010000123.1:0-11223 GCA_036787695.1 Solirubrobacterales bacterium | reverse complement strand
GGTGCCCTCCGGCGGTCCGCTTGGGCTCGGGGAAGCCGAAGCGGCGCTCCCAGGCGCGCAGGGTCGCCTCGCCGACGCCGGTCGCGGTGACCACGTCACCGATGCTGAGGGTGGCCTCGTTATCCGAGTTGGACGCCATATCTAGATTCGGGTTCACGCGATCACAGATTCTCCTACCCAGCGAGCGCGGCCACCACTCAGCGGCGATCGAACAAGGGCGCTAGCCCACCAGTCGGGCCGAATCGACGTTGCCGTCGTCGCGCCAGCTGACCCGCTTCAACCGCATCAGCCGCTCGTCGGCGGAGTGCAGGAGGGTCTCGAAATCCTGCCCGTCGTCGGGGAAGACCGCCCAGCCGACCGAGGCGCCCGGCGCCGGGATGTCATCGCCAGGGTCGGCGGCGGCGACCGCCTCGCTCACCGATTCGGCCATCCGCATGGCGCCGTCGCCGTGGGCGCCGGGGGCGATGATCGCAAACTCGTCGCCGCCGATCCGCGCCAGCGTGTCGGTCGAGCGCAGCACCGAGAGCGCCTGGGACGCCGCCGCCTGCAGGACCAGGTCGCCGGCCTGGTGGCCGTAGCGGTCGTTGACCCCCTTGAAGTCGTCGAGGTCGACGATCAGGAGCGCCAGCGGGCTGGCGTCGAGGCCGCGCCGCCCGAATGGCCGCGTGCGCCGTTCGAGCTCCCGCTTCATCGTCGTGTCGAAGAAGCGCCGGTTGCCGACCCCGGTCAAGGGGTCGGAGTTGGCGAAGTCGCGCTGGCGTCGCTCGGCGTCGACCAGTCGCTTCTTCAGCCCGACCATCACCCAGGTCGCGGCGAGGAAGCCGACCGCGAGGGCGAGGTAGCGGGGCAGGAAGGCGTTGTCGATCGCGTCCGGGTCGTAGATCAGCGGCGCGCCGGCGACGGCGATCAGCTCGATCGACAGCGGCCACGCCCAGCGCTCGGGGAAGAAGAAGGCGGCGTAGAGGAGCGCGCAGACGAGCAGCGGCTCGATGTAGGAGAGCGACCCGCCGGTGAGGTAGATCGCCAGGCCCGCGACCGGGATCGTCAGCGCCATGCCCGTCCCCAGCTGGTCCATCGTCGCCTTTTCCCAGGGGATCCAGCCGGTGACGCTGCCGAGGCCGTAGGCGAAGATCAGCACGCCGACGGCGAGGACGATCGGGGTCGAGCCGTGGTGGGAGCCGGGCACGAAGACGTCGACCATCCCGACCACCGCCGAGAACATCCAGAGGACGCCGGAGATGCGCCCCATCCGGGCGCGCTCGTCGGGGGCTTCGGCAAAGGCGACCCGCGCCTGGGCGATCTGGTCGGGAATCGTCTGCATCCCCGTTGTTTTCGGCGATCGGTCGAGCCGAAATTAGTTTGGGGAAGATTTTCGACGTATATGCCGGTACAGAAGCTGAGCGTTAAGTAGTAGGACGGTCCGGGGAGCCGCCGAACTCAGCCTTCCGCGGCGAGATCGGCGCCCTCGGGAGCGCCCGGCCCGCTGTCCATCTGGGAAGCGGGCGCCGGCTTGAGGACGAAGATCGCGATGAGCACCGAGATCGCCGCCAGCCCGGCGCCGACCAGGTAGGCCAGGTGGTAGCCCGAGTTGAGCGCTTCCGCGGTCGCGTGGCCCGCCGCTTCGAGGTTTTCGGTGCGCTCGGTGGAGAGCGTCGCCAGCACCGCCAGGCCGACCGCGCCGCCGACCTGCATGCTCGTGTTGACCAGGCCCGAGGCGAGCCCGGCGTCTTCCGGCGTCGCGCCCGACATCGCCAGGGTCATGATCGACGGGAACGAGGTGCCGATCCCGATCCCGATCAGCAGGAAGGGCGGCAGCAGGTCGGTCAGGTAGTTGCCGTCGACCGGGGTGCGGGCGAAGAGCAGCAGCGCGATCGTGACCAGGATGAAGCCCGGGATCAGCGTGTTGCGCGGCCCGAAGCGCATGATCAGCTTTTCCGAGAAGCCGAGCGAGAGCCCGCCCATCACCACCGTCGTCGGCAGGAAGGCGAGGCCGACCTCGAGCGAGCTGTAGTGCAGGACCCGCTGCAGGTAGAGCGCGCCGAGGAAGAACATCCCGAACATCCCGGCGACCAGCAGCGCCTGCACCGTGTTGGCGCCGACGACGTTGCGCGAGCTGAACAGGCGCAGCGGCATCAACGGGTTGGCGACCGTCGCCTGGCGGCGGACGAAGACGACCAGCAGCGCCGCGGCGAGGACGAGGCCGCCGATCGTCCGCGGGTCGACCCAGCCCCACTCGGTGATCTGCAGGATCGTGAAGACGCCGAGCATCAGCGCGCCGGTGACCAGGGCGGCGCCGGGGAAGTCGGCGCCCTCCGCCATCCCGAGGCCGTCGGGGTTGTCGACCAGGCGCAGCGCCAGCCAGCCGACCAGCACGCCGATCGGCAGGTTGATGACGAAGATGAAGTGCCAGGAGATCGCCTGGGTGAGGACGCCGCCGAGCAGCAGGCCGATCGAGCCGCCCGCCGAGGCGACGAAGCCGTAGACGCCGATCGCTTTCGCCTGCTCGGCCGGGGTCTGGAACATCCGCACGATCATCGCCAGGATCACCGCCGAGGAGAGCGCCCCGCCGATCCCCTGGACGAAGCGGGCGCCGATCAGCACCGCCTGCGTCGGCGAGGCCGCGCAGGCCGCCGAGGCGACGGTGAAGATCGTCAGGCCGACGAGGAAGACGCGGCGCTGGCCGAGCAGGTCACCGAGCCGGCCGGCGAGCAGCAGCAGGCCGCCGAAGGGGATCAGATAGGCGTTGACGACCCAGGCGAGGTTCGACTGCGAGAAGCCGAGGTCGGTCTGGATCTTCGGCAGCGCGACGTTCACGATCGTCCCGTCGAGGACGATCATCAGCATCCCCGCGCAGAGCACGTAGAGGGCGAGCCAGCGTTTATCGGATCCTGCGGTGGTGTTCATGTAGCTCCAGACGGGTGGTCGGACGAGAACTAATCGGTGCTCTCAGGTCTCGCCGTCGTAGTAGCCGACCCCCGAGGAGCGGCGGACCACGACGTCGGTCTCCTTGTCGCCGGTCCAGATTCCTACCTTGTCGGAGTCCGGATAGACGGTCGCGCTGGGGACTACGACGGTGGAGAACATCAGCACGCGAGCGGGCTCCGCGGTGTCGTTGCGGACCGCGTGGGCGCCCTCGGGGCCGCGCGGGAAGCAGGCGACGTCCCAGGGCGCGAGCCGCTCCTCGCCGTCCGGCGAGCGCAGGGTCGGGGTGCCGCTCAGGACCAGCAGCCACTCCTCCTCACCGCACTCGTAGTGGTACGGGCAGACCGACTGGCCGGGCGGCAGCTCGTAGACGCTGATGCCGGTCTCCTTCGCCCCGAGGAGCCCGCCGAGCCGGGCCATGCCGGCGCGGAAGCCCTCCGGATCGGTCTCGTCCCAGGTGAACTCCGGTGTGGCGATGTTGATGCGCTTCACGCGGTCGGAAGCTACCAATGACACAAGCCGCTAGCTTTGACTGGTGAACTCGGTCCAGCAGCCCATCGGTGGGGGAGCCGATGAGCACGTACGCGCGCGACCGATCACGGCCGAGCTCGACGCGGTCATCACGGTCGACCCCGAGGGGACGGTGCTCGAGTGGAGCGCCGCGGCGGAGGAGCTCTTCGGCACCCCGCGGTCGGTCGCGGTCGGCCTCGACCTGGTCGAGCTGATCATCACGGCCGAGCTGCGCGAGAGCGTCCGCGAGCGCCTGCTCGACGAGGAGCGGAGCGCCGAGGAGACGCTCGGGCAGCGGCTCGAAGCGACCGCGCGGCGGGCCGACAGCAGCGAGTTCCAGGTCGAGCTGACGATCGTGCGGGCGCCCGCGGGCGGGGCCGGGCCGACGATCATCGCCCGCGACGTCAGCCACCGGGTCGAGGTCGAGCTGACCCGCGCCCACCTGGCGCTGGTCGTCGCCGGCACCCAGGACGCGGTCCTCTCGAAAGACCTCGACGGCGTCGTCACCAGCTGGAACCCGGCCGCCGAAGAGCTCTACGGCTACACCTCCGAGGAGGCGGTCGGCCGGCACGTCTCCTTCCTCATGCCCGACGGGCTGAGGGGCGACGTCGACAAGATCCTCGGCGCGGTGCGGCGGGGCGAAGCGCTCGACACCTACGAGACGCGGCGGCGTCGCAAGGACGGCGCGGTGATCGACGTCGCCTTGACGATCTCGCCGATCACCGCGGCCGGCGGCGCCCTCTCCGGCGCCTCGGTGATCGCCCGCGACATCACCTTCCAGCGCCGTCGCCGGCAGGAGCGCGAGTTCCTGATCGCCGCGACCCGCGACCTCGACGCCTCGCTCGACCCGACCGAGACGGCGCGCAACATCGTCGACAAAGCGGTCCCGCAGCTGGCCGAGGTCTGCATCATCGACTTCATCCGCGAGGACGGGCGGATCGGCGACTCGGTCGCCGCCTCGACGATCCCGGGGGCGGCGGCGCGGCTGGAGGAGATCCGCCGTGCCGCGCCGCTCGAAGGGGACGGCGACCACCCGGTCGCCCAGGTGCTGCGCGACGGCGCCCCGATGATCTGGCGCGACCTGAAAGAGCCGGGGATCAACGAGGCAGTCGCCCAGACCGCCGAGCACCAGGCGCTGATCGACGACGCCGGCTACGAGTCGGCCGCGGTCGTCGCGCTGATCGCGCGGGGGCGGAAGATCGGCGCCCTCTCCTTCCTGCACGCGAAAGCGGAGGTCCGCTATGAGGAGGACGAGCTCGAGTTCCTCGGCGAGCTCGGCGACCGCGCCGCGCTGGCGATCGACAACGCGCGGCTCTACCAGGAGCGCGACGCGATCGCCCGCAACCTGCAGCGCGGCCTGCGCCCGCCGCGGCCGGTGCGGGTGCCGGGGCTCGAGTCCTCGGTGATCTTCGAGGCCGCGGGGCGCGGGATCGAGATCGGCGGCGACCTCTACGACGTGCTGCCGACCGACGACGGCTGCTGGGTCCTGGTCGGCGACGTCGCCGGCAAGGGGTCGGCGGCGGCCGGGGTCTCGGTCGCGGTTCGCCACGCGGTGCGCGGGCTGACCCGCGAGGTCGACGAGCCCGAGGAGGTGCTCGGGCGGGTCAACGAGCTCCTGCTCGAGGGGACCGGCCTGCACGACTTCGCCACCGCGGTGCTGGTGCGGCTGCGGCGGGTCGAGGGCGGCGAATGGACGCTGACCGCGGCGAGCGCCGGGCATCCGCCGCCGGTCCACGTGCGCAAGGGCGGCGCCCGGCTGCTCGGCGGCGGCACCGTGCTCGGCGCGCTCCACGACGCCAAGGTGCAGCGCCACGACGCCAACTTCGCCGCCGGCGACACGCTGCTCTTCTGCACCGACGGCTGGCTCGAGGCGGGGCCGCTCTCGGAGCATCGCGACCCGCTCGAGCTGGCGCGGCTGGCCGAATACCTGGCGCCGCTGGCGATCGAGGAGATGACGGCGCGGCTGCGCGGCGACGCCTTCTCGCGGGCGGGCGGGGCGCTGCGCGACGACATCGTGCTGCTGGCGCTGCGCCGCGTCTAGGGACGCCCTCCTTACTAGAGCGGGCTTCTACAGACGCGCTCCTAGTCGGTCGCGATCGCCATCCGCAGGCGCACCCGGGTGCCGCTCTCGCCGCTGTCGATCGACACCTCGTCGCAGAGCCGGTTGGCGATGTAGAGGCCGCGGCCGTGTTCGACGGTGGGGTCGGGAAGGCGGGTGCCGACCTCGGGGTCGGTGATCCGGCCCGCGTCGGCGACCTCGACGAAGGCGACGCCGTGGTCGCCCCAGATCGTCGCCAGGCCGCGTCCGCCGCCGTGCAGGACGCTGTTCGCGGCGAGCTCCGAGGCGGCGGCGACCAGATCGGTGGTCCGGCGCTGCGAGAGGCCGACCGCGGTGGCGGTGGCGGCGACCTGGGCGCGCAGGTCGTGGAGGTCGTCGAGGCCGAACTCGAGCCGGCTCGCCCGCAGCGGCGGCAGGGGCAGAGAGGCCCGCAATCCTTCGGATCTCGTCGCTTGCATGGCCCCGGCCTACCCGCCTCCTACGACCCTGCAACCTGTGAAATTAGATTGCCAAGCCTGCGTGATCGGGACGGCGTGAACCGGTCAGATCAGCTCGCTCGCTTCGAGCGCCTCGTCCTCGAGATCTTGGCGCTGCACGCCTTCGGTGCCGAGCGCGGCGCTGTCGTAGGCGGGGAGCTGCGGGAAGGCCATCGCGATCAGGCCGACGGAGGCGACGCAGATGAGCCCGCCGGAGACGACCGAGACCTCCGGCGTGACGATCGACGCGACCGTCCCCGACTCGATGTCGCCGAGGCGCGGGCCGCCGGCGACGACGAGGCTGAAGACCGAGGAGATGCGGCCGCGCATCGCGTCGGGGGTCAGCGTCTGCATCATCGTCGAGCGGCAGACGGCGCTGATCGAGTCGGCAGCGCCGGCGAGGGCGAAGCAGATCGCCGCGCCCCAGATCGCGTTGACCACCCCGGCGAGGGCGATGAAGATCCCCCAGAAGGCGACCGCGACGAGGGCGATGCGGCCGAGTCGGCGGGCGTGCGACATCCATCCGGTGGTCAGCGCTGCGACGGTCGACCCGGCCGCGACCGAGGCGTAGAGCAGCCCGGTGCCGGCGGCGCCCGAGTGGTAGACGGTCAGCGAGAGGACCGGGAAGAGGGCGCGCGGCATGCCGAAGGTCATCGCCGAGAGGTCCATGACGAAGCCCGCGGTCACCGCCGGGATCTGCTTGAGGTAGGCGAGGCCAGACTTGATCGAGCGGAAGACCGGCTCGTGGCCGCCCGCGCCGACGGTCGGCGGCTGCGCCGACATCATCGCCGCAGCGCCCGCCATGCCGAGGCAGCTGACCGCGTCGACCGCGTAGGGCGTGGTCAGGCCGAAGGCCGCGATCAGCACGCCGCCGACGCCGGGCCCGGCGACCGAGGTCAGCTGGTAGAGCCCGTAGGTGAGCGAGATCGCCGCCGGCAGGCGCTCTTTGGAGACGGTGTTGGGGACGGTCGCCGAGCGGGAGACGCGCTCGACCGCCGAGGCGCCCGCCATCGCCGCGGCGAGGACGAAGAGGATCCAGACCGGCGGCGGGCCGAGCGCCGCGGCGACCGCCAGGGCGGCGGCGATCGCGACCAGGGCGAGCTGGCAGAAGAGCAGCAGCCGGCGGCGGTCGAAGCGGTCGGCGAGGGCGCCGCCGAAGAGCGAGGCGATGATCAGCGGGCCGAGCTCGGCGGCGCCGATCAGGCCGACGAGGAAGGCCGAGCCGGTGATCACGAACACCTGGTAGGGGAGCGCGACCAGCGTCGCCTGGGTGCCGAGGCCGGTGATCAGCGAGCCCATCGTGAGCAGGCGGAAGTCCCGCGACTCGCGCAGGGGCTGGACGTCGACCGCTATACGGGATAGCCACTTCAAGGAGAGCGAACGTAGCGAAACGCACCCGCGGCCTCGCCGCGCGGGGTCACGTCCTAAGATCGGCCTCTGTGAAGGCGATCGTCCAGCATGAGTTCGGCGGGCCGGAGGTGCTGCGGCCCGAGGAGGTCGAGGCTCCCGAGCCGATCCCGACCGAGGTCCAGGTGCGGGTGCGCGCCGCCGGGGTCAACCCGGTCGACTTCAAGTCGCGGGAAGGCAAGGGCGCGTCGTCGAACATGGGCGGCTTCCCGATCACGGTCGGCTGGGACGTCTGCGGCGAGGTGACCAAGGTGGGCGGCGGCGTGACCCGCTTCGAGGTCGGCGACGAGGTCTTCGGCATGCCCTGGTTCCCACGCGAAGCGGGCGCCTACGCCGAGTTCGTGACCGCGCCCTCGCGCCACTTCGCGCGCAAGCCGCGGACGCTGTCGGTCGAGGAGGCCGGGGCGCTGCCGCTGGCCGGGCTGACCGCCTGGCAGATCGTCGTCGACACGCTCCGCGTGCAGGAGGGCGACGACGTGCTGATCCACGGCGGCGCGGGCGGGGTCGGCCACCTCGCCGTGCAGGTCGCCGCGGCGCGCGGCGCCAACGTCTTCGCCACCGCGCGGCGCGAGCAGGCCGACTTCCTCGCGGGGCTGGGGGCGGCGCGGACGCTCGACTACCGCGACGACGACTTCGACTCTCAGCTTTCGGAACTCGACTCGGTGATCGACTTCACCGGCCGCTACGGCGAGCGCTCGCTGCCGGTGATGCGCCCCGGTGGGACGCTGGTCTCGGTGCCGAGCGGGGTGAAGAGCGCGCTGCACGACCTCGCCGCGGCCGAACACAAGCGGGCGACCGGGATCCTGGTCGAGCCCGACCCGGTCGGGCTGGCCGGGCTGTGCGACCTGATCGAGCGGGGCAAGCTGGAGATCGAGGTCGACGAGGTCTTCGACCTGGAGCGGGCGGCCGACGCGCACCGGCACGCCGAAGATGGCCAAGGGACGGGCAAGATCGTCCTACGGGTGCCATGAGCAGGGATCCGAAAGAGACGGTGGCGCTGGTCACCGGGGCGACCGATGGCCTCGGTCGGGCGCTGGCCGAGCGGTTGGCAGCGATCGGGATGGCGGTCCACATCCACGGGCGCAGCGCCGAGAAGTTGGAGCGGGCGCGCGAGGAGATCGTCGCGGCGACCGGCAACGAGCGCGTCTTCACCCACCGGGCGGACCTCGCCTCGCTGGCCGAGGTGCGCGCCCTCGCCGACGAGGTCGGCGCGCTCGACGCCCTCCACCTGCTGATCAACAACGCCGGGATCGGCAGCGGCCTGCCCGACTCGCCCGACCGCGAGGAGAGCAAAGACGGGATCGAGTTGCGCTTCGCGGTCAACTACCTGGCGGGCTTCGTCCTCACCGAGCGACTGCTGCCGCTGCTCGAACGCTCGGCCCCCGCGCGGATCGTGATGGTCGCCTCCCTCGGCCAGGCGGCGCTCGACTTCGACGACCCCCTCCTCGAGACCTCCTACTACGAAGGCCGCCGCGCCTACGCGCAGAGCAAGCTCGCCCAGATCACCTACGCCAACGACCTCGCGGCCCGCCTCCTCGCCACCGGCATCACCGTCAACTCCCTCCACCCCGCGACCTTCATGCCGACCAAGATCGTCATCGACGAGCGCGGCACCTCCGTCGACTCCCTCGACCGCGGCGTCGAATCCACCGTCCGCGTCGCCGTCGACCCCGAGCTCGACACCGTCACCGGCCACTTCTTCGACCGCGAGCAAGAGACCCGCGCCGAAGCCCAGGCCTACGACCCGGATGCCCAGCGAGCCCTCCGCGAGCTGAGCGAAAAGCTCGCGGGCGACTTCTTGCAGTAACGCGAGTCGCGATGTCTAACATCCTGATTCGGGATGTCTAACATCACGTCAAATACTGCTGACCTCTTCCTTGGAGCCTTGGGGGAGCAACTTGACGCACGGCAGGAACGCTTCGAGCTTGTCGTGATCGGCGGTTCCGCTCTGCTGGCGCTCGGCCTGGTCGAGCGGACGACCAAGGATGTCGACATCGTCGCCCTGCGCTCCGACGAAGACCTCGACTACGCGAAGCCGCTGCCAGAAGGGTTGCAGGCGGCGTGCGACCTGGTTGCCCGCGATTTCTCCCTGCCGGCGGGCTGGCTGAACCCGGGCCCTACCGATCTCCTCAAGTTCGGCCTCCCCGATGGCTTCGTCGATCGCCTCGAGCGACGCGACTACGGAGAGGCACTGGTCGTCTATCTGGCCTCGCGCTACGACCAGATCCACTTCAAGCTCTACGCCGCGGTCGATCAAGGCCCCGGGAAGCACGAGTCGGATCTGCGCGCTCTCGCGCCGACGGAGGAAGAGCTGGTCGCCGCGGCGCAGTGGAGTCGCACCCAGGATCCGTCGGAGGGATACGCCCAGGTCCTTCGCGGCGCGCTTGCCACGTTCGGAGTAGAGAATGTCGATCTCTCAACTTAGGGACGATGTCCGAGAGGAGCTGGTCGATTTCCTCTGGGACGAGTGGGGCCAGATGGGCGTGTCCGCGAGCACGAGCCGACGCGACTCCTGGGCGACCGACCCCGAGGCGCTGCTGCTGCTGACCTTCGAGGTCGGCCGCGGCGAACCGAGGCTCTTCGAAGAGGTACTGGATTGGATGCTCGTCAACGAGCGGCTACTCAGCGTCCAACGACTGCGGAATCTGGCCGTGGACGACGCCGATCGAGCGCTGGTCGAGGCGGTCGTCGGATGGCTGGGCGAGAACCACCCCCGGTTCCGGCTCGCCCCGAGACCCGGCAATGGCGACAGCCCTCGACCGTTCTTCCGCGGGGGCGGACTGAAAGTCTCCGATCCCGACCCGGCCTTCCTCGCCCAAGGCTTCGTGAAACCTCGGTCCAAACCGAGCGGGAAGTCGCAGGCGCCAGACCTCGCCCTGCCGATCAACTTCGCGTTTCGCCTTCGAATGCTGATGGGGGTCAGTGTGCGTGCGGAGGTGGCCCGTGCACTTCTCACGATCGACACGCCGTGGATGAACGCGCAGGCACTCGCCGAGTCGACGGCCTATACGAAGCGGAACGTTCGAGAAGCTGCGACCTCGCTCGCCTCTGTCGGCCTCGTCAGAGATTGGACCGTTGGAAATGAAAACCGCTTCGGAGCAAGCGATCGATGGGCCGATTTTCTTGCCGTCGGTGGATCCCGAGGATCCAAGGACTGGCCACAGCTCTTCCGTGTCCTCCGGCAGATCCTCCGCTGGCTGGATGATCCGACCAACCGAAGCCTCAGCGACTACATGCTGCTCAGCGGCGCCCGGACGCTGCTGGAGGGAGTTGGGCCCGATCTACGATTTGCTGGGATTGCCGCCAACGTCGCCGACGCGACGCGGGACTTTGCGAGCTTCGAAAGCTTTGTTCGCGATTTCTTGTCTGTGGTTCGCTAAGCTCCTTGTAGCGAACATACGTTCGTATGGAGATCGCTTGCGTCATCGATGGCTACCTCGCGACTTCTACGCGCCCGGGTCTTGCCGGGGGGCTCAGACCCGGGCGCGAATCATCTGGTGGCGGGAGTAGTGGACCCGGGGCTGATCCGGTTGCGGCGGCGGAGCGGAGCGAGGCGATGGCGGCGGCGCTGGAGGGGATCGGGGCCGCGGTGGAGACCGAGAGGTCGGGGGAGATCTTCTTCTCCGTCGGCGGGCTGCGGGGGCTCTATGGCGGCGATGTCGCCGGGGTGGTGGCGGTGGCCGAAGGGGTCGTCGGGGCGGTGTGCACGCCGATCGGGGAGGCGATGGAGGGACGGTGGGCGCCGGCGCTGATCGGGGTTGCCCCGACGAGGACCGCCGCCCGGGCGGCCGCCGAGCGGGGGCTGCCGCCGGTGACGCCGCCGCGGCTCGCGGGCTTCCTCGGGTCGCT